>JAWKNX010000008.1:0-116743 GCA_041391465.1 Bdellovibrionales bacterium
ATCTTCGTTTTAGGGCGACTCTCAATTGGCAAGTCCTTCCAGGAGTGAACAACCAAGTCATAACTCCCGTCGACCAGTCCTTGATAAAAATCACTCGTGAACGCCCCCTTATCACCAAACGAGGTCAATTCACGATCCTGATCTTTATCGCCTGCTGAAGCGGAAAACTTATAGTCGATAACCAACTGTGGATGATGAGCCAATAATGCATTTCCAACAGCTCGGGATTGTATTTGCGCCAATGCACTCTTTCTAGATGCTATCGTTATTTTCATATAAAAAGCATATTATGAATGGACCACAGGGTCACCCATAGACTGAATTATTGTTGAATAGCTGCACAATGAAACCTCTCGCTTGAGATACTTTTTGGTCGGCCTGCATTCGATTATTTTTAATTTGCGAAAGAAGTTGTTCCAAGGACTCAACCCTATAAACATCTGAAATTGGATCCGAAGAGGACTCCCCGCGCAAATCAATGACCGTCAAGAGTTCGACATTGGAATTTGTAAGCAAGCTGCCAATTTCTACCGCAGTCATTGGAGCACAAATCACTACCACTTCCTGCAACAAACATCGATTTTCCAGTGAGTTGATATTGAGCCACTCTGCAAATTGAAACTGTTCAGCAAATTGTTGGTATTTTTCGGGGTGACGACAGTACACATTAATATGACCAGGATGCTTTGCCACCCAGGGCAAAATCTCTTGAACCAATTGACCAGAACCAATAAAACTAATGCCGGAGGCACTTTTCGTTTTTTTACGAACCAAGCTTCCGTAGCTCTGGCTCCCCAATCCCACTAAATATTGGTTCCTAATTTTTTTGATGTCCAATCGAATATTATCTAAAAGGTCGACCAACCATTTATTCTGATCTGTAGCGACCGACTGAATTTGGCTTAAAAACTTCTTATACTGCCCAAAAACTTCAGTTTCTCCTAACATGGGAGATTGTAATCCACATCCCACTTCAACTAAAAACTGATAGGCTTCTTCAGCCTCATAAACATCTACGGAATCGGGCAAACTTTCTAAACTCCACTGTGAGTGGCCAATGATTATTTGCCTCAAGCAGGTCTCCCAACGGAACCAAGGATTCGTGACCCCTTTCAGAGACTTTCTGTTACAGTGGAGAACCTTTAATTGAGAGACCATAATTAGAGATTACAATGAATTACACCCTGTTTTGTCACAGCTTTGTCATAGGAGAAAAATGCGCAATGCGGCCAGTGAAAACTGTTCTCATTTGAGACGTTTGACTCTTACTTCAGACCACTTGATTCTAAAACATTGTAAAAATCACGCTCAACGCTGCTAACAAAAAGTGCACTGCCGTGGTTAATAGAAAGACCTTTTTCTCCAACTCTTTATTTCGAGCCTTGTTTTTGAAGAATGTTGAGCTTGCGACACGCTCTTCAATCACATTGAGAGCCAACGCAACTATGAGGTTTAACACAAAACAGCCAAGAAGGACCCACCAGAATAAAACCACTTCGTTTCCCCACAAACTCCCCGACTGCTGATAGCAATAAGCGAAGGCTACAATGAGTGGGAGTGCAAAGAGTTTTACTAAAACCAAAGGCACTTGACCGAATCGCTCTTTAATTCGATCCCAGGCATGGGGAGTCCATTGGGTCAATTTTAAATAACGAGAGTACTCTTCTTCACTCACCAACGCGGGGGAGTGATTTTTAATTTGAGTCAGCACAATCTGTGAATCTTCTAGAATTGAAGAAAATAAAAATCGCTGTCCGGTTTTCAAAATTACTGTAAAGCCCCCGAGAAACCGAGGGCTCGTCCAAGAAAATCGAATGCGTGCAATTTGACTGAATTCAATATTCTTACATTTTTTGCCATTCCAGATTTCAATATGGTCAGAGTGAACATCGTATTTAGAAAAAACGCGAGGGCGTACATAAACCATCAATCGATAAAACAATGACAAAATCACCCCAGAGGCCAATAGAATTTTACCGTAGCCGTGATCCAGTCAGCATCTCTAAGCCCCTCGTAGTTGCTTCTCACTACGATTAATTCAGCGCAAATGAGCGCCCAAAACCCATACCAAAATAGTTTTTTTACAAAATGACGATACTTTAAACTGGCTATCATTAATTTAATACTGACACGAGGATCTGTTCTCTGTAAACACAAAGCATGAATCGACACATTATCACATTGGATAATTTTTATTCTCATGCGCAAGAGTTGCGTGATTTTTTCGAAGCTCAATTTTCTGATCCGCGGGAAGCCCATGAAATGCGATTTGTCTGGGACAACTGGTATATCAAAGATCAATACTGCCTAACAAGAACACCCCCTTATCATTATTTTCCAGAGGATATGTATCAAAAGTTCCACGAATACCTTGTGCAGTGGGGTCGCGAAAACCTCGGATGCTATGATATTTCTCCACCGTGGTTGAGTTATTATAAAGATGGGGATTTTCAAAACTGGCATGCCGACGTGCCCCATGGGCCTTGGGCTTTTGTTTTTTCATTGAGCCCCAAAGATCGCACATTTGAAGGAGGGCGCACTCAACTTTTGAAACCCTCGATTCTCAATTACTGGGAAAATTTTGATGCCTCAAAAGGGCTTGAGAGAGATGAAATCTGTGAGTACATCGATCCTAATTTTAATCGGCTCACGCTTTTCGACCCTCGTTTCCCTCACCGCGTGGAGCCCGTTCGAGGAAGTAATGACCCTCTGGAAGCTCGATTGGTACTACATGGTTGGTTCACTGAACCACGCCCATTTGTGACTGACTTCGAAGACGAAGAGCAGCTCATAGATTCTCTCAACACTCAATTAGAGCCCCTCATCGAAAACCTTGCAAAGTTTGATACGATTCAAGGGCTTTGCAGTTATAAGCTGTATTTTAGTCAAAACGGTAATTTAGAGCGCTCTGAACGCACTAGTTTTACTTTTACTGGTCACCTCGATCAATGTGAAGAGGCCGAAGATCTGGTCAGTGATTTCCTTGAAAAAATCGTACTTCCAGCCAATTCGAAACCTTATGTTTTAACATTGCCATTAATATTCTCATAAGCTCACTAAAGTCCAGGTCCCCTACTGGACCCATTCCTTGTGTCGCTTCTATCTATAGATTCGAGCCCTTAAGTCTGAGGCTGATTAAGCCGATAGTATAGGAGAGTCTAGAGCGAATAAATTTTTAATCGTTTTTCGAACTTTACTCGTCATTATAACTGGAGTCATTTTGTCAGGTAAAAGAACTTCTGATTATTTTTTTGGGACTTTATTTGTTTTAAGCGTGGCCATGTTCACCGCTGTCGTTTATGAACCGACGATAGAAGAAAGTTATAGTGATTTCGCCAGGATCGAGCATACCGAAAGGCCGGGCGAACCGTTTAATCTTCTTCACGTAGCCAACTTTGTATATGCGGCCGAGCAGGGTGAAATCGCCACTGTTGAGAGATATTTGAATATGGGTATGGACCCCAATGCCCAAGATCATAATAAAGATACTGCACTAATGGGGGCCTCTCTGAATGGACATCGTAAAATTGTTAAATTGCTCCTAGAGCATCAGGCCAACCCTCTGATAAAAAATGAGTCTGGCTACTCTTCCATAGATTTTGCCCGAATTTATGGAGATGACAATTTATCTGCATTTCTTGTTCAAGCTTCAGGCCAAGAAGAAAAGTTTCGATCAATTTCAAGCGTTGATGATTTAAATTAAAGAGTATCTTTTGGTTTCGACTCACGCCCTGCGGTTTGGGCTGATTTATAAATATCCCGATACATTTTTAACAGTGACAGTCCCTTTTGATTTTTTTGATCAAAATCCAAAGCGTTCATAAGGTGTTTGTAGCCAATTTTTAAATTTTTATCCCGCATTGCAATGCTGTCTTCTCCCCAATGAATCTGTGCCGGTTGATATAAATACAATTCCGCCAACAAAATATGGGCTTCCACCACCGTGGGGTTCGCTTCAACGATTGTTTTTAGGCGCTTTGCACCCAAAATGCATTTTGATTTGTTTGGCAATTCACCAACAGACAGATCGCCGCAGCCTGATTTGAACAACTCCACGGCAGATTGAAAAATCTTTTTATCATCCTGAGACAAATTGTGATGATATGGGTCTTGATCTGACATCTGTACAGATACCGAAAGTGTGATCAAGATTGCGCCGAGCCGGTTGAACAGGTTCATTCACGTCCTTACTGGTTCTTAGTCCTAATTCTTTTCGGAAAAGTATTGGGAATGTTAAATATATTTCGAATCTGAAGGGGTCCAGATCATTCTGAAACAACTAATCTCAAAAATGCGGAGTTCCGATAGAGAATCCATGATTAGGCCTCTGATTTTACTGACTTTTTTATTAATCTCTTCGCAGGCGTACGCACAAGAGCTCGCCCCCCTTTTGCAAAACTTTATAAAAAACAAACTGGATGTATTAAAGCATCGTGACCCCAACTGCGAATCATTCGAGATCCCCGCCATAACTGCGGCTAACTCCGGCGAGTATACATATCTCGCTCTCGTCAAGTACACCGGCAACCCCTATCTCTGTGAAAAAATTCATAAAATGAGTTCTTGGAAAAACATTGATAACCCAAAAGGAAGCCGAATCCATTTATTGCAATCGGAGTGTCACCTCGCTCTAGCAGCCAGCACGCAAAACCCCAACTACTGCAACGGCGTCAAACCTGTTTGCACACCATTTCTCAGTGGAAGCTCCTATGACAAAAACCATTGCATAAAAGAAATGTACAAACCTGAAGAAATAAATATAAACACTGAAGACCTCGTCGCAGTATTTAAAATGATCGAATACAAACCCGAGGAGTGGGCCAAGGATTTAGACTATCAAATTTCCACTCAACCCAGCTCCGAAAAAAACCAACAGATCCGTGCGGAAAGAACACGAATAAAATTGCAGCTTCTCTATTGGCAAAAAATGGAAAAACTCAGCATCATCAAAGCTCAAGAGAAGCGTATGTTGCCGCAAAGAAAATTCGCATCTCTTTCGTCCGAAAAATATCACACCCTGCTCAATGAAAACCCCGAAGAGTTTTGGCGCCTGTTCAAAAAACACGTACTCCCCAGTTATGAATTTGCTGAGAGGATATATTATAAAACGGGGATGTTTTTCGACTATAACAAGCAAGAGCGCTTCGGCACCGCATTCTAGATTTATCAATACAGAACGTTTTACCTGCCTTGATTCTGCTGCGCTCTAAAAATCCGCGAGAAAGCTAGATTTTTGTACGAACTTTTAATCTGACTTTAGTATCCAGTTTTAAGTTTCAAAACGCTTTCTTTGAAACGTCGGTAGTGCAAAAGCGGCAGTGTGAATGTCAGCATTGTAGTAATTAAACTCCAAACCAGATGCGTCGACTCTTTGTCGGTCAAAGTTTTCAATGGGATCTAACTTATTTGATGCAAAAGAAAATGACCATAAGCCACCCGGGTAGGTCAAATTAGTGAAGTTATAAAATTTTACCAAACTAAATTGAGAGTTCAAAATTTGGAATAATGAGAGTTGTTCGGGCTCATTGTAAAATGGCGACTCCCCCTGGGACACGACAATCCCATCCTGGTTGAGAATTCTTTTAACATCCCCATAAAATTTTTCGCTAAACAGCGGCTGTGCCGGCCCGATCGGGTCCGTTGAATCAACAATGACCACATCAAACTTTTGATCTGTCTCTGCAACAAACTTAACCCCGTCTTCAATTTTTAAATCTAATTTGGGGTTAGAAAACACTCTCGATGTTTGAGGAATATGCTTCTTACAAGCATCCACAACCATTTCGTCGATTTCAACCATCACACATATTTCCACTTCGGGGTGGCGTAGAACCTCACGGGCCGTACCGCCATCCCCACCGCCGATAACAAGAACAGATTTTGGGTTCGGGTGCACAAACAGTGGCACGTGTGTGATCATATCATGGTACACAAATTCATCTCTTTCAGAGATCATCGCCAACTTATCATTAAACAGCATTTTGCCGTGGCCGATGGTGTCGACCACATCCACCTTTTGAAACTCACTTTGCCCACTGAAAAGAGATTTCGAATACCTATATCGAATTCCTAGATAATCTTTGTATTTTTCTTCGAACCAGGTCTCTTTATTTGAGTCACTCATTTTCAATCTCCAAGGGGACGGCTTTGTTTGACTTAAAAATACTTTTTGGATTCACTGGAGTCGCTGCAAACTTGCAATGATTCACATGATATCCTTGAATGGTATCGTGCTTCACAGCAGATTCGAGGCTGTAGCCTGGGACGTCTAGAAACTCCTGATTTTGCGTGCGAAATACTATCACATCAAAAGCGCTGGGTTGGAACACTTCAATGACCCTTTTTAATACCGGCAGATAGTTTTGATCAATGCGGACATTGGTTTCAAAACTCACATAAGCTCCAACATCCTGAGGAGTCACATGAATGGTATAGTATTCGGAACCACGAAGGGCATTGAGAGAATATCCGCAGGGCTGAAACAAGTAATCATCAATTTCGAACCCTTCAAAAATCTGATCCACTTGGGTCAATTTTCGCGCCTGCTCAACAGTTTCACAACCGCCACCAAAGGCTTTTTTACTGGGACCATCTAGCCCGTACATTAAGATTTCAGGGTCACGTCCCCGACGGCGGCTGATACGGCTGATCGAGGTGAAACAAAAACATGTGGTGACCGTTGGCTTTACCAAACTGATAGGCATTGCCATTGATTCGCTTTTGGAGAAGCTTTACGTCCTCACCAAATGAAGTCACTTGGTTTTCCGGTTTGTATTCGTTTTTACGTTGAAAGGTTAAAAATTCGATTCCTTCAGCTCCTAATTCGTCCAAAAAAAAGTTCACGGCATGGACTAAGGTGGTTTCTCCGCAGGTGATCATCAATAGCCGGTCTCTCCAAACAAGCAGGCTCGATTCTGAGAAGGAGGTAAGCATCACAGTATTCATTGGAAATTGTGGATAAAATCTGAGCATTTGATTGGGCCCACATATCTTCCCAAACGTCACACCCATTTTGCGCAAATCACGGCCTTTGAAAACAATCTCAACCTTTTTTTCAGATCCTTCAAAAAACAACGAACCCACTCCCTTAAAAAGGAACCAACAACTCTTTTGACACAAGCCGCTAAATTGGCGTAAAAAGGAATTGATATCAAAGAGTTTTGCATCTATTTAGCATTTTTTATTATTGGGAAGCACCATGGATAGCCAAAAATTTCAGTCATTGTCCCTACCTATAACCGAGCCAATGTTGTGCCAGGCGCCTTCATTCTGTGTTAAATCAAACCTACCTACCCTTGGAATTGATCGTGGATTGATGATGGCTCTACCGACCAAGCTCTATTCGAAGCTCAATGAATTCGAGGAACTCAACGAGAAGAAATTCCCTCATGATCGATTTTTAGGGTGATCTCACAGAAAACCAGGGCGTGAGTGCTGCCAGAAATTTGGCCGCCAGAGAGTCCTCTGGTGATTGGTTGGCTTTCCTTGATAGCGATGACGAATGGCTCCCCGAAAAACTCGAGACCCAAATCCAACTCATTGAAGAAAATCCAGACTGTGCCATAGTTCACAGCGAGGAGCTATGGGTTCGCAATGGTGTTCGAGTCAATCCGATGAAAAAACACGAAAAGCAAGGGGGCTGGATTTTCGAAAAATGCCTTCCCTTGTGTTGTATCAGCCCGTCTGCGAGCCTTGTTAAAAAATCTGTTTTTGATGACATGGGAGGCTTTAACGAAAGTTTTCCCGTTTGTGAGGACTATGATCTATGGTTGAGAATTTGTAGTCAGCACCCAGTGGCATTTAGCGAAAAACCGCTCATTGTCAAATACGGCGGCCACGACGATCAGCTCTCTAAAAAATATTTTGCAATGGACTATTGGCGCGTAAAAGCCCTTAAACCTTTTTTAGAAAATCCCAAATTAAGCCTTCAACAAAAAACTCAAGTGGCAAACACCATTGTTGAAAAAGGCACGGTATTGCTTAAGGGTTACAAAAAGCACCACAATTTAAAGGACCACGACGAAGTTCAACAAATAGTCGAGTCGGCGCAACAGTTTATAGATGCTTTGTAAATCCCCCCTATTGGTTACTGAGGGGTAGATTCTATGTTCATGGATTTTTGGCAAAAGTCTTTATCCGAAAGTCTTCTTCCAGCTAACTGGTAAATACACAAAGCTAAATCGTTGGGAAAGTGAAACTTCGTCTGCTCCCCCATACCGACTTTTGAATTAGAGAGAATGACGACGCCAAAAGACTCTCCCGGAGAAAACAACATCATCGATTGGCTCGCGCCAGTTTGCCCACCATGGAACAGTTCTGAATGTCCGGGTACAGACTCCCAACCATAATAAAGATCCATTAGTTTCGGGTTACAAAGATCCGATAGAGAATTTTCGCCCTCTTTACAGATATTTGAATTATGTCGTTGAGTTGCAATGCTCAATTTCGTCATCGAAGTCGCCAATTCTTTTCGGAGAGGGCTTTGACTCGGATTCAGTACAGAAGTTAATAGAACTTGCATGTCTTTGAGATTGGACCGCACACCACCGGCTCCGGCCATACCCGGCAAATGCCATAGGGGTTTTCCGGACCAGTCCGCCAGTAAAAGGTTTTTTCCGTAAACCTTCGCCACATTATTACAGCTACCCGTACTCTCACAAGGCAACGTGACTGTTGTGTCTTGCATACCTAGAGGCTGAAGTACTTTCGACTTCAGCATATCTTCATAAGTCGTCCCATTGCTTTGAGCCAGCAATTCTCCCACCAACCCCATGCCAACGTTAGAGTAAGAGTAGTAAAAACCCGGCTTTTTAAAGTACTCAGGCAGCTCTTCAACGGTGTAGCTGTACTCATTGACGAACTCGAAGAGATTTTCGCGGGTGACATTGATGTATGGATCTAAAAGCTCTCCATCTATATTCACGCCGAAACACTTCATTTCACTGAGATTTGGCTTTCTCACCGTACAGGGTACAGAAAATTTAATTCCCGTATGAGTAATTAAATCAATAATTTTTATTTCTTGCCCCAGAGGTGCCGGAGATCGATAAGGACTTGGTAAATGTTTTGAAAGTTTATCGTTAAGTTGAATCTTATTTTGAGTGGCCAAAAGAATTCGAGTGAGTGGCTTGGTAATAGAACCCAATTCGTAAAGCGTATTTTCATCAGGAGATATTTGGGCCTCCCGATCTCGAAAGCCAAAATGTTTTTTTAGAATTCGACCACCCGGCTCCACAACTAAAATCGAAGCTCCAACGAACTTGTGATTCTCCAGCGCCTTGTTTACAACCAAATCAATCTGCGAAGACAGTTGATCGGCAAAGCTCGATGAAACGCAAAGAAGAACCACAAAGGGCAGCATAAAGCCCTTCACACACTGCATGGTTCTCCATTTTTCGCCCAATCTTGCCATCAAACAACCAGCTCCGGATTACGACTTAAATCTTTTGTTATATTTTTTTGATGGGACTCTAGAGTTCCTCCGCCAATTTCAAGTAATTTGGCATCCCGCCATAGGCGCTCCACGGTGTATTCTCCCACATATCCATATCCACCAAGAACTTGGATGGCATTATCTGCCACCTGCTTACCCATGGTTGTGGCGACAAGTTTCACACCGTCAGAATCCACTCTTTGGCCACCCGCTTTAAGATCCAATTTTCGAGCCACATCGTGGAGACGTAGGCTACATACCATATATTGAGCATAACTATCGCTAATGTATTTTTGGATCTGCCCAAAAGCAGCAATGGGCTTACCGAAGGCTTCTCTTTCGTTGGCGTACTTGAGCATCACTGCGATACTTCTTCGTGCGATACCTAAACTCATCGCGGCCAAGGTTAATCTTTCGATCTCTAAGTTTCGCATCATATGGTGCATGCTCTCACCCTCTTTACCAACTAGAGCATTGGCCTCAACAAAAGCATTTTCAAAAACCAAGTCCGCGGTATTTGAACCACGCATACCTGTCTTGTCTTGAATTTTTTGTCCTACTTTGTAGCCATCACAAGAATTATCCACAAGGAATGTGGATAGCTCAGGTCGACCTTTTTCATTTTGTCCGGTACACGCGTACAGCCAAACTAGGTCCGCACGAGTCCCTTTCTCATCCAACACTCCATTTGTGATCCACATTTTTTGCCCGTTAATAACATAGCCACCATCTTTTTTAACGGCCTTGGTTTTCATGCCCAGAACATCTGTTCCGACATGGGGTTCGCTCATAGCCATGCAACCCACTAGTTCACCGGAACATAAACCGGGTAGGTATTTTTGTTTTTGTTCTTCTGAACCATTCACCGCTAAATTGTTTACACACAACATGGAGTGGGCCAAATAAGCTAAGCAAAAACCCGGGTCCGAAGTGGAAAGCTCTTCGTGGGCAATAACTGCGGCCATGGCATCCATACCCGCCCCACCATATTCATCTGGAACAGTAATCCCTAACAGCCCAATTTCTCCCAGTTTTCTAAAAAGCGGGAGGTTGAACTCTTCTTTCCTATCAAAACTCTCTGCCTGAGGCTCTACTTCACCTTGAGTGAATTCCCGAACCATTTGACGCAGCATTTTATGCTCTTCGGTTGGATTATATAGATCTAAATCATTCCAATCTGCCATGGTGTATTCCTTTGGTTACAGACATAACAAAGTGCCCCAAATCCGCCCATCCAGGCAAGGCAAAACTACAATATCACAGGTCATTTTGCCCTTCCGATGAGCTCACATTGCACTCTATAAAAACTATATATCTCATTTACCCGTGGGGGAGGCTCAGGATTGACTGTTTCGCCAGGGAGTGCGTAAATGCAAATAAAACCATATTAAAATTCACGAGGATTACGACAGCTATGACGAAGCCAGTTTACCTTGATAATAACGCCACAACCCCCATAGATCCTCGAGTTACCGAATCTATGCTCCCCTACTTTCAAGATAAATTTGGAAATGCTTCTAGCGCGAACCATACTTACGGGCGGGAGGCGGAAAAGGCCGTCGAAGAAGCCCGTCGCCAAGTCGCCCAACTCCTCCATTGCAAACCTAAAGAAATACTTTTTACCAGTGGCGCCACTGAAAGTAACAATTTAGCCATCATCGGATATTTGTTTAATTTTATTTGCCCCAGCCAGTCGGCAAATGAATCTGTTCATTTCATTACTAGTACCATTGAGCACAAAGCCGTCTTTGAGGTTGGTGAAAGGCTTAAAACTTGGGGCTGTGAGGTCACATTTCTTGACCCTGATGAATATGGGATGATTCATCCCGAGCAAGTAGAAAAGGCCATTCGACCCAATACTAAATTGGTAAGTATCATGTGGGCCAATAATGAAATTGGCACTATTAACCCCGTCGAAGAAATCGCAAAAGTCTGCCAAAAAAACGACGTCCTCTTTCACGTCGATGCCGCTCAAGCCGTGGGTAAAATACCTATCGACTTGGAGAAAACGAGCATAGACATGCTTTCCCTTTCGGCTCACAAAATATATGGCCCTAAAGGTATAGGAGCGCTTTATATTTGCGAACGCAACCCTAGCATTCAGATTACACCGTTTACAGTTGGTGGCTCTCAAGAAAAAGGAATTCGTCCAGGCACTTTGAATGTTCCCGGTATCGTCGGCTTAGGAAAGGCCTGTGAGCTTTGTGAAGCTGAAGGTGCCAGCGACCGTGAGAGAATTTTTTCTCTTCAGCAAAAAATCATCAATACGATATTAAAAGAGTGCCCCGGCGCTCGACTCAATGGTCACCCTAAACATCGTCTCTATAACAACGTGAGTTTTTCTTTTGGACAACTCTCTGCTGACGACTTTTCACTGGGACTTGCCGGTATTGCGCTAAGTTCCAGCTCAGCCTGTAGCACACAAAAAGGGCCAAGCTATGTCCTTCAAGGAATTGGGCTCGATAATGCCCTTGCTCAAGCGACCATTCGAATTGGACTCGGTCGATTTACCTCTGAAAAAGATGTAGATTTTGCCCTTGAAAAAATAATTGGAATGCATAAAAAAAAACATGTCACACCCAATCGAGCGCTGTAACTATTTGATTTAACTTGATAATATTAATCAGCCCTCCCCGCCGAAAGGGCAGTGATAATCTAATACACGAAATTGGATTTTTATAATTTCCCTGTGCTATACTAAAAAGGTTAAGTATAGAGGTTTTTATGGTTCAAATTACAGAAACTGCAGCAAAAAAAATATCGGCACTTCGCGATGAAGAGGGTCAACCGGCCCATGCATTTTTGCGCGTTAGTGTTAAACGAGGCGGATGTAGCGGATTCTCTTATAAATTGGCGTTTGATCAAAGTTCTCAAGATAACGATAAGACCATTGAAATGCACAATGAAAAAATTGTGATCGACTCCCAGAGTTTACTTTATTTGATGGGAATGACTTTAGATTATGAGGGCGGACTCAATGGCAAAGGATTTATTTTTAATAATCCAAATGCCACTAAAAACTGCGGCTGTGGCTCCAGTTTCGCTGTTTAATTAACACTCGATTACGATTCGCCTTTACCTCCGCGATTATCACCACCGCGGTTTCTGTTTCGATTCTTATTGTTTCTATTGCGATTTCTATTGCGGTTTTTACCTTGTCCCTCTCGTTTTTGAGAATCTCGGTCTCCACCTTTAGCTTCTCTTCGCCCCTCACTGTTGCCATCAGCAGATTGTTTTCTCGGTGAATCGCCATTGTTATTGTGCCGATTTCTTTGGTTTCGATCACCGCCATTGCGGTTTCTATTTCTGCCGCCACTCTTATTATTGTGACGTCTGCCTCTATGTCCAGGCTTCAAATCATCTTCTGTAGTTTCAGCTTTCAGTAACTCAATGGCAGATTTATCTTGAGCTTCGTCACTTTCAAAGCTTTCACCCACTTCTTTGTCGACTTCTTTAATAAGTTCTTCATCCTGATCTAGGAGGTTGCCGCTTTTAGCATTGGATTTTGTCTCATCAATAACAACGCCTGACTTCAAGCGCTTCTTAATACCCTCAGTTTTCTGCTTCTCAACCTGTTCGGACAAGTCCACTGTGATATCCCCAAAACAATGTAGCTGGCAAGAAAGTCTTCGCTGGTCAATAAAGTGAGCTGTTCCAATGAGGATTTTTTCTTTTTGCGAAGGCGGCAGTACATTATATTCACCTTCTACAACTCTCACTCTACATTCGGCACAACTTGGAACTCCATTACATACTGTTTTAATGTAAATTCCATTTTTAACGGCAACATCAAACACAGTCTCATGTGTTTCAATTTCAACTTCAACATTTTGAGGTACAAATTTAACTTTCATCTATCAATCCACAATTAAACGAGCAAATTTCTTTTTTCCAACTTTAAAAACTTTGTTGTCACCAGAGGACAGTTCTAACTTCAAATTGAAGTCAGAAAGCTTTTCCCCATCCAACTCAACGGCCTTTGACTGGATCATTCTGCGGGCTTCCGAGTTTGAAGATGTCAATTTAAGGTCCGTTAACAACTTGCAAACCCATAAACCGGACTGAGGTGGCATTTTATATTCGGGTATTTCGTCCGGCAGACCTTTATCGACAAAAATTCGATTAAACTCTTCTTCAGCTTGTTCAGCAGCCTCTTCGCTATGAAAACGCTTGATAAAAAACTTCGCCAACTCAACTTTTGCTGTCCTTGGGTGGACTGAACCAGACTTTATATTATTCTCCAGCGCTTCCACTTCAGCGACAGTCTTATCCGTCAATAGATTGTAATATCGAATCATCAATTGGTCAGAGAGCCGCATGGTTTTACCAAACATCTCCCGTGGACTTTCCTCGACACCAATGTAATTGTCGAGTGATTTCGACATTTTCTTAACTCCGTCCAATCCCTCAAGAATTGGTACGGTTATGATGACTTGCGGTGCTTGGCCTGCAACTTTTTGCAAATCTCGACCTACTAGCAAATTGAATGTTTGGTCAGTACCACCCAGTTCTATGTCGGCATTCAATGCTACACTGTCATAGCCTTGAACCAGAGGGTATAAAAACTCGTGAATGCTGATTGATTGGTGTCCCTTAAAGCGCTTACTAAAATCATCTCGCTCCAGCATTCGTGCAACAGTGTACTGACTCATGAGCTTTATCATGTCAGCAGAAGACATTTTGTCCATCCACTCGGTATTGTATCTTAGCTCTGTCTTGCCCTCGTCTAAAATCTTAAAAACCTGAGAAGCATACGTCTTCGCGTTTTCTTCAACTTCCTGTCTTGTTAGTGCCGGCCGAGTTTCGTTTTTTCCCGTCGGATCGCCTATGAGTGCGGTAAAGTCGCCAATTAAAAAAACGACTTGATGACCAAAATCCTGAAATTGTTTGAGTTTATTTAACACCACAGTGTGGCCCAAATGTATGTCCGGCCGAGAGGGGTCAAATCCTAGCTTCACTCGAAGTGGCACTTTAGACTCATAGCTTTTTTTCAGCTTATTTAGGAGTTCTTCGTCAGAAACTATCTCCTCAACGCCTTTTTTAAGCTCTTTAAGTTGTTCCTCTGGAGTGTATTTAAACATTATATTTACCTGGCATGTTCAACGATTCGAGTTTCTCGAACAACAGCAACCTTGATTTGTCCAGGGTAGTTCAGCTCTCGCATTATTTTCTTTGAAATATCACGACTTAACATACTCGCCTGCTCGTCAGTCACCTTTGAGCTGTCAACTATAACACGAACTTCTTTTCCACTTTGAATGGCGAATGTTCTTTCCACGCCATCAAAACTGTTACCCACACTTTCAAGGTCTTCCAATCGACGAATAAAACTCTCCATCATTTCACGTCGAGCACCAGGTCGAGCTTTCGACAGGTTATTCGCAGCCTGTACAATATGGGACAACAAGCTGCTCGCCGGCTCTTCTCCCTCGTGCTGGCGAATGGCTTTTACTATTTTTTCTTTTTCACCATGCTTTTTCGCAAATTCTGCTCCGGCCATAGCATGGCTTCCCTCCGATGTGTGGTCTATAGAGCGACCGATATCATGAAGCAAGCCCGCCCGCCGAGCCACCATTACGTCAGTCCCCAGTTCTGCTGCAATTAATCCGGCAATATAGGACACTTCAATGCTGTGCTGATATAAGTTTTGTGTTTCGGTTTGGCGATATTTGAGGTTTCCTATCAAGTTCAAAATTGCTGGGTGAACACCAATGATCCCCAAATCAACACAGGCTTTTTCTCCATCGTCTTTCATTTCAGAAACGATTTCAGATTTAATTTTATCAGTGACTTCCTCGATGCGTGCGGGGTGAACCCTTCCATCTTCCATCAATCGGTCAATTGATCTTTTTGCCACTTCTCTTCTGACGGGATCAAAACTAGAGATAATCACTGAATCTGGAGATTCATCAATCACCACATCCACTCCACAACAAGCTTCAAGGGCTCGTATATTCCTGCCTTCCCGCCCAATGATTTTCCCCTTCATTTCTTCGCCACTAATTGCGATGGTCGTTACAGTACGCTCAGCACTGACTTCACTGGCATAACGGGCAATGGCTTGGGCCATTAATCTTCGAGATTTTTCTTTGAACTGTCTTTCACCTGCCTCTTCAATTTCTTTCAATCGACCGTGAATCTCTTTTTCTACTTCCTCAGTCATAATATATTTCAGCTCATTCTTAGCTTCTTCTGAGGACATATTGGCTACAGACTCCAGTTTTTTCTCGATTTGACCAATCTCCTCATCCAGTTTCTTCTCGAGGGACTGAATTCGCTGCTCACCGATGACAAGCTTTTCCTTCTTCTCTTCAAGTTCTTTTTCTTTTAACTCGATCAATTCATATTTTTTCTTATATTCCCGTTCGAGTCGCTGTTCTTTATCTTTAAGATTGTTTTCTTCTTGCTGAACTTTTTGCTTTTGTTTTCGAATATCCGACTCTGCATTTCGCCGAGCTCTGTTTTCAAAATCTTTAGCTTTGTTTTTTGCTTCCCGATCTATTTTTGCAGCTTTTGACTTTGCTCGATGAATGATTCGATCTGCTTCCTTTGAAGCTTCGTCCTTCTTCTTGTCCGTCATTATTTTTCCATAAATAGAAACTGCGATAACACCAATAATCAAGCCGCCAATAGCGCTGATTAAAAAAGTAGATATCTCCATTGCCCCAATCATTTTAATTTCCTTTCAACTCAACTAGCAGTTTTCATATCAACTAAATTCAGTACCAACTGATCTGTCACAATAAAATTCAATGGAAGGTCCCAATCATTTACAGGCAGAGGTTCTCTTTGTACCTGTTGGTTAAACCCAATCCCAATGGTCATTCCCGAAAAACCCTTGAGGGCTCTGTCGTAAAAGCCCTTTCCCATGCCTAATCGGAATCCACGGTGGTCAAAGGCCACACCGGGGACCAGAATTACAGCAAGATCATTGAGATTCACCGTTGGACCCAAAGGCTCGTCTACCCCATATAAATGAGTCGTCCATTCACTGGGGTTTAAGACAAATTCTAAACTCTGCTCAGCTGTCATGCGAGGGTATGCAAACTCACGGTCAGCCAGCCTTTCAACAACAGAAGACACGTCAAACTCTTCCGGCATTGCTTTATATAAACCAATAGCACCTTGAGTTTTTCTCAACAAAGTGCACAAAAAGTCACAGCCACTTTTTTCCAGTGCTGCTTTTTTATCGGGCTCCTCCCGAAAAAATCTTTTCTCCAGTCACGCAGTGACTGTCTCAGTTGTGTTTTGGACATTGCCAAAGTTCACCCCAACTCAGTTCATGAGTATCAAACGTCTAAATTTTTTTGATGTATTGGGCTGGCTTGTATTTCAGATATGATTTCCAAGGTATCTGCTTTAAGTTCATTCAGCGATGCTTTGAAATTCAACTTCTCGGTCAGCTGTTCCTCAGCAATAAGTAGAGCTGCGAGAATTAAACTATTTTGAAAAGATGTGTTTGGACTTTTTAGGCGAACTTGGTCAATTTTTTCATCAACCAAATCTACCAATTGGCTCACGCTCTCACCAGAATGAGAGGTTTTCAACCTCATCGGCAATCCCGCTATTCGTACTTCAAAAATACCCTCTTCAAGAGGAGTCACTTTCGCCATTTATAATCCTAAACAAATCACTCTGAAATATAAGTCATTCCGTAAATTCTATTAGTATTATAAGTCAGTTAGGCGGTCAACTTAGCGAACCACCTGAGTTCCGATCCGCCTCACTTTTTAAACGTTTCATCGCTGACTTTCGCAGTGAGTAAATATGATTGGTGACCAGGCCAACGATCCGACGATACTCATTGAGTGCATCCAGGTGTATTGTGCTGGTTTTGATCGTATCTGGGTTCCCCTCCAAATAGCGATTTAAATGCGACTTCTTGAATTCCTTCTCCATTTTTCTGATATGCTTCTTCGACTCGATGATTCGATTGGCCAATTGCAGATCTCCGGTTTGAAAACAACTCAGGGACATATTCACTACGCGACACACCTCGTCATGAAGTCCCTTGATTTCCCTCCACCCCTGGTCCGAAAATTGGAGCTTCAGCCCGTGCTTCTTGCGGGCTAACTCCATTATGGAGTTGTCGATCACATCAGCGGCGCTTTCCAAATCAGAGGCAAACATCATTAGATTGAGCAACCGTTTATTGGAAACCGAATCGAAATTCTCATTCACTTCGGCAAGAAAACTTTGAATCTCTCGAAAAAGCAAATCCACCCGGTTATCGCGCTCAACAATCCTCTCCTCCAATTCTTCGTCCTGATTTTTAAACAATTCAATGGATGACTCCACCATGGAGGAAACGATGTCCCCCATTCTTAAAATTTCTCTCTCAACATATGAAAGTGCTACTGTTGAATTTTCAAAAGCGGATCGATCTAAATATTTCACACCAAATTCTTTATCTGAGTCGGAGGGGCGAATGAGGTAAGAGATGACTTTTGCTCCGTATTGAATAAATGGAAAGAACACGATAGCCACAAACACATTAAAAAATGTATGAGCGTTTGCTATGCTCGGCCAATATTGTCAGAAGCCATAAAAGCGACGAAATATTGCGTGAATCCAAATATAGCGCTCCGGCAATTTTATAAAAACAATGAGCCCAGGCAACCTGTTTACCTACGTAGTTTCCTCCTGTCGATGCAATCAAGGCCGTCGCCGTAGTACCAATATTGGCCCCATAGACCCAGTAAATAGCATGATCAAGCTCTAAGGCTCCACCTGAAGCCAATGCAATGGCAAAACCAATTGTCGCAGCAGAGCTATGCACCACCGCCGTAAATAGTGCAGTCACCATAATAGTAAATGCTGACTCGCAGAAAGGGCCAACAAAGCTTCTCTAAATATCTCAACGTCTTTTAAAACTTTAGTTCCCAATGATACTAATTCTAAGCCCCAAAACATCAGGCCAAACCCCCATAAATACAGCCATAGCTTTTTTTCAAACTGGGTTTTGAGTTCAAAAATAAACTAAAAAGAAATGGCAAAAAGAAAGGCCATATTGTATAATTTCAAAACTCAAAAGCTGAACTACAAAAGTGGTTCCCACGGTTACACCGAGAATCACACTCATCACTTGAGCAGAGTGATAGTACCTGCACCCTAAACCTACCAACAATGAGGTCACCGCCCGGAGCTTTGGATCATCATGGTTAATAAAATACCCACGATAACTCCATAGACTTTGTGTTTAGAAACCAACTGCATGGCATCCCGCATACGGTTGCCCAAGAGACTCTGCAAATTATTGCTCACTACACAGTCCCAATAGGAAAATAGCAATTCCACCTACAATTGTTATAAAATTACTATGGTCGCCGATGCCGCTCTCCTTTATATTTCCGAACTCCGATAGAGCCAAAAATGTAAGAAAATTCCCTAGTTGATAAATCGGTATATTATTATATGCGAATAACGGTCCTTTGTCCTGACCATGCAAATAAATGATTTAATTGCGGACGTCTATTGCTCTTTATGAATTAAAAATAATCTGTCTAGATCTAAATCTAGGATTTAAATAATGGAGTCCACAAACTCATTGGCGTCAAAAGGTCTCAGGTCTTCCATCCCTTCGCCCACTCCAATCATCTTGATGGGCAGTTGAAATTGAGATGCCAGTCCCACTGCCACCCCTCCTTTAGCCGAACCATCTAGCTTGGTCAAAACAGCGCCAGAAAGGCCAAGTGCCTCATTAAATTTTTCGGTTTGAATGAGAGCATTTTGTCCGCTGTTTGAGTCTAAAACAATTAATGTTTCATAGGGCGCACGCTCTATATGTTTTCCCATAACACGTTTCATTTTCTTTAACTCTTCCATTAAGTTTTCCTGGGTGTGCAGTCTTCCCGCAGTATCAATGATCACCAAATCAAAGTCTTTGGATTTAGCACTTTGGATGGCATCAAAACACGGCACTCGGGTCGCTAACTCCCTCGGGCGAGAATATTTCAACACCAGCTCTTTCGGTCCACACCTTGAGTTGGTCTCCAGCAGCTGCTCTAAATGTGTCATCGGCGACCACCATGGTTTTTGCCCATTACGGCGGCCCTGTGGGCAAGTTTGCCGATTGTTGTGGTTTTACCAGCTCCATTTACTCCGACGATCATCAAACCTGGGGTTTTTCTTCGTCAGTTTTCGCAATCATCGCATCGAAATCTTTTGCGTCATTGGCATCCACTTCACCAAAAATCGAAAGCATTTCATTTTCAATGCTCGCCTTACAAAATCAAAATCTGACTTTTCCTGATGGCTCATATTTTCAGAAACACTTTCGACCAATCGCTGAACCGTTCCAGGGCCAATATCACTGGTATAAAGAATCTCTTCCAACTCTTCGAGTTCATCTTCTCCCATCGTCTGCGAAGAGGAAAAAATCGTTTTGATTCGTCCAAATAAATTATTTCGAGTGGTCCCCAAAGCTTCTTTGAGATCTTTCGTCGCCTTAGCTGGTGGAGCGGAAGTTGCCGCCGCTGAACTTGAATCCTTTTTGGAAGCCGTAGCTTCCGCAATAGCCACTTTCTTTTCACTGGTCGGCTGGCTGGCTGAATCAACCTTCACAGTCTCTTTTTCAGCAGGTTTAGGAATTTGAACTTTGGCTTCGCCCTGAGCAATGCTCTCCGGTTCTTTTTCCTCGGTCTCAAACAGTCTTCGATAGAGTAGATAAAGTCCCGCCGTCAAAAGGGCCACGGCGATTGCTATTGCAATAACTATAGGTTGCTGATCTGGTGGAATGAGTTGATCCAACATATTAACCCTCGATCTTTAAATTACGGATTGAGCTGGGAGCCTATTGAACCCCTTTTGAAAAGTCATCCGTTTTGGGACTTATCAGAATCTTTTACCCGATTGATTTCACCCATTTCTGCCTGCTCTTGATCGGTTCCAAAGGAATATCGCAGAAACCAATAGAGGACTGCAGCAATAAGTCCAAATAGTGCAATCCCCATCATTAAAACAACGAGAAGTCCAAAATCCATGGTTTTAACTTGTCAATGCTCTATCAGCAAAACTTTCAGCCTGATCAAGCGCCACGCTCACCATTTTCGAAACACCGCGTTCTTCCTGGGTCACACCATAAAGTTTTTTGTTCACCTTCATCGTGTGTTTGTTATGGGTCACAATAATTATCTGCGATCTTTTCGCCATTTCTTTAACAAGATCGTTAAACCTCATGACGTTTGCATCGTCTAAAGGAGCATCGACCTCATCCAACAAGCAGAATGGAGATGGCTTAACCAAGAATATAGAAAAAATCAGCGACACTGCAGTCAAAGCTTTTTCACCTCCGGAAAGCAAGCCCACATTTTGTGGTTTTTTACCCGGTGGCTTCGCCACAATATCAATTCCCATTTCACCTTTTTCTTCATTTTCAACGAGGATTAATTTGGCTTCACCGCCACCGAACAGGACGGGGAAAACTTTTTGAAATCTTTCGTTGACCAAGTCAAAGGTTTCTTTGAATCGCCGTGAGCAAATGCGATTAATACGATCAATAACTTTTCTCAATTGCTCTTTGGCCTCGGTGAGGTCGTTATGTTGTTGAGATAAGAATTTATATCGTTCTGAGAGTTCATCGTATTCTTCAATTGCTGACAGATTCACTTCACCTATTCGATTGATTTTATCGCGAAGTTCACCGACTTCCGATTCGAGCTCCTTTAAATCAACTTCAACGTCCCGATGAGCTTCTGCTTTTTCAGACAATTCGACATGGTATCTCTCCAAAACCTGGTCAACAACGTACTGAGCCTTCATGTGCAATTGCTCTACTTTAAGTTGTGCTTCATTGATTCGAGATTTGTACTCATTCAAAGCTCTGTTTGAAGTGCTGACACGCTCTTCGATGGCACGCGTCCCTTCATAGAGTTTCTCGTATTCGTCTTTTTCTATGGACAGGGCTTTTTCAGACTGCTCTGCCAGTAAAATATATTGTTCCAGCTGCACCTGTTTTTCTTCAATTAAAATTGAGTTAGAGGATAGGCTTTCCGTACTTTTTTGCGCATCCTCACTCATTTGTCCCAGTTGCTCTTCCACATCCCGAAGACTTTTACCAACCATTTCGTATTGCGACCGAACACCTTCTAGCTCTTGACCTTTAGATGCTGCTTCTACTTTAAGCTGGGTCACTTCTTCTTGGAGGTCTCCAACTCCGTTTTTTGCAACAAACAGTTCTTCTGTCAGAGCATCTACCTTTTGCTCCAACTCTATTTTGGCCTGCAAAATCTCCTGCTTCGAGGACTCCATCTCTGCGATAGCATCATCCAACTGATTGAGTTGAGCTTCGATCGCATTAATTTCATTGTTTTGCTTATCTAAGGCACGTTGAGTATTAGTGAGCTCATTTTCAGCTCGCTCTAGATCTTTTTTTAATTCAACTACTTGAATTTCTTGTTCACTCTGCTGTGTTCGGGCCTTTTCCAGTTGCGCTTCTAGCTGAGTTCTTTGCTCATCTAATTTATTAAGGGAAACTTGTGCTAGAGATAGCTTTCCAGCCCACTCTTCTCTTTTTTGAGAAAGCTCTTTAATTTCTCTCTTTCTCTGCAACACTCCGGCATCGGCACCTTCGGCACTTCCACCACTCAAAACTCCGTCGGCAGTTAAACTATCACCTTCTAAAGTGACAAATGTCTTACCCGCATACAGACTTCTTAAGCGCAAGGCGGAGCGGATAGAATCGACGATGACAATATCATTTAAAAACATTGTGATTTGCGCATTGTACTCTTCCGGAACGGACACCACATCTTTCAATACAGAATCCACACCTTCTTCTCCGCGCAATTGCTCCAAAGAAGATGAATCTCCGACAACAGCCATGTCGCGGTTAACAAAACTGGATCGACCTGACCGATTCTCTTTCAAATAATCCAATGCACCCAAGCTAGAATCACTGCTATCAGACAACAACATTTGGAGTCTTTGTCCTAATGCGGCCTCCATCGCCATTTCATACTTTTCAGGCACCTCTACTACTTCTGATACCGGTCGAAAAGCGATACTTCCGTCGGCGTGGGCTTCTTGCTGCTGACGTTGCCACAACATCACGCTTTTAACCCCTTTTTCAAACCCTTCGTAATTGTCCTGCAGATTTTCTAATCCATAAAGTTTACCTGAAACTTCATTGAGCTCTTTTTTAAAGTGCTCAACTTCCACTAGCTTTTTTTCATACTGCTCTTCGACAGATTTTAAGTTTTCTTTGAAGTTTTCAACGTCATTCATAATGCCCAATTGCATTTGCTTCTGATTTTCCAACTTGGAAAAGGTCTTATTACGAATGGCTTCAAACTCATTAGTTTTAGTGAGGAGTTCATCGCTCACTAATCGCGACTGTTCTAAACGCTCAACAACCGTTTCTCTGTAGGTCTGTTTTGATAAAATTTGAGCCTCTATATGGCTATCCGCCTGACTTCTTGTGATTAACTCTTTCCTAGCGACAGTCAGCTCTCTATCAGCCTCTTCTGCTCGAGCGTGTATATTTTGAAAATACTCATTTCTCTCCAAATATCGAGACTGCAGTTTTTCTGATTCTTCGGTAAGACCTGTCAATTTTTCGGATAACTCTTCGAAATCTTTTCGCAAAGCCTGTCGACGAACCTGATACTGTTCAACTATTGAACCGGTTTTTTCAGAATCTCTTTTTGCCTGCTCTATTTCAAATTTTAATTCTCTAATTTCATATTCAAGTTCTTGAACCGTTTTTCGAGCTTCGCCGGCTGAAATTTGTTTCGACTCAACTGATTTTTCCTTTTCAACCAACTGCAGCTTTAAGTTTTCCAACTCCGATTCCAGTTGATCAATATTCGAGGCTGTTCCCACCTCTGATTCACTGGCTTCTTTATAAATCACTTCCGCTTCATTCAACTGATCTGTTATTTCCAGATATTTTTTTGAAGATAGGAGCAAATCCTTTTCTTGTAGCTCATTTTTGATCTTGCGATAACGTTCAGCTCTTTGCGCCTGCCGCTCCAAAGACCCTAACTGCCTTTTTTGCTCACCGATGATATCTTGTAGCCGCACCAAGTTTTGTTCAGTGGATTTTAACTTACGTACTGATTCCCTTTTTCGAACTTTAAACTTAGTTATTCCAGCAGCCTCTTCAATTAGAGTTCTTCGATCAATGGGTTTCGCCGTGATAATTTTACCAATGGCCCCTTGTTCAATGATAGAGAACCCCTTCGCTCCCGCACCTGTGTCCATGAAAATCTCTTGAATATCTCTAAGCCGTGCTGGCTCCTTGTTGATAAGATATTCCGATTCACCGGAACGATGCAGACGACGTGTGATCATGACCTCTGAATGCTTAGAGTATTTCGCTGGAAAGGGGCCACCATCGTTTTCTAAAGTGAGAGATACTTCTGCCATCCCCATAGGTGCATAATCTTGAGATCCAGCAAATATAACGTCACTCATTGAGCTTCCACGAAGATGCTTCGCAGACATCTCCCCCATCACCCAAACCAAAGCATCGACGATGTTGGATTTTCCGCATCCATTAGGGCCGACGATTCCTGTGGTCCCCGGATCAAATTGAATAACTGTCTTGTCTTTAAATGATTTAAACCCTAACAGTTCAAGTTTTTTAATTCTCAATGCTCTACCTTCCGTTGTTGAATCGCCGCTTGCGCTGCTGCCAGCCTAGCAATGGGTATTCTATAGGGAGAACAGCTCACGTAATCTAATCCAACGCGCTGAAAGAATTGAATACTTGCAGGATCTCCCCCGTGTTCACCACAAATACCAAGTTTAATATTAGATTTAGTTTGTCGACCAAGTGCAACAGCTTTTTCTACAAGAAGCCCTACTCCATTGACGTCGATACTCTGAAATGGATCAGCTGCGAAAATTTCGTCACTGACATATGAGTTGAGAAAGCGACCCGCGTCATCACGAGAGAGCCCCAGCGTAGTTTGAGTGAGGTCATTGGTTCCAAAGCTGAAAAAATCGGCATAAACAGCAATTTGATCGGCAGTCATAGCAGCTCTGGGGAGCTCAATCATTGTCCCAACGAGATAATCAAAGGAGACCGCTTTTTCTTTTTGCACCGCTTGCACTTCTGTTTCTACTAACTGTCGCAATCGTTTTAATTCTTTGTCGACAGCAACCAAGGGGATCATAATCTCTGGCACCAAGGTGTCTCCGGCTTTGACCCGCTCACATGCCGCTTCGGCAATGGCGCGGGCTTGCATTTGATAAATCTCAGGATAGGTGATCGCTAGCCGACATCCTCTGTGCCCGAGCATCGGATTAAATTCATGCAGTGCTCGCACCTTTGATTTTAATCGATCTACTCCCCACCCCAATCGTTCGGCAAGTTCTGTTATTTCTTCTTCGCCGTGGGGGAGAAACTCATGTAATGGGGGATCTAATAGTCGAATCGTTACAGGCAAACCCTTCATTTCAAGGAATAGTCCTTCAAAGTCTTCCCGCTGCATGGGCAAAAGCTTTGCTAGTGCTCGTGTTCTTTCCTCATAATGATCTGCCATAATCATTTCACGAACCGCATCAATTCTGTCAGCCCCAAAAAACATGTGCTCTGTTCGGCATAAACCTATGCCCTCAGCCCCAAAGCTTCTCGCCGTCTTCGCATCATGGGGGGTATCCGCATTCGTGCGAACTTTCATTGTTCGAAAGTGGTCCGCCATCTCCATGAGTCGTCCAAAATCACCCGCCAACTCTGGTTCAATTGTCTTTACTTCGCCTTTTAAAACCTCGCCACTTGAGCCATCCAAAGTAATGATCTCACCCTCAGAGATTACATAGCCGTTGGCTCGAAATTCTTTTTTGTCATAATTAACATCGACCTCTCCACACCCGGCGACACAGCATTTGCCCATTCCCCTTGCCACGACGGCTGCATGCGAAGTCATTCCACCACGAGATGTGAGGATTCCTTCTGATGAAATCATTCCTTCAATATCCTCTGGACTGGTTTCAATGCGAACAAGAATACACCTTTCCCCGGCCTCCTTCATCTTCACAGCGTCTTCACTACTAAAAACAACTTTACCAACAGCTCCTCCTGGACTTGCCGGCAAACCCTTGGCAATAACAATTCTCTCTGCATCCGGATCTAGTTGTGGGTGAAGAAGCTGATCCAACCCTTTAGGATCAATTCTTAAAATGGCCTCTTCTTCGGTAATTAATTTTTCATCCATCATGTCACAGGCAATTTTAAGTGCCGCTTTGGCTGTTCTTTTGCCCGTCCGAGTTTGCAGCATCCAGAGTTTTTCGTTTTCAATGGTAAACTCGATGTCTTGCATATCTCTGTAATGAGTTTCCAACTTTTTATAAACTTCAACCAACTGAGAATATGGCCCTGGCATCGCCTCCTCTAGAGAAAGTAAACCCGACCCGGCGGCCGCTAATTTAGTTATAGGCTGAGGTGTTCGAATTCCGGCAACCACATCTTCGCCTTGGGCATTCACCAAAAACTCACCATAAAATTCTTTATCTCCGGTTGATGGATTTCGAGTGAAGGCAACACCTGTGGCACAGTCGTCGCCCATATTTCCAAAAACCATCGATTGAACATTTACAGCAGTACCCCACGAACCAGGTATGTTATGCAGTTGACGATAAGTCACTGCTCGGGGAGTGTTCCAACTTTTAAAAACTGCGGTGATCGCCCCCCATAACTGTTCGAATGGATCTTCTGGAAAACTTTTTCCCGTTGAACTCAAAATTTCTTTTTTATATTTCTCGCAAAGTCCTCTTAAGTCTTCAACGCTCAATTCATTATCTTGCTTGTATCCCTTCGCATCTTTTAAGTCTTCTAAGTGCACTTCCAAAAAAGATACGTTCATTCCCATGACAACATTGGAGTACATTTGTAAGAATCGACGATAAGAGTCCCATGCAAACCGCTCATTATTCGATTGTTTCGCTAATCCGTCTAAGGTTTGTAAGTTGAGGCCTAAGTTAAGAACCGTATCCATCATACCGGGCATACTTACTCTCGCTCCAGAACGAACGCTCACTAAAAGAGGGTTTGCTGGGTCTCCAAATTTTTTGCCCAACTTCTCTTCGACTCGAGATAAGGCTCCCAGTACTTGCTCTTCCAGTTCTTTAGGGAGATTTTCACCATTTTTATAGAAAATATCACACATCTCAGTGCTAATAGTAAATCCGGGAGGCACCGGCAATCCCAGCGAGGTCATCTCAGCCAAGTTTGCGCCCTTACCGCCTAAAATATTTTTCATCGCGGCACTGCCTTCGGCATCGCCCGCAGAAAAATAAAAAACGGATTGAGTCGGCATCGTCCATGTTTTTGATGTTGGCGTTAATCCCATCGTTTCTCCTAAACTCATCTTTCCCCCTAGGAATTGAGGCTGATGCAATTAAAACTGCTGAAGTTTTTCTCGCACATAGCTATCTAATTGATCTAGATTGACTCGATCTTGCTCCATTGTGTCTCGGTGTCTGACGGTTACGGCTTGGTCATCCAGTGAATCAAAATCCACTGTAATGCAAAGAGGTGTTCCGATTTCATCTTGTCGACGGTACCGTTTGCCAATACTGCCCGCTTCGTCATAATCCACTTCCATATTTTCTGCGAGCCGGTCTCTCAACTTGTCTGCCAACTCTTGCAGCTGAGGCTTTTTGGACAATGGCAATATTGCCGCCTTGTAAGGTGCAAATTCAGGTTTAAATCGAAGCACCACTCGTATGTCTTCTTTGCCGTTTTCCAACTGTCGGACTTCTTCACGATAAGAATCGCATAAAACAGCCAAGCACAGGCGGTCACAGCCTACTGCTGTTTCAATCACATAAGGTAAGAATTTTTCTTTGGCCGCCTCATCAAAATATTCAAGCTTCTTACCACTGAATTTTTGATGCTGAGACAAATCAAAATCAGTACGATTGTGAATGCCTTCTAGTTCTTGCCAACCAATTGGGAATTCATACTCCACATCAAAGGCCGCTTTTGCATAGTGAGCTAATTCGCCCTCTCCATGTGCATGAAAGCGAAGCTTCTCTTTGCGCAGACCGATGCGATCATAATAATCCATTCGAATTTTTTTCCATGCTTCAAACCACTCATCATCTGACCCGGGTTTGACAAAAAATTGCATTTCCATTTGTTCAAATTCACGGGTTCGAAACGTAAAGTTACCGGGAGTGATTTCATTACGAAAAGACTTACCAATTTGTGCAATTCCAAAGGGCACTTTTTTTCTCGAGGCTGTTTGCACATTGAGAAAATTCACGAAAATCCCTTGTGCGGTTTCTGGTCGCAAATAAACAACAGCCGCATCATCTTTCACCGGCCCCATATGAGTTTCGAACATTAAATTAAAATTTCGGGGTTCGGTCAGTTGAGTCGACTGACATTTCGGACATTGCAGCTCGCCTTTTTCATTTTTTTCCGCGTGATCTTCGCGAAATCGGTTTTTGCAATCCATGCAGTCCACTAACGGATCTGAAAAACCATCCACATGTCCAGAAGCTTTCCAAACCGTTGGGTGCATAAGAATAGCGGCATCTAACCCCACAATGTCCGATCGACGAGTCATTGCCTTCCACCAGGACATCTTCACATTAAATTTAAACTGCGCCCCCAACGGCCCATAGTCCCAACAGGAATTGAGACCACCATAAATTTCACTGCTTTGAAATACAAATCCACGGCGTTTACAAAGAGATACCAATGTGGGTAAATCCGCTAAATCACGTTCTTTCATTCACTAGACCTTCGTTGAGGAGGAGCACCTATCAGGAGTATCACTGGGGCATAAATATGGTCAACAAAGCACCTTTGAGTTGCGAATTAACTATGCAGAGTTTTAAATTTAATATTACGATTGATGCTACGCGTTGCTATTGGTTTTTTTATGGTTTTGCTGAATAGCTAGGTAGGCCAATTCAATAAACTCACGGCTATTCTTATCAACGCTGGCTAAAGCTTGAAAGTAGGCTCGTTCAACTTCGGCAGCCTTGGCATTTTCCGATATTCCCAATGCTTCGAAGGCATCGAACGTATGGCCACTAAAGTTAAACTTTACTCCTGAAACCGAGACCCCCTCCGGGATTTCTTTAACTCTCACATTTTGGTCTTCCAAAAGTTCATGATAACGAGCTTCGTCCCATTCACTGGAAGAATCGTCCGAGCTACCGACATAAGAAATATTTTGATGGTTTCTTGCATTAGAATCTCTTAAATCTTCGTCCGAGCGGTGAAAATCTTGTTCCTCCTGCTCGACAGAGGAGTCCTCATGCTCCCATTGATCCTCATCGTAGATG
The DNA here is from genome assembly GCA_041391465.1 of Bdellovibrionales bacterium. Classification (GTDB taxonomy): domain Bacteria; phylum Bdellovibrionota; class Bdellovibrionia; order Bdellovibrionales; family UBA1609; genus UBA1609. Next base: position 28,679 of record JAWKNX010000008.1, read on the forward strand.
TTTCGCTCCGATAAAACCATTCGCAAAAAGAAAAACAAAAATGCAACTCCAACTCCCAGCGCAATAAATAAAAAATTTTCTTGGAAATCGAAGTTTTTAATAAGGTCCATCCGATTATTTTGTCATGGACTGCTGGCTTAGACAACGAACTCGCCAAAATACGTTGTAAATCTAAGTTACATGTGTAAATACAGCCCACAGACCAGGAGTTAAAAATGAACCCTTTTGAGCAACAAAAGCCCATTTCCGGAATAAAACACATTGTCCTTGTTGGATCAGGCAAAGGCGGTGTGGGAAAGTCGACGGTTGCCGCAAATATTTCCTTGGCCTTAAAGCGCAGAGGCAAATCCGTAGGTTTATTAGACTCCGACATCTATGGCCCAAGTATTCCACGAATGTTTGGGTGCATTAATCAAAATCCCGACTTGAGTGAAGATAAAAAGATATACCCCCTTCAACGTTTTGGTTTGAAACTTATGTCTATTGGTTTTGGTGGATGAAGCTTCCTCAGTAATATGGCGCGGGCCAATGCTTTTAAAGCAATGGATCAGTTTTCCGTGATGTTCTCTGGGGTGAGTTGGATTACCTCATTGTTGACCTACCCCCTGGGACTGGCGACATTCCACTCACGCTGGCACAAAGGTGCCGTCTCGGGAGCAATTACTGTGACGACGCCACAAAATTTGAGCCTTGTGGATGCAAAAAAAGGCATTAGATATGTGGGCCAGAATCAATGTGCTAATATTGGAGTCGTCGAAAATATGTCGAGTTTTCAACCGCCTGGCGGTGGCGAGCCCATCTCACTGTTCCCGAAGGGAGATCTCGATGGATACCTCGACTCTCCAGGCACTAACAAAACTGGCCGCAATTCCTTTTCATCCCAGCATTGCCATGGGAAGTGAGCCGGCATACCCCTTATGGAAAGCCAGCTGACTCAAAGCAGGCGGCTTCTTACTTTTCAATAGCCGATCAAATCATTAGCCGGCTAGAAGGCTGATTTTAAACCAATAATTAATAGCACATAGGTTTTGTCTCAGAAATATTCGGTGGACACATTCCTGACAACACATTCGCAAATTTCTTAGAATTAATTTGAGACGAGATGCTCTCAATAGCCTACTAGTAGCCTATTTCAAGATATTATAGGGATATGACCAAATGCTATAAGGGAGGATGAATAGGGTGAAGTAAAAACGTACCAAAAGAACTCTTGCTGGATCCGCCTCCGAAGTAGCGGTGCTGGCCGAGTACAAAAAATGAATGCGTGCACCATGGATAGTGCACTGAGGTGAAAAAACCGCGAGGCTTTGAAATCCATAGCAGGGCCCGTAGAAGAGACTACGGGCTTTTTTTATTCTTCTGGAATAAAGAGTTTAGAGCCGGCGCTAAATCCTAGAAGCTCTTTGTAAGCCGTTGGAGCGCTTGAGAAGGTTCATGCTCACCTTATACTTGTCAGCAATATGACTCAAAGTTTCACCCTGTTGAACAATATGTACTTTTGCAGCCCCACGGACTTTTAACTTTTGCCCTATTTGAATTAAACGCCGAAGATTCAGAATTATTTAATGATTTTATGGTTGCCACAGATGAGCGATACCGTTTAGCGATGGTCGACAAATTCTCTCCGCGGCGAACTATATGATAGATACCTGAAGAGCTGGAGGCTGCATCTCTTTCAGCAGATGAGGATGCAGTAGGAGTTGTCACTTGTAAATTTTTGGCCCACTCTTATTAATGACCTTCTCCCCAAATCATTCCACTGCCTTAAATCGGCCACAGACACTCTAAAACGTTGGCTGATTGTGGATAAAGTATCTCCCCGGCGGACTCTATATGTACCATTTGCCGATGCTACAGCCGACTCACTCGTACTTACCGGCATTCTTCGGTTCGGAATGCGAAGTCTCTGACCAATCCTGCGGTTGATCGCCGACTTAATCCATTTGTATGACGAAGTTTGCGTACGGTGGTCCTTGCCTCCGAGCAATGTGTGAAAGAGTGTCTCCCCTTCTCACTCGATAAATATAACCCGCTCCAGCAACATATTTAGGAGGGGAAGATTTAGCTTGGTCAAGAATGGCCACTGTTTGCTGCCCGAGTCCTTTAGGGACTCTTACAAACGTGGGGTAATCTTTCATGTAAGGCACATAGTCAGATAAATAGGCCGGGTTGAGAAGCTTCATTCTTTCATAGGGAACTCCAATTTGCTCCCCAATCTTTTTTAAACTCACTCCGTGAACCACGTTGATGGTGTCGAAGCTGATTTCATCTTGATAATCTAAATTTTGAAACCCAAATCGACGGGGATAATAACCTATGAGCTTAGCAGCCAAAAATTTAGGAACATAGTTTCGAGTTTCACGAGGGAGCCTTCGTCGATCGACGATCTCAAAGAAGTCCCGAGTTTGTAGACGCATAATCGCCCGCATCACTCGACCTTCTCCGGTATTATAGGATGCCATCGCCAAATACCAGTTACCAAAAATATTATAGAGAGACTTAAAGTAATTGGCCGCCGCTCTTGTGGATGCAACTACATCTTTTCTTTCGTCCATCAACGGAGTGATTTTAAGGTTGTATCGCTTACCCGTTGGTCGAATAAACTGCCAATAACCCACGGCCGCCGCAGGGCTGTAGGCCTTTGCGTTAAACCCGGATTCTATAAGTGCGATGTACACTAAATCCTCTGGTACACCCTCTTCCTTTAGGATTTTTTTCATTAACGGAATGTACCTTGTGGATCGCTGGAGGTACCTCTGCATATGAGGTTTTCCACGTGACTGAAAATAATCCAACCATTTCTTAACTAGCTTGTGACTAGAGGGCGGCACGGATCCCAATCTATTAATCAGTTCGATATCTTTTTCTGAGAGCGGATCACCGACGTAGCGTGGCTCTACAGCGACTATTTCCTTTTCAGGATGAACAACCGTTGTCGTGACTTCTATATCAGTAGAACGCTTTAAAGATGCACACCCCATAAGAAATAGGATTTGCACGGCGAATACTTTCTTCATGAGGCCTGGAGACCCAAATATCTTCAACACAAACTCCCTCAATCAAATTTAAGCAATTCTCAGTTTAATAGACATCCGGCCCACTTGCAATGGCAGCTCACATGCCTGCAATATTGCCATAGTTTTCATCACTTTTTTGGACCATTGGAACCGGCCTTTTGTCCAACTTCCCACCTCGAGGTGCTCTGTAGGTCAGAATAAAGCCACCTATAGATTAAATAATTGCGCATAACGGCCTGCACATAAAAACGCGTCTCTCCCCAGGGCAGTTCGTCAATCCACAACTCATTTTCTGGATCCGTGCTGTGTTGGTCTCGTAAATCGGCCAGCTCTGCACGGGATTTAATAAATTTATAGAGGTTGCCAATGCCCGCGTTATAGGAAGCCAAAGTAAGTGGCACATTTTCACGATTAGACTTAAGAATCTTACGAAAATAATATGATCCCATCCGAATATTAGTTTCAGGGTCCATGAGACTTTCTGGGAAACTGAAGTCTTTGAGCCGAATATCTTTAGCAACTGAGGTAGAAGTCAAAGAGATCATTTGCATTAAACCAATAGCACGAGCCGGACTCTCCGCCTGAGCATCGAACGAACTCTCTTGCCGTATGATTGCCGCGATCATTTCTGGTTCAATCGAGTTGGCTTCCGCCCACTTTTTGATCTCTCCTTCGTACCAAAAGGGAAAAAACCTTTTCAATGCATTCCAACGAATAAATCTTTCATCTTCATAAATAACTTCATTAAACAATTGAATACCTTGACCGGGCTGCCCCGCCTTCATCCAAAAATAAGCATAAAGCATTTTTTGCGCGGTGGAGGTGGGTTGAGGCAACTGCCCCAATTCCCGCCCAGCAGCATCATACCAGCCACTTTCAGCCAAAAGATTGAACGTCTTCCATGCTTGGCTTTCATTGGTTGAAAAGTACAACTGAACGACAGGTGCACTACCTGATTTAAAATCCTCTGGGACTTGACCATTCGCCATTTCCATGCGAGTACGAAGCCCATAATAAGTCAGTGGGTATTTTACCAAAAGTTGGTCGCTAATTTCTTTTGCTTTTTCTTTTTGATCCAATTTGATGTAGCTATTTCTCGCCCAATACATAGCCGGCAATTCAAATTTACTTTTATCATTCAACGCCAACAATCTTTCAAAATAAAACATGGCCTTCGAATAATCTTTCAATCGGTACTGCACTAGCCCCATTCTAAAAAGATATTCGATCGCATTATTTGTACCTGAAGATTGGCGCAACAAAAAATCATAACTTTGAAGGGCTGCCTTATAATCTCCAATAAGGACTTGTGAGGCAGCAAGTAGCTCTAAGTTTTCTTTTCTTTCAGAGGCACTGGGTTGGCGTTTCAATGCCAATGAACCCATTAAGTCAGCTTCTTTATAATAGCCACTCCAATAGGCTTTTTCACCCATTTGAATCAATATATTTGGCGGCAATTGTTGAATGGCCTTTCGAATTCGAAATTTAAGTAACGCCAGCTTCCCGTCATTTTTTGCAAGCAATCCAATATATAAGCTGATAATTTTATCTTCCGTCCACTCAGCCCAATAACTATAAGGATATTTTCGAATCAATTTCACGCCATCTTCAACGGCTGAGAGAAGATCGCTACTCTGTAATGCGCGTACAACTTGCTCATAGAGCTGTCTTTCTTCTTTTGTCGCAACTAATTGAGCATCTTGTTGTTTCGCCTGACTGTCAGAGAGCTTTTTTCAACGGGAATATTTAATTTTGCTTGGATCGTAGATAGGCGATCTCTGACTGTTGCGGAGTCCTCTAAATCCAAACTTCGCATATAAAATATTCTAGCCTTTTCTAATTCTTGTTGGATAAATGCGGTTTGCCCAAGAACCGAGTAGACGTCTGCTTTTTGTTCGTTATTTAACCAATCGATATTGGCATTGATATCATCGTAAATTTGCCAAACTTTAGTTCGATCTTTTTTAGAAAAAAACTTTAATGCTTCAATTCTACCTCGGACATACCATTTTTGCAGGTCGGAGGAGTAACTGTTTCCCGACATCCAATCATGATGTTTTTTTAACACATCGAGAACACTTTGAATTGGTCCCGATTGACCTTTTGTTTTTAACAATTCGGTGGCACAAATTAATTGTCTGAGACGCACCCAAGGATCTAACCCCCTTGAAACTCCGATCAAAGTCTGACCCACAGAATAACAGGATTGATAGTTTCTCTGTCGCTCCAGCTTTTTCATTGTATACAGCTTCTTAGCGATTCCTTTGGAAGGCCCTGCTTCAGATGCAGAGAAACTGTATAGCTCGATAGGCTTTGATTCAATCTCCTGGAGAGAAAAAGAGAGAGACTGCATTGCACCCTGGGCGGTCGCGGAAAATAACATGAGGGCAACCAGTAGTTTCAATTTAAACCTCCGTTACGGGCTTGGTTGTAAACAGAGCATTCGACACCTTTATTGACTTCGAAAGCAATGCATCCACTTCTTTTAATCGTCTTTTAATCTCCTTGGGATCTTTTTGATCACCAATGACGCCCTCAGGGGCAAAACCGAGAAGTTCAAAATAAGCCAATTGCTTTTTCAACTCGGGTCCCACTTCTTGGCGAACGATAGGTGGCGAGAGCTCTAACAAACGATCAATTTCTCCGTGAGCTCCGCCTTCACCGGAAATTTCACCTAAAATAAAGTAAATCAAATTGCTTCCTTCAATGCCCACTTTTCGAAAATCACCTGCTGCCGCAAACGAGCTCAGCTGTTGGAACCTTCGTTTTAATTCTTCCTGCAATCCGGCTGACCGATTCAGCCAATTCATTTCGACGAACAACCTCCACACCAAAATCAATAAAGCCATGCAAAAAACGAAGGCCCAAAAAGTAAATCGGTTCGCCATATACATAGACGACCCCTGATTCCAATTAAGCATCAATCCCGGAAGAGCTGCTTGGGCGGGAACACCTGCCTCAGGTCCGCCGGCATCCAGAGGTGTGGATGCAATCGTTTGGTTTCCATCTCCAGGCAAGACATTGATGTCTCTCGGGGCTACTGATTTTTCATAATATTTTGCCGACTGAGGATCAAACATAGAAAATTTCAATTCTGGTATTTTCATTGCCCCAGCGAACCTTGGAACTAAAAGCAATTCAAATTTTTTAAAGCTCTTTCCTGATTTATAAAACTTCGATTCGCTGATCGTGTCATAGAGCTCCAGCCCCTCGGGGAGTTGGAGGTCTGGCAAATCAATTCTTTTAGCATTGCCGGTTCCCTCAAATACAATTTCATAGCTAATGGGGCTGTTGACTCTAAATTGCTTAGACTTCAAAGTGGCCGAAACATTGAAGTCTCCAACGGCGCCGGTAAAGTTAGCGGGCTTACCTTGCGCCGGGAGAGGCTTAACAGTGATCGGGATTTCTTTACTCTGTTTCGTCACCACTTTTGCCTGACCTCTTCCCCAAAAACCTAAAGGAGCCAGTGTGCATTTCGCCCTATAGGCATCGATTTTGATTCCCCCTGGCTTTATGGGAAAAAGAGCATACGACGCAAGTAGAGCTCTTCTATATTCAACACCATTAACAATATGGCCCCCTTGAAAATTTAAACGAGTTGCAACTTCTATATCTTCCTTCCAGAAGCCATTGAGATTGGGGTATTTCAAAGTGTCGATTTCGGTTAAATTGACAGCTGTATAAAGATACCAGGAAGCAACAAGTGGCTCTCCAACAAATACATTTTTCTTATTTACCTCAACGTGAATAAAAAAGTCCTCTGCATTTTCAGGTAAATCCGACCCTCCGATGCCCGGAAGACCTCGACGACGTAATAGTTGATTGAAAAGGTCTAATTCGTCATCCTGAGAGTCTTCAAAAGGGTCTTGTAGTTGTGGTCGATTTCTTTGCCTCGGCTGCGCTAGTCGCCCACTTCCCTGAACAACCTCAATTGTCTGGGGGCGAGTTAATCTTGGTTGCCCATTTACTACAATCTCGACAGGGCCCATCTTAGCTGTGCCTGGACGTTTTGGAGTCAATAGATAAGAATAATTCATCGAATGTTGAACACTGAACTTACCTTGAGAAAAAAGAGAATTAGTTTTTCGGCTCACGTTACTATTTAATAAATCGAAATCTTCTAAGTTAGGCAATCGAGGTGGCTCAACAGAAACTTGAGAGTCGGAGGTCACGACAATGTTAAAACTGACCGTATCACCGACCGCCACTTGATTTTGCGAAAAGCTGGATTGAATTTCAACCTCCGCATAAACATCCAAAAAAAATAGCAATACGAAAAAAAATAATACCGATAATTTACCAATCTTTTTCACGAGACCTCTCCTTACCTCCGAGTTCCTGTTCCTTGGCTCTAATTTTTTGCTCCTGAGATTTAATCTCCTCCAAAATACGTTTTACGTCTTGTTCAGACAAATCCTTCGGCTTTGGTTTTTGTTTTTGATCCTGATCGCCGTCCGATGGGTCTTTTTGGTCTTTATTTTCATCATTATTTTCATCGTCATTATTTTGCTCGTCGGATTCACCACCACCGCCGCCATCTTGCTGCTGCCACAACAGTTCAATATTCGTTTTCACCTCAATTGAATCTGGATTTATTTTCAATGCTTCTTGATAAAAGCGAAGTGCCTCGGGGATGTTTTTCATCTGTGCCAACAATCGAGCTTTGTTAAATAGTGCTATAAACTTCAGTTGCGGCTGTTGCTCAGTCAATTCTATAGCCACGCCATACTCTGCCAGGGCCTGCTCTTCGGATTTTTTAAATTCAAATGCCATCCCTAGGTTAATATGCATATCGGCTCTTTGGCTGTCTTCTGCCAGGCTTAACAAGAATTCGTTGATAGCTATATTCAATTTATCTACCGGAATAGTTACCTTGGGGGCTTCATGGGTTGACCTGTTTTTTAGCTTCAACGGCGGCCTTTTCTTCCGCTTCTTTTGTGCCTCGGCATAGTCCTCAAGCCATTCGGATAAAAGCATCTGAACCATTTTTTGCATGCAAATCCGAAGACAAACTCGAAGCAAAGCCATTTGAGCTCAAAGAAAGAAAAACAAAAACCATCAAATATTTCATTGAGTGCTCACCTCAAATCGACCTTTCCAAATCCGACCCTGGGAGTTCCGCTCGCCCAACCACAACTCAATAAGTGCCGTCAAAAATCCCAGTAACAAAAAAACTTGATAGTGTTCCGCATAGTCCACGATAGAGGCTTCTTCAAATCGAGTTTGCTCTAAGGTTTTAAATCCTTTACAACATTGTCGATAGCCGCACTCCCAAAGGTATTATGATGGAAACTTCCACCTTTTACTGCCAAATCTTTTAATATCGTACCCCGTATTGCTGTTAGAACTGGGTTGTCTGAGCGATCTTTTTTATATCCCAGCAGCTGACCCGATTCATCGCGAATTGGGATGAACCTCCTTTTTCGTACCAAATGCCATTGTGAAAATCTTAATTCCATCTTTTGAAATTTTCTCCAGCTGTTTCTAGCCCTTTTTCTTCATTATCTTCTCCGTCACTAGCAATAATAATAGCCCGAGTGACAACACTTTCTTCACTATCTTCCAATCCGCCTCGCTTGAAGGCCGATTCAGCCTCCTGTAAGGCCTTTCCAAAATCAGTACCTTGCGTGCTCACCGAATCCGTCGAAAGTGTTTCAATATACATTTTCAGTGCACCCTTATCTTGAGTGACCGGAGTCAACAAGACGGCACTACCGGCAAATGCAACAATTCCAATTCGATCGCCTACTGACTTTTCAACAAAACGAATCATTTCTTTTTTCATAAATTCAAGTCGACTTGGCTTTACATCTTCGGCCTTCATTGACTCAGAAACGTCCAACAATAGAACTACTTCAATTCCTTCAGATTTCATTTTTGCTTTGGCAGTACCCGATTGAGGACGGGCCAAGGCAAAAACAAAAAACAAAATGCTCAAGCAAACCAAAAACAACTTCATCTTTCTTCTTTTGTGCGAAACCGAAGAGAAAACAAAACCAATGACTTTTTGGCTAAAATGCTGCTGCATCACCTTACTGGCTTTTTAGAGTAGAAAACATAAAAACCAATTAATATTGGTATCAGCCATAAAAACTGAAATGCCCAAGGGTTTGCGAATCTCCACATGCTAAGGCCCCCTTCGCAAAAAAGATTGACCCAATAATACTCCTAAAAAGTAAAAACCAATGGCCCAAACAAGCCAGCTAAAAAATTTCTCATCATATTTGGTGTATTCATTGCTCTCTATTTTAGTTTTTTCTAATTGATTGATTTCTGAAAATACTTGCTCCAGTGCATTTGAAGTGATTGCACGAAAATATTTTCCGCCGGTTTCTTGAGCCATTCTTCCCAAAAGGGCTTCATTAATTTTACTATGAATCGGTCGGTAGGTTTTCACTCTTTGTCCAAAGGGGTTTGTCGTTACGATGGGCAACCGGGCCTGCCCATCCTTACCCATACCAATACTATATACTTTGATACCTTCCTGCTTCGCCAAATCAATCGCTGTTTCAGGGTCGATGGTCCCGGAATTATTTTCTCCATCAGTTAGAAAAATCACCACCCGGCTTTTTGCCGTCGAATCTTTCAAGCGACTCACCGAGTTCGCCAAGGCCATCCCAATAGCAGTTCCCATTTTAATGTTTTTAGAGGTAGTAACTTGCGCTAAATTTTGCTCTAGTACGGGGTAGTCGAGCGTAAGCGGGACCCTCGTATACGATTCACCACTGAATACAACCAAGCCAATGCGGTCGGATACCCTTTGCTCAATAAAGTCTTTGATGGTTTTTAAGCTTCAAGCCGGTTTTCCGGCTTCATATCTTCGATCAACATAGAATCGGAAACATCTAATGCGATAACGATATCTATCCCTTCAACATTGCGTTTATATTGGTAGACGACTCTCTAGGTCTTGCCAGTGCCACAATCACTAAACCCAATGCGATGACCTTTAAGGCCCAGGGCAGGTAAATAAAATGCGTTCGATATCCTCGATGCACTGCCTTTATAACCTTCGATGTACTGTATTGCATAAACGCCTGGGCGCTACTCTTTCGAAATAGAAACCACAAGACAACAACCACCATAAGCGGTATCAACAAAAAGAAGGCCGAAGCGGAATACCAAGTTATAATTCCTTACCTCCCTTTTTGTAGTTATAGATCAAAGCCGCTGACTTCCGGGACATTTGTAAAAGTTGTTGGCAATCATAGGCCGACATCTTTTCAGGCTGCTTCACGGAACGATCAATTTCCGATTTCACTCTCTTAATTTCAGCAGCATGTCTCTGGTAAAACCGACGGTCTTGCCATTTAATTTCTCTTAAAAGGTCTGCCATAGACATTTCTTTTACCGGTACCCATAGCATCTGGGTATAATACTTATCGTATCTGTTTTTAAGTGACTCACAAAACTCAGCAATATCTTTGGCTTCGGCTTTACCTTCTTGCGGTAACTTTTTAGTGAGCTCTCGAATGGTTTTATTAAATTCCAGGTAAACTTGGCGATCTTTTGATTTATCAAAAATCCCTTTTCTAGATTTAATCCCAAAGGCCCGCAACCACGCCTGTTCCGGTTCGATGTCATTATTAATAAAGAAGTTTTTTTTTCGGACAATACGAAATGTTTTTCTAAGCAAAAGGCCTAGCACTACTATGCCAAGAGAAATAAAAAAGGCATAGAACCACCACTCCAGTGAAGCCTTTATAGGCCCCATTGGTCCGAACGGTTGCGGTGGACCTTTTTGTGGGTCAATCACCGATTGAATTTCAACATCAACGCCTCGAACTGGCCAAGAAACACCGGCTCCATCGGCAAATGTAAACTCTAAATCTTTAAGTGGTCCCGGCTTATAACTTGTCACTTGAGCCAAAACTGATGTGGGAGAATCATCGAGCACTTCTAATAAATAAATTTGATATTCGGATTTTTTATCTAAGATGATTTGCAAATTTTTTCGCGAGTGATCAACAAAATCCCCTGAACAGTTAATCTTATAAATACTACCCACCGTTAACCGATCTAGCGGTTCATTCACTGCCTCGGCAGTGCAACTCCAAGATGTTGGTTTCTGTTTAGCTTCGTCGGCCACTTAACGCAAATTCCTTTGTTTGAAAAACCGCACCAGTGGGGTCACAAAATCATCCCCTACTTTAATGTCAATTTTATCTACTCCTGAAATTCGAAGCATGCGCTCTCGCTCCTCAAGTAAACTTCTATTTTTTTTAAGAAACTCTTTTTGAAAAAGTTTAGAAGAGGTATCGACTGTAATGAGCTCTCCCGATTCGGGATCATAAACATCGATTAGGCCAAGATCGGGCACTTTTTCTTCAGTTGGATCCGAAATTACAACGGCAACGGCGTCGTGTTTTTTACCCAACATTTTCAGCGGTGTTTCAAAGCCCTCATCAATAAAATCGCTAAATAAAAAAATATGGGCTTTCTTTTTCAATACAGATTGCAATTGCTCAATTGCACAGATAATCGAAGTCTTTTTACTTTTAGGTTTGTAATAGTAAAGATCTCGTAGAATGCGATGCACTTGCCCCCGCCCTTTTTTGGGAGGCACATAGTGTTCCACTTGATCAGAAAAAAGAAGCAATCCTACGGGATCATTGTTTCGAACAGCCGTAAAACTCAAAAGCGCGGCCAGGTGATTAATGATTTCGCCTTTGAAGTAAGGTCCGCTTCCATAGTCTCCTGAAGCGCTGACGTCCACGGCCAACATAACTGTCATCTCACGCTCTTCATCGAATTTTTTGATATAGGGCTTTCCTGTTCGAGCGGTCACCGGCCACGAAATGGCTCGAATATCATCTCCCGGGACATATTCTCTAAACTCAGAGAAAGTCATCCCTTGGCCCTTAAAGGCCGAGTGATACTCTCCTGTAAATAGGTTGTTAACCAATTTACGAGTCGAAATCTCGAGGAGCTTTACTTTTTTTAATACTTCTGCTGGAACAGTCACGGCTTATGGCACCTCAATCTGACCGAGCACCTCTTTTACAACATCCACCTTGCTGACTTCTTCCGCTTCTGCTTCGTAAGTCAAAACAAGTCTGTGACATAAAACGTGATAAGCAATAGCTTTTACATCTTCGGCCGTCACATAGCCACGGCCACGGATAAATGCGTGGGCCTTTGCCGCTCGAATCATACTAATAGTGGCCCGCGGAGAGACTCCCACTGAAATGATATGATTTAAATGCGCCACCCCATAGTTGTCTGGCTCTCTCGTCACATAATAAGCTCAACAATATACTGCTTAATTTTATCATCCACATAAATTTGATCGACGCGATCGCTGGCCTTTTTCAAGTCTTCGCGGCTGATTACTATTTCCACTTCCGGTTGGTTGTTGCTGGACATTTTTTCTAGTATTTCCAGCTCTTCATTTTTTGAAGGATAGACCACGTTGATTTTAAACATAAATCGATCCATCTGCGCTTCGGGCAAAGGATATGTCCCCTCTTGCTCTAAAGGGTTCTGAGTGGCTAGAACTAAAAATGGTCGATCAAGTTTGTAGCTGGTTTCACCAATCGTCACTTGCTTTTCCGCCATTGCCTCTAGAAGCGCCGATTGAACTTTTGCAGGAGCCCTGTTGATTTCATCGGCCAAAACAATATTCGTAAAAATCGGCCCCTTCTTTGGGAGAAAACTCGCCTGATTTTGGGTTAAATATCATTGTCCCAATTAAATCTGTCGGAAGAAGGTCTGGTGTAAACTGAATTCTTTGAAAGTCTAAAGATATCGCTTTCGAAATCGATGAAATTGTCAAAGTTTTTGCAAGTCCAGGTACACCTTCCAAGAGTACATGCCCACCGGTTAACAGTCCCATTAATATGCCCTCTAGCATTTCCCTTTGACCGACAATGACTTTTGAAACTTCACTGAGAGCCCGATCGACAAATTTACTTTCGTGTTTGATTGCCTCATTGAGGGCCATGATATCAACGTCCACTAGTACCTCCTTGAACCATATATTCTCTAATGCTCTCCATGACTTAGCAATAACTCATAAAATATTGGCCTCCGCAATGAAGCTGTATGTCACAAGGATTCATTTTGCCATAGTCAGAACCGTGAATCTTTCACTATAATCCCTGAGTTACGTCTTGGAGGAGTTACTTTGAAAAACAGCACTCGCGCATGGGTTTTACTGAGTTTTATTTCAGTACTTTTTGTTGCAACTGGCTACCACCTTGGCGGGCGAGAAGGCCTCCTTTGGGGGTTTGCGGCGGCACTTATAATAAACACTCTGGTTTATTTTTATGGCGATATTTTTATTCTTAGACAGTTTTCAGGACGAATCATCGAGGGGTACGACCCCTATGGGCTTGCAAAAACCTTAAAAAAATCTGCCGCAGAGCCAATATGCCCTCCTCTTATTAAAGTGACTCCACAAAAGAGCACTCATTGCTTTTTCCGTAGGCAGAAATGCTAAAAATAGCTGCATCTTTTTATCGCAAGGTCTGGTGGACAAGCTAAGCACTGAAGAAATAGAGGCCATTCTCGCCTATGAATTGGTGTCTATAAAAACCCACAACACGCTTGCAAGCACTATTGCCAGTGGAATAATGGCAGGACTATTGATCGTGCCTACACCAATTATCGATCGAGGAATCAGTTGGGCCATCGATAGAAAGTGGGAGCCCCAAAGTCTGGACAATTTGTGGTATGGCTTTTCGTTCCCCTATGCCTGTTTGTTTTGAAGCTCTGCATTAAAGAGGGCACACAAGAGGAGATCGACTCCATGGCCAGTGAGTGGATCGGATCGAAGGAGCTACTTGCTAAAACCATCTGGAAGCTCCAATCCTATGCTCAAACGCTGCCTTTTCGATCACCTGTGCCTTTAGCCCATTTGTTTATGGTCAACCCCTTGACGAAAAAAGGTTGGACTCGATATTTTACCAACCCATTATCAACGGAGCATCGAATCCGTAGGCTGCTAGGATACTACCCCCTATAAAAAATTTCTGATGCTTGAGTAGGAGGTATAAATGGAACCGAATCAAAACATAGAGGCATCTTTTTCGACGCTGGTGATTTCAATTGGATCAACGGCGGTCATGTCGCTTGGTCTCGCACCGAACCCGCACACCGGTAAAACTGAAAAAGACATGAGTGTTGCTAAATTTAACATCGACCTTCTACTCACCTTGCAAGAAAAGACAAAAGGCAATCTTGTGGATGACGAAGCCAAGCTCCTTGACCATGTGATTAATGATTTACAAATGAAATTTGTTTCAGAAAAAAAGGCCGAAAACACAATTAAAAATTAAGAGGTTCGCTATGAAAATCGTCCTGTTACTAGCCCTTCTGTGTTCGCTTTCAGTTCAAGCGAAACTGCCCGATGTTAAGCCCGGTGAACCTCTTCCCTCCGACTTGTTTGTTGAGCTTGCTAAACTCATAAACCCTGCAGTGGTCAACATCAGTACTACGCAGCTCCCAAAACGGGGCAGCAGAATGTATCAAGATCCTTACCAGCAGTTTCTCGAAGAATTTTTCGGACCTCAGTTTAAAGAAATGCAGAGGCGACCCGCTCAGTCACTTGGGACTGGATTTATAATTCGAGGATGGATTGATCATCACAAACAACCATGTGATTGATAAAGCCGATGTGATCAAGGTCCAATTGGTTGAGGGCGATGAGACGCTCTATGAGGCGGAGGTCATTGGTAAAGATGCACGCACTGACATTGCTCTTATAAAAATCAACGCAAAAACAACTCCCTGTTGCAAAATTAGGAGTGAGTAAAACACTGCAAGTTGGTGAATGGGTGGCTGCTTTTGGTAACCCCTATGGACATGGGCACACCATGACGAAAGGAATTATCAGCGCTAAGGGGCGAAACATCGATGTCTTGAATAAATTCTCGTTTATCCAAACGGATGCCAGTATTAACCCAGGTAATTCCGGTGGTCCTCTTGTTAACATGAGAGGGAAGTCGTCGGTGTAAATACAGCCATCGATGCCAGAGCGCAGGGTATTGGATTTGCTATTCCTATTGATGATGTTAAAGAAATTCTTCCCGCACTTGAAAAGAACGGAAAGATTCGTCGTGGATTCTTGGGTGTAGGAATTGCTGATATTACACCGCAGGTATCTGGATCGCTGGTTGAAAACAGACACAGGGGCATTAGTTACGCAGGTCTACGAAAACTCCCCGACCGAGAAATCAGGGATCAAACCATATGATGTGTTTCTAGAGTTTAATGACAAAAAAATTGAATCCGCGGCGGATTTGGCCCGCACTGTTCAGGATACAACCGCCGGTAAGACTTACTCGGCGAAAATAGAACGCAACGGAAAGACCATCAGTAAGCGAATTAAAGTAGAGGAAAACCCCGATCAAATCGTCGCCAGCGGACCCCGACAAAGATCGCTCAAAGGATTGGAAGCCAAATATGATTTAGGGTTTAAAGTCATCGATTACAGCCCACAAATTGCCCGTGATTGGGGACTTCCGAAGGTAAAGGGGTCTCCTCCTATCATTATTGATGTGGACCAAGGAACTCCCGCAAGTATTGCTGGACTCGTTGCTGGGGATCTCATTTTGGACGTAAACCGTAAAAGCGTTCGTACCGCTGCCGATGTAAATCGCCACTTAAATAAGAATGCCGTGAATTTGATGCGCATTTTACGAAATGGCAATGTGGCGCTCGTTCAGCTCCGACCAGCAAAATAGACCTCATTTAATTCTTAAATGACTCACGCTCTTGTCGGATGCCAGACAGGAGCGTTTTATTTTAATACAAACCTCACTTTCGCTTAAGCCTAAGGTCTAGTTCGCCGAAATAGGGATTAATGGATTATTGCAACCATTGAACTCATCCCGGAGGGCACTAATGAAAGTAACAGAAGTTAAAATATTTCCCGTAAATGAAGATCGGCTCAAAGCCTACGTCACTATCACTATAGATGAGTGCTTTGTTGTTCGTGATTTGAAAATTATCAAAGGCAATGGCGGACTTTTTGTAGCGATGCCTTCAAAAAAGCGTAAAGACGGACAGTTTAAAGATATTGCCCACCACTGAATCAAGAAACCCGTGAATATATTGAAGACGAAGTTTTTAAGGCCTTTGAAGAAGAGGTGAAATCCATGGGCGGCTCTGGACGATCTCAAACGAGCCGAATAGATTTTAAATTCTTAATACATTTAACCGTTTATGCCGGTTGGGCAGAGCGCAATCGGCTTCATTTGCCTCCAGCCAGCCTTGATTTCACGGCAACAACGGATTATATCTTATCACTCAATTTGGTGGGGTATCGTCAAGTTGGTAAGACAACAGATTTTGATTCTGTCATGCGCAGGTTCGAGTCCTGCTACCCCATCCATTTTTATTTAAAGAGGGAAAGACAGTCCTGCTACCCCATCTATTTATCGAAAAAAGCGACCTTCTTAGGTTGCTTTTTTTTGGATCCTCAATTGGAAGTCTTTGATACTCTTGCAGACTGACGATTGAACGAAGGGAAATATAAAATGAAAACAATTGGATATGCCGCCCAATCTGAAGGCGCTGATTTAACACCATACCATTTTGAAAGACGAAGTTTAAGACCCAACGATGTAGCTATTGAGATTCTTTATGCTGGGGTCTGCCACTCAGATCTACATACGTTGCGTGGAGACTGGGGATCACAGCATTATCCGCTTGTTCCTGGCCATGAAATTGTTGGCCGAGTCATTGAAATTGGCAGTGACGTCAGCAAGTTTAAAGTGGGCGAAAAGGCCGCTGTCGGCCGTATGGTAGACAGCTGCCAAGAATGCGACCAATGCCATAAACATGAAGAACAGTATTGCCGCAATGGCATGACACCTACTTACGGTGCGCCTGATCGAATCGACGGCAAGATTACTCAAGGTGGGTACTCAAAACACATCATCGTTCGCGAAGAGTTTGTTTTAAAAGTGTCCGAAAAATTGGATCTATCGAAAGCAGCTCCCATAATGTGTGCCGGTATCACTACTTATTCACCACTTAAAAAATGGAATGTGGGAAAAGGTACGCGAGTCGGCGTCATCGGCTTAGGTGGTCTCGGCCACATGGGAGTAAAGTTAGCCGTTGCCATGGGTGCAGAGGTCACAGTAATCAGTCGAAATAAAGAAAAAGAAGAATCCGCCAAGTCTCTAGGCGCAAAGGGAATACTCGTTTCTACTGACGCCAAAGCCATGCAAAAAGCTGCAAGCTCGTTTGATTTTATTTTAGATACGGTACCAGTAAAACACAACTTTGACACATATGTACCGCTTTTAGATGTGGATGGGACACTTGTACTTGTCGGACAAATTGGCCTTATGGAAGAACCTATGACTATTCCACTGGTATTGGGTCGTCGCAGAATCGCTGGGTCGTTAATTGGCGGAATTGCCGAAACTCAAGAGGTTTTAGACTTCTGCGCTGAACACAATATTCATCCTAATTGTGAAATGATTAAAATGGATGAAATCAATACAGCTTGGGAAAACTTGGCAAAAGGCAACCCGGACCATCGCTATGTTATCGATATGGAAACTCTGAAACTATGATTAAATTTGGATGGCAAGCTTTGGCGTGAATTTGTTTTTTGAAATTAGAAATGATTCTACGCTCTGCTCACATAAACCTGTGCGCGCGATAATTGAAGTCTAATAAATCTAAAGAATATAATTCAAAAGGCCAAAGATGCCTTGCCGTCAATGATAGCGGCATTTAGCGTCCTAGCTCTACCCATAACCAGGAGGACTCATGAAAGCTCTAACACTTGCCTTATTATTCTTGGATCTACTGCATTTGCCAACTCAAAAACATTCAAGCCCATTGGACATTGTGTAAGTCTAGATCATGAAATCGAAGCAGAAGTGAAGATTTACTACAATGAAGACCAAACATCTGATGCATTGATTATTGTTGAACTAGAAACCAATGAAATCATGACTTCAACTGGCTATTTAAATATGGCCACTGAATACCCAGCAATCAGTGGAAATAGTTTTGGCTTAGATACTTTCATTAGTGATGAAGATCCAACCTATTTAGAAATCGCACTGAAAGACTACACATCGAAATCATGTGCAACCGCTGGAGTGGACAGTAGAGATCTTCACCCTCCGTATTTAATAGTTTAAATATTCAAAATTAAAGGCCAAGCAACAGCTTGGCCTTCAAGTTTTAAACACCAGAATATGTGGCAAAGTTCGGTTTGAGAGTATAGGTCAACTCTTGTTTAAAACCTACAATAGCACTGGAAAAGTTAAACGTCTTGTTCCAACTCTATTTTCTCTTAATGTCAAAGTACAAGACTAATGATCCCACTATTCCGGAGAGTATTGAACCGGTCACAATGCCAGTCTTCGAATATACTTCTAACTCTTGTGGGAGCGCTAATCCCGAAATAAATAGCGACATAGTAAAACCAATACCGGCTAGAAACCCCACCCCAGTTATGTTTAACCAATTAATCCCCTTAGGCAGTTGAACTCCAAACCATTTGACTGCAAAAAAGCTCGCTAAAAATACACCTAAAGGCTTACCAATAAAAAGCCCAAACACAATTCCTAAACTAATTGGACTGAGCACTATCTCAGTCAGCTCTAACCCTCTCAAGTCAATGCCGGCATTAGCTAGGGCAAAAATGGGCATTATTCCAAAAACTGACCCAAGGGTGTAAATAATGAATGAGTTCATCCAAAGGAGAGTACAACTCCTTTTCGTTTTTGTTTTTAGGAAAATGAGTGGGAGTCAGCAACCCCAATAATACACCTGCTATTGTGGCATGCACGCCAGAGTAGAGAAATCCGACCCAAACAAAGACTCCGATAAATGTATACATCAAGTAGGACCGAACACCGGAATACTTTAAAAGAGTTGCAAAACCAAAGGCTAATGCGGCAATGCCTAGCCCCAACCCCTTTATTTCAGAGGTGTAGAAAAACGCAATAACTAAAATCGCACCAAGATCATCTACTATTGCAACTGCTAGAAGAAAGATTTTAAGAGTCAGCGGAATCGATTTCCCTAAAAGAACTAGAACGCCAATGGCAAAAGCAATGTCTGTGGCCATTGGAATTCCCCAACCGCTTGCGGCTGGAGGGTTTTGATTTAAAGCTGCATAAATAAGCGCCGGGAAAATCATACCACCCAGCGCTGCAACCATCGGCAATGCAGCTTTTGAAGGGCTACTCAAGTGCCCTAATTTTAACTCCTTCTTTAATTTCTAGACCAACGACAAAAAGAAAATCGCCATTAAGCCATCGTTGATCCAATATTTTAATGTCAATCCAACAAGCTTAATTTCAAATAACGATAGGTAAGCCTCCGAAACAGGGGAATTAGCCAGTATAAATGCCACAAGTGCCGCTAAAGCTAAAACGATACCCGAAGCTGCTTCAAGATTGAAAAAATCTTTTATTTGTTTTGTACTTAACATCAATCCAGTATCGACTATTTATTTGATTTGCTCAAATCTATATTTACATTATTTTGCATTGCTTATAATAATACACTGTGGAGGCGCCAATGAAACCATGGATTAATTATCACCATCTGTACTATTTTAAAACTATTGCTGAAGAAGGTAGTGTCTCCAAAGCTGCCGAAAAATTGCTCGTAGGTCAACCGACACTCAGTTCTCAATTGAAACAATTTGAGGACTCTTTAGGGATTCAACTTTTTGAACGCCAACACAAGAAGTTAATTCTCACAGAACAGGGCAAAATCGCCTTAGATTATTCAAAGAGTATCTTTAAGATGGGTTCTGAAATGTATGAGGTCTTACATGATCGGGTAAAACCACTGAAGCCCTCTCTACATATAGGGGCGCTCGACAGCGTTCCAAAGCAAATTATTTTACAACTTGCAAAATACGCACTAAAAATATCCCCTTGTCAAATCACCCTAACTGAAGCCAATTCAGATGAACTTATTAGAGATCTTATAGCCCACAGAATTGACATTGTGGCCACCAACTTTCTCCCATCTGGTCCAGATGCCAAAGGACTTGTTCCAAAGTCTATCACTAAAAAAAATGTCGGCTTTTATGGGGCTCCACAATATAAATCTCTGAGAAAAGGCTTTCCAAAGTCCCTCTCAGGAGTTCCTATGATACTTCCAACCTACGACAGTAAACTACGCTATGACCTAGACCACTGGGCTCGAGTGCACGGCATTGATATGGACATTATTGTTGAGAGCCAAGACATTGGCGTCAAAAAACTTATGGCCATCTCAGGTCTTGGTATCATACCTACCGCCACACACACCGTAACTCGACAAATATTATCGTCAGAATTACTTGAGCTCGGAAAACTTAAAGGCGTCCACGAAGAACTGTTTTTGATTTCAGCTAAAAGAAAAATTCCCAACCCTATCGGTGAAAAATTGATGCAATCATTCTCTGTATAGTTATAAACAATACATTTAATCTTTATTATCTATTTTATCAAATCAAAAATCTCCCGTAGAGTGAATAAACAGTGTCGGATTATCCACGCTGGCAATACAGGAGGTTTTTTATGGTACGTCCTAATGAAAATTCACTGAAGTCTCTACTTCGATCTACTGAAGGCCTTCATTTAACTTCTTATTTAAAAAATACGGGGGGGACTGAAAGTCTCGTTAAACAATTACAAGAGTCAATAGAAGAGGCGAATGAAACACTTCGACCAATTCTAGACTCCGATGAGCGTAAAAGCTTTTTACTACCCCTCAGAAAACTTCTTAGCGAATCAAAATTGTTAAATAGTTTCAAGGGGAACCTGGGTATTTTTAGGACTGAGGATACTTTCCGAGTTCTGAGCATTCCTATAGATGTTCACCCAATTACAGTTGTTGCTTCAAGTTTTCATGTGAAGCCTATTCTAAAATGGATTCAGGTAGACCAAAACTTTTTGTTGCTCAGGCTTGAGAACAATTCCGCGTCTCTTTACTGGGGCTCTCACAGTCGGTCCAACTTAATCGACAAAATAAATTTTCCAGAGTCTATGAGAAGGTTGCCTGTAGCCGACACCTCTGTAGAAACGAGACTACAACGGCAAATTGTTTTAGACCTCGAGAGTACCTTAGAGTGGCTCAATGAAAAAATCTATGAGGTTACTAACAAAAATGGTTTGCCGCTTTTTATCTCGGGCAATCATGAATATGCAAAACACTTTATGCTTAAATTGCGCTACCCTCACCTGCGTAAGCAGCTTGTGCATGATACCGCTTCAAACCGTCCAGCTATCGATGCCATTCGTGAAATACGCAAGACGCTACTTGAGGAGTCTCAACTTGCTATAGAATCAGCAATTAGAGAATTCCAATGGGCTGAAAGCTTCAAACTTGGAAAAAGAATATCTTTGAAATCGCCAAAGCCGTTGTTCAAGGAAGAGTTAAGACGTTGATTGTTTCAGATGGCATTCAAATTTTTGGAAAAATATGTAAAAAAACGGGTGGATTGAGTATTAACCCCGTTCACTTAGATCACGAAGATGACGATTTACTCGATGACCTGGCTCAGCTGGTCTTAGCCAAAGGTGGGCGGGTCGTGGTGGCTTCAGCTGATCAAATTCCAAAAGGCCGTCCAATATTAGCTATTTTAAATGAAAAGCCCCATAGAATGGTAAAGACAGATGTCCGTATGCCTTCAAAAGATTGTCAAATACCCGCTTAGAAAGGAGTGATTTTATGGCAAGAATTATATTCAACAACCTAGAAAAATCCGAATTAGCGAAAGAAGTCGTTCGAGATCATTTGAAAAACTTGACCGATCGTTTTCCGGACCTAAAGAGCTGTCGGCTAGTCATAACTTTAGACATGCACAATTCTCCGACTCAAGCTGGGCCGGATGAATTTTCGGTAAAATTCCACTGTCGCAGTGGAAAATACAAAGGAGCTATTTTAGAGAAAAGAGAGTCCACACTTTATAAAGCGTTGGCAGAGCTTTCAAACCATCTACCTGAAAGGCTTAATCGACATGTGGAAAAAAACCGGTCGAATAAAATTAAAAATGCCCGACATCAAAAGAGAATGGCTCAAGAAAAGCAAAAAGCATTAGAGAATTTCGCCTCCTAACGCCCTACCACCCCCACCTTCGGGCCCGTTCTGCGGGCCCACTTTCTACCCACCGCCTGGGACCTATCGAAAAATAGTAAAAATTGCGAATCCCCCAGCTTCCCATTTAATTTGAAATTCAGTTAAGTTTCGATGATTTAATGCCGGCCTAAAAGGTTTATTTACAAAAGGGTAATTTAACCAATAAGGCCGAGCGGTTCCGCCAAGCTCCTCGGCGATCTTAAAGCCATTACTAGCTTCTACGGCACGATGCCGACCCTCCACGACAAAGGGGCGATTTGAAGTCGCGTTGAGCTTCACTTTTTTCATACTTGTATTTCTGACGTGAGCACTCACGAAATCCGTTTCTGCACTTCTTGTGTCGAATAACATCCATAACTGACCGTCTTCGGCCGAACGATAAATAATATATGTTTTTTCTTCTCGAATGAGTTCGGACCCAATGGGGAGCAAAGGCCTTAAATCAGACCGCTCCAAGGGGCTCCACCGCTTAGGGCTCACTTCGAATAAATCACTGCAGGTATAGGCATAGTTTTCAATCGAAAATAGAACGAGGCCTATCCCAGACAGGGTTTTTAATAGAATTCGCATAGGTCATTTTATCACATTCGGGTAACACACTAAAAATTCGGCAGCTTAAAATGTCAATTCTACAGGCATGTTCAACATAATACCCAGCGACTAAATTGACCCACCACTTTGGCGGGTGTAACGTCCAAAAAATGCAGTCCAAAAATCTCTTAAAAATACCTAACTTTACCCGTAGGGCCATTCAGGGTTTTCCGCGGTCTTGGTCCCAGCTGAGTAACCGCGAGATCATTGAGCTCAACTTGATGGCCACCTTCGTTGGTGTACTCACCGGTTACGCGGCCATTGGATTTCGCTTTCTCATTGGCTTTTTACAGAACACAATCCTCCATGACAGTTGGGATTACCATTTAATTTCCCCCATTGATCACGTTCGAGGTGAATGGATGTTCCTTATTGTTCCGGTAGGACTCCTCATCTCAACTTTAATTACCCGCTATTTTGCCCCGGAGGCCAAAGGGCATGGTGTCCCTGAGGTCATACAAGCGATATGGCGCAATGGCGGAAAAATTCGGGCGCGTACGGTAGGACTCAAGGCTCTCGCATCTGGGATCACCATTGCCTCAGGCGGCTCTGTAGGTCGCGAAGGCCCTATCGTTCAAATTGGATCTGCCATAGGGTCAACCTTGGGACAGTTTTTTCATCTTCGCCCTAAACTTTTAAAAACTTTAGTTGGATGCGGTTCCGCAGGTGCCATTGCAGCAACATTTAATACCCCTATTGCCGGTGTTATTTTTGCCATTGAAATCATAGTCCTCGAGTTCAAAACACGTTCATTTGTACCGCTAGTTATCTCCTCTGTTTTTGCAACTGTTATTTCGCGAAATCATTTGGGTAACGAACCTGCTTTTTTTGTTCCTGAATATCACTTGTTATCGGCGCAGGAGTTGGTGTTTTATTTGGGGCTCGGGGTTTTAGCCGGAATCGTAGGGGTTTTATTTATACGCTTTTTGTATTTTGGAGAGGACTTATTCGACAACGCACAAGTTCCGTTTTGGACCAAGCCGATTTTTGCGGGGATCCTTCTTGCCAGCGTGGGGTATTACTATCCTGGAATGTTTGGTGTGGGCTATGAGACCGTCACAGATGCACTTCAACAGCAAAGTCATTTTTTACTCATGTTTGGCTTTGTATTTTTAAAAATATTCTCCACAACTATAACATTGGCCGGTGGAGGATCCGGTGGTGTATTTGCTCCCTCTCTTTTTATAGGAGCAATGCTAGGCGGAGCTTACGGGCATTTCGTTCATGATTTATTTCCTGAAATGACTGCTAACTATGGCGCCTATGCACTCGTAGGTATGGCAGCGTTGTTTTCGGCAACGGGCCGGGCGACATTTACTGCAATAGTAATTTTGTTCGAAATGACTTTGGATTATTCAATCATCTTACCCTTAATGTTTGCGTGCGTGACGGCTGACCAAGTCTCCTCGCTCATTTCGAGGGATTCTATTTATACCCTTAAATTAAAACGAAAAGGTTTTGCCTTTAAACACGAAATATCTGTTAACATTATGTCCATAACCCCGATCCGCGACATCATGACAACGGCGCTGCATTTTGGTCACGTCAAAATGACTCTCTCTGAAATGGCTAACGAACTATTACAATACGAGCACAGTCTCTATCCCGTTCTCGACGACCACGGCAGATTGGCTGGAGTATTTCCGGTCAACAAGTTGATTCGTTTGAGTGCAAAAGAACCCGATGCACTTGCACAAGATCATATGGATGAACCGACCACAACAATTGACATGAATGAGATGGTTGAGGATGCCTTAAAGAAGTTTGGAAAGTCCAGAGACCCACGAATACTTGTCGTGGACGGTTCTAAAAAGAAGCTTGTGGGCATATTGAGCCCTGTGGATTTAATACGTTTGAGCTCAAGAGATTTAGAAAACTCCTAAAGATCTAAATAAAAAAATAATCTATGCATTTTGGCAATGTTCGCCCACTTCTATCTCCAAAGTTGTGTGATTTATTGAGTGTCGAACTTTTAAATATTCACGAATTTTAGATTTGATTTCTTCTATTTCACCAAGTTTCGAATTCTCTATGACAATATGGCCTTCCAAAAATATTTTTTGTCGTCCAGCTGCCAAACATGAACATGGTGAACATTGACAATATCTGCCGAATTTTGAATTCCTACGACAAGCTCCTCTATTTTTATACCATCAGGAACACTTTGCATCAAATTTTTATACATTGCTTAATAATCTGAACAGCATGGAATAGTACGTAAATCGAAATGATAGCCGTGGCCACCAAATCTACAATGTAGACTTCATAAAGTATAATCAAAGCTCCGGAAATTATAACAACTACTGAAGCCATTGCGTCGGTCAGGTTATGAACAAACGCTGCCTTTATATTGATGCTGTTTTTCGACCCAGAATAGGTTAAAAATGCCGTTGCTAGATCAATAACTAAAGCGAGCCCCGCAACTATTACAACAACCCAACCATCGATGGGAGACTGTTCGTTGTATCGGTTTATACTTTCATACATGAGGTAAATTCCAATCACGATAAGCGCTGTACTATTAATCAGAGCACCAATGATTTCGGCTCTTCGATAGCCATAGGTCATCGTCTGATTCGCCGGAATTTTCGCTATACGTGCTGCCACGGCTGCAATAACCAAAGCACCCGCATCGCTAAAGTTATGAAGCGCGTCCGCCAGCAATGACAAGCTCCCTGATACTATCCCCCCTATGACTTGAAAGAAGGTAAGAATCACATTAATAATGATCGCCCAAACCAGCTTCTTATTATCAATTTCCGCGTGATGATGATGGTGATGATGACCGTGACCCATGATGTTCCTAATTCGTTGCCCAGCGTTTTTCTAAATCTGTGATAAGTAATGTCAAATTTAAAGGCTTTTCGTAGAGTTTAAAAAAGCCAAGGGCTTCTAAAGGCTCCAGTTTATCTTCTAAGTTTTCATGTTTTTTATTGTCAAAAACGATACAGACCGACTCTAAATCAGGATTTTGAGCCGCGGCTTCCACTATAGGAAACCAAACTCGTTTTTCCATTCCATCTATGTCCACTACGAGTGCATCAACTTGTTTGGCAACCTCTATAAAATCAAAACTCGAAAATCGAAACCTTTGAGTTCCGACATATTTAGACCTGGAAAACACCTTCTCCAATATTCGAAAGGTCATGCCATCAGGAGACAATATCCCTATAATCTTTCTCGTTTTTTTCACCGGGGGACCACCGAAAATCGGCGGTAAGCCTCTATGTCCCACAGCAAAATCGAATATATTACGAGTCGTCACCATTCCTACGACCTCCTCGCGGCCCGTATTCCTGTTGAGCTCTACAATCGGCAAGTGGCTAATATTGTTTTGTTTCATAAACTCGGGAGCTGTGTCCATCAATCGCAATGGCAGTGTTTTTAACTTCTTCGTCATCCATTGATGAAAAGGAATATTGAGAACATTGGGATTTCCAGATCCGGCAAGGATCAAATCGAGTAAATCTGTTTTTGTGAAGATTCCTGAAACCACATTTTCAGGATTTTTTAAAAGGAGATACGAAAGCTTAAACTCTTTCATAACTTTCAATCCCTGAAGAATCGTGATGTCGGATTCAACAATGTGATAGGCCGAAAATTCAAATTTCACGCACCCACTCCCTTCTTTATGTTAGGTTCCCACCAGCTTTTTCGGAAGCAGCACATCCGAAAAAGCTAGTAGACACCTCACTGTCCTTTCAGCTGTTTCGAGACATCTTCAAGGCGACTTTTTAAATCTTGATAAATATTAAAGCGACCTAAGAAAAATCGAAGCAACCATTTGTCTAACAATTGGATCAATTGAAATCCCAACAAAAATACAGCTAATACTCCAACCAAAAGGTAAAGTATCCACTGAGTGGCTTCGGGGTTATCCATTAAAAATAAACCAGGAGTATTCATTCCAAAGAATCCCACAATTAAATTTAAGGGCAGAAACACTCCGGAAATGACCGTCAACCCCAACAGAGTTTTATTCATTCGGTCTGATTTTATCGATGCGTAATGATTGTGAATACTATCTAATTGCGTTTTCAATGCATCTACACTGGATTTTTGAAAACCAATCATTTCTTCTATATCTTGAAACTTACCTTTGTGTTTTCCGAATTTTCTTTCGCACACGGAAAAAAATTCGGCAAAACACACTACTGTTTCTAAAATAATAGAATCCATTCTGGAAAGATCCCGCTTTAAATTGGCCCAATGATCCATAAACAAATTGGTCATACTTCGATCAAAGATCTGGTTTTCAAGCTCGTCGACTTGTTCCAAATAAAGATCTAGAATACGTCGGTTTTGGTTATATATATTATGCAGACTTTTCACCAAGCCCCCATAACCTCCCTTTAATGTCGAAGATTTTCAGTTTCTTGTTCAACCAAGTAAACCGAACCCTCATCCAGTATATAAATATTGGGAACATATTTTACAGAGGCCTCGCTTAACTCTACGCCCCTTAAAATGAGCAATTGATAGGTCTGAAAGTCTTCAAAAACCGAAAATTTTTTTGAATGGGGAAGAATTGTATAAGCTTCTTTAAAATCGACCAGCTGTTTCATATTAGTGCCTCATCAAACATATCAATTGTTGATCGTACCCGGCGTGGGTTGGTAAATAAACCAATGTGAAACATTGCATCGCCACGGTTCACAAGTGGTACTTGACTTATTCCAATCACAACGCCCTCTTCCTCAGCGAGGACCAGTGTTCGACTATCTCCGAATGGATCAGTAATTTCAGCGAGAATCTGACCTGGATTTACTGAAGCTCCCAAGGAAACACGATTCCTAAACGAGCCACTCTTGGGGGCTCGAATCCATTGGCTCCGTTTTGCTAAATGGGAC
This sequence comes from Bdellovibrionales bacterium, assembly GCA_041391465.1. GTDB lineage: Bacteria > Bdellovibrionota > Bdellovibrionia > Bdellovibrionales > UBA1609 > UBA1609. The sequence continues at coordinate 56,190 of JAWKNX010000008.1, forward strand.
TTCCCTTCTTTAATAACTCCCTCGAGCATTCCTATTTTTTTCATCACACGTAAGCAACCATTGACGCCAGCTCGAATTACACTTTCGTCAAAACGTAAAGCCTCGCCACCTTCGAACAAAAGCGTTTTCACGCCTTTGCGTCGAGCGGCTTCTCGCAAAGATCCATCCCTAAGTTCTGAGTGAACCAACACGGGCACACCAAAACTCTGCGCCAATTCTTTTGACTCATCGTCATCCATGCAAGCTCTAATTTGCGGTAAGTTTTTACGATTTAAAGCTCCCGTATGCAGGTCAATACCATGGGTGCAATGTCGAACTACCTCCTTCATAAAAATATAGGCTAATCGACTGGCCAACGAACCATTTTTGCGCCCTGGAAAGGATCGATTCAAATCTCGGCGATCAGGCAAGTACCGTGACTTAGTATTAAAACCAAACACGTTAACGACGGGTATTAGAAAAAGTGTTCCCTTGATTTTTTCAATAGATTTCTTCTTAAGCAATCTTTTGATGATTTCGACGCCATTGATTTCGTCTCCATGAATGGCCGCACTGATAAACAGTGAGGGGCCACTGCGTTTTCCACGTATGACTTCAACCGGAATACTCAACTGGGTATGGTCGTAAAGCGAAGCCACTTCAATATAAATTCGCCGACGCTCTCCTGGCAAAATTTTTTGGCCCGCCACTCTTAAAACCTGGGACTTCAACTATTCGCCTCTCTTGACATTTCTTCGGCCATCTTTATTTGACTTGCGGTCATTTTTTTCGCTTTTGGTCTGCGTCGCCGACGAGTTTTTTCAGGGATCAACTCGCGCATATTTTCTAATCGCCCGAAGCAAAGCAATCGATCCCCCCCTTCTAAAACTCGACCAACTTTAGGGTTAGGAATAACTTTTCCAGCTCTATGTAGTGTTAAAACATTAATATCTAAGTCATGAAGTCCCGAATCCTGAATAGTGTTGCCGACATATCGAGAACCCGTGGGGATAAACACCTCTGTAATACCGTATCCTTTACTCACTGCGAGTCTTTGCCTTAAATCGATCTCCGGATAATCTACTTGTGCTGCTATATAATCAATAAAAGCACCAGCAACGTCGATCTTTGTACACCCCTCGATACCTTCCAAACCAGGAGAAGAGTTTATTTCCATGATTTGGGGGCCACTGTCGCTTTCTAACATGTCTACACCGGCGATGCCCAAGCCCATAAGTCGAGTCGCTCTAATGGCTGTCTCCTTGTAGGCATCATCGAGCTCTACCACCTCAGTTTTACCACCTCGATGCACATTGCTCCTAAACTCCTGCCCTTGCGCCACCCGGCGCATCGACGCAATCACCTGGTCACCAACAACTATGGCTCTAATGTCTTTGCCTTTGCTCTCTTTCACGAATTTCTGAATAAGAACATTCTGTTTTTGACTTTGTAACAGCTCAACGATGGACGTTGCTACATCTTGGGTATGCGCTAGCAAAACACCAATGCCTTGAGTTCCTTCTAACAACTTTATGACTACGGGCGCACCACCAACTCGATCAATTCCATCTATGACATCCTGTTTGCCTTTAGCAAATGTCGTAGGTGGAATTCCAATTTTATGTTTGCTTAAAATTTGAAAACTTCTCAGTTTATCTCTGGAGTTAATAATTCCATCTGCAGAATTAGGACTATAAACATCCATTTGTTGAAATTGTCGTACCACTGCCGTACCAAAATAAGTGATTGATGCCCCGATTCGAGGTAAAACCGCGTCGTAATGGCTAATCAACTTTTGCTTATAAAGTAAATCGGGCTGTCCTGATTCCAAATCAATTGCAAATTTTAAAGTATTTAATACTTTTACCTTGTGACCGCGACTTTTACAGGCTTCCACCAACCGGCGAGTGCTGTAGTTTTTATTTTCTCTTGAGAGGATTGCTAATTTCATATTTTATTTGTCTCCTAAAAACGATTTCGCGGCATCGACTAAAAAGTATTTTCTGAATCCTTCGCGACCTAGTAACATTCGAAAACCCATCATATCTCTATTTACCAGCGTCACTTCAATCGGGTATGTCCTTCCCGCCAAAGTGATTTTTGTTCTAATCACAGGGCGCAATGTGGTCGTACCAGTAGAGCTTTTGACTAATCGCTTTTCAACTAAGTCCTCTTCTGCCCACACCCATTTTTCTTTTTCATTTTGGCGCGGATGTAAACGAAAACGTACTCTTTGCTTGCCATTTTCAGTGAATATTTTTACCCGAGATGCATGCAAAGCCGACGTTTTAGCCCCGGAATCCACCTTCACTTTTATGGATTTCACACCTAACGCCGGCAAGGCGGCTTTTTCGCGCCAGCCAATAACCTTTTTTTCTATTTGTTTCGTCTTTTTGACGTTGTTATTTTTTAAAATTGACATCCTACTCAGATCTCTATGCATTTGTTAAAGATAAAAATGTTTTTATTTCGAGCGAAACAAATACTGCTTGCTTTCCACTCGCACTCCGTCCCTAACCCCACTTCTTTCCACCAACAAATAGGTATTAGACAAAAGAGTTAATCGAGTTTGAGTGTAATAGCCACCACTGTTCGCCGGCTGGGCACTCCAATACCTAAAACTCTCACCCTCATGGTAGGCAGAATAATAAATTTCCCTTTCCACGTCATTGAGTTGATGGACTTTACCATCTGTTGCCATCGGTAGGGGCTCCCTACCAAACTCCGAAGTTTCTACAACCTCCAAAAAATCACATTCACTTTGTGAAATTTCAACCTTTCTAACGATACTCATGCCCTCAAAAACACCGGCAAAATCCACACAGTCCGCCAATACGGCCGGCGAAAAACCAAGCACCAACAAAAATACCCCTAACCTTCTCATAAAATCCCCTTTTGTCCTTATAAGTGTTCATAAAAACGGCTTCAGTGTCACTAACGCAGCGCCAGAAATTCATATAATGCCTCCAATGAATCTTCATTTAGTAGTTCTGAAACATTTGCAATCAGCTTAATCCTCTTGCACCTTCGGCATCGTTCAGGTGAATACTAAACAAGTACCTTAACTAAGGAGAAATCTTTATGCGTATCCTAGTAGCTCTCATTTTGCTTATTGGCCCATCAGCACCCTTGTTCGCCGCGGACAAAGCCTATGAACCACTTGCTATCTGCGAAAACACGGAAGACGAAATCAAATTTAAGATCTACTGGGGCCTCGAAGAGGAGTTCAGAGAAGAAGGGTTAATCATTGCTGAGTTCGGGAGGCGTAATGATGCTGATAAATACAGAAATCGACAACGCCCAAGAGTATCCTTTGGTGAAAAACAATAACTACGAAATCGAAGTGTCGATATCGGATGAAGATCCCACTTACGCACAGGCCTACCTCAACGGTATTGAGGTTCCCGTGACATGTAAATATTGGGATGGTCAGTAAGCATTCAAGTAAAGGTTATGAAATTGCGGTCGCAGCCCCAAAAACCCTGAATCAAAGATCGTCGGGTTGAGTGAGTTAGTTTACGACAATCACGCCACCTAGCATTTGATCCATCGCACAGCCGAACGCAATTTCACCTTTTTTAGATGGGGTCAATTGAACGGAAACCGTTTTATTTAATGGCAGCTCCTTTTCGATTTTTTCGGAAGGGATCGTAATCTCAGTGGCACACGTCACTTTTGTTTTTCGTGTGATATTGAGTGTTACCTTTTCATTGGCCTCAACCTCAATACGTGAAGGCTCAAAACCCTTGAGTAATCCTGACGATTGTTTTGTCTGCATAAGCCAGTCCTGAAAATATCAAACGCTACAGTAATCATTAAATTTTTCATTTCATTTCTCCTTAATTTAAATCTATGTTTAATACTAATTATCTTACTTTTCACCCGATTTGTCGATTTTCCATTTTTAGTTCCCGCTCTTTCCATATTGCGTAAATAGCAGGGTAAACAAGCAGTTCAAGCAAAATGACGTTGTAATCCCACCGACCATGGGAGCGGCCATCCTCATCACATCCGCGCCACTATCGGCAGTGCTCGCCCATAAAATAGGAAGCAAAGCGAAGAAGGTCGTCATTACGGTCATCATTTTAGGCTCCCTTAACGGCTCCGTCGTGAATCGCCTGTTTTAAATCATTTAAGTGATTCATTTTGCCTTCGCTTTTGCTTATCATAAGATAAATCAAGGTAAAGCAGCATGTATATAGGGCGGTCTCCGCATCCACACCTAATAAGGCAATCAACCCCACCCAAACTGCAATACTCATATTGTAGTCCAGCGCATACATCAACCAGATTGCTCCAATAGCTGAAAAAGGTATTGAGACCAATACGATTGTTGTTTTTATTGCTGAACCTGTATTAATAAAGATGAGTAGAATTACCAACATTAATGTCAGTGGCAAACCACTTTCAGCTTTTCTTTCACTCGCTCCATGCTTTCAAACTGTCCGCTCCAATCCAATGAGTACTCCGGGAGGAAGTTGCATTTTCTGCCACTTGTTTTTTTGCTAACTTAACAAACGAGCCCAAATCCGTAGAATCCAGATCGACAAAAACATAACTTCTGTCAACAAACCGTTTTCATTGCGTATCATGCCTGGGCCACTGACTTTCTCAATGGTGGCAACTTCGGAGAGTGGAATTTGGATATCCCTTGGAGAGTCCAAAAGAATTTTAAGAATATCTTCTTTATTCTGCTCAAATGCCCGAGCATAACGAACATTTACCGAATATCTCTCTCTGCCTTCCACTGTTAAAGTTACATTTTTTACCACCTAATGCTGTTGACAAAATGGTCTGAGCACTCGCTATGGAAATACCATGTGGCGAGCTAAAAGCTTCCCTTTTAAATTGGAAATCAAAAATAATTCACCCGCAACCCGCTCAGCGAATACGCTCCTACTTTAGGCAACTCTGATACAACGCGCTCCAATTCAATTCCAATATTCTCAATGGTTTCAAATTGCTCCTGGATATTTTAATTCTATGGAGTTCGAATCCCAGTCGTTAACATGTCAATGCGACCCTTTATAGGGAGAGTCCAAGCATTGGTTAAACCCGGAAACTGCATCTTTTTATTCATCTCTTGATTAACTCCTCCTAAGTGAGCTGCGTGGGTTCAATCCATTGAAATGGAAACTCCATGAAGTCCGGTAGAAATGAGTACCACCGCTCTTTGGTTCTCCATTCCCTTTGGTTTTTTAAAACGATGACTGTCTCCATCATTGACAAAGGGGCTGGGTCAGTCGCTGAATTTGCTCGACCGGCTTTCCCGTGAACACTGAGTACTTCTGGAAAACTTTTAAGAATGGCGTTTTGCATTTGCAGGAGCTTTTCGGCTTCTCCCACCGAAATTCCAGGCATCGTAGTTGGCATATATAGAATAGTGCCTTCATTTAGCGGCGGCATGAATTCTGACCCCAATTTAAAATAAATGGGCAAAGTTATTAACAATAAAGCCAGGGCACTCGCGATCACTGTTTTTCGGTGGTCCACTACCCAATCTACAACTGGGCCATAGACTTTAAACAAAAACTGACTGATGGGATGTTCATCTTCTGATTTTGAGTGAGAAGCAAATAAATAATTAATTGTACGCGTCCACCAACGAGGGCCAGCTTTAACTTCCTTTATATTGGATAAAATAATTAGCAAGGCCGGCACTAGCGTTACCGAAAGGACTGCTGCAACGATCATAGCTAATGTTTTAGTGTAGGCCAAGGGTGTAAAAAGACGTCCCTCTTGAGCTTCTAACACAAAAATCGGAGCAAAAGACACTGCTATCACAAGAAGCGAATAAAAGCTGGCAGGACCTACTTCCTTGATCGCAGCAATGATGACTGGGTCAGCCCTGCCATTGCCTTCTCGGCTCCTCCATTCGTCCATCTTTTTATGGCAGTTTTCGACGACTACAATAGCTGCATCAACCATGGCACCGATAGCGATGGCGATCCCGCCAAGAGACATAATGTTGGCCGACACCCCTAACCAGTACATAAATATGAAGCTAATAACTACGGCTGTTGGCAAAGTAATAATTGGAACAAGTGCGCTGGGGAAATGAAGCAGGAAGATTAAAATAATCAACGCAACAACAATCATTTCCGTGGCGATTTTCGATAACAATGTGTTAACTGATGATTTTATCAATTCACTACGATCATAGGTTTCAACCAATTCCACGCCCTCTGGGAAAGAAGGGCGCAACTCACCTAATTTGTTTTTTACTTTTGCGATAACGTCATTTGCATTTTCTCCAAATCGCATTATAACGATTCCACTAACAACATCTCCCATACCGTCCAAGTCTGCGACTCCCGTCGAATATTTGGACCCTCAACAACTCGAGCTAGGTTGTGTACATAAATTGGAATTCCAGAAGGACTTACATCGACTACGATATTTTCAATGTCTTTTCGAGAGCGAGCGTAGCCCTTCGCACGCACCATATATTCTGTACCGGCAAATTCAATAGCCCGCGCGCCGGACTCTTTATTGCCTTGACCGATGGCTTGAGTCAGACGCGTTAGCGAAACTCCATAGGCTCTCAGCGACTCCGGGTTCACTTGGACTTGATATTGTTTTTCAAACCCGCCAAAGGAAGCCACCTCAGCGACTCCCGGGACTGCCTGCAAATGGTAACGTAAATACCAGTCTTGAAACGAACGAAGCTCCGCAAGAGAGTTTTTACCGGAAGTGTCCTTAATTGCATATTGATATATCCAGCCTACACCGGTTGCGTCGGGCCCCAATTCTGTCTTTACTTCTTCTGGAAGTGTGGGTGTTATTTTTGACAAATACTCTAAAACTCGAGAACGAGCCCAATAAATATCAGTACCATCTTCAAAAATAACGTAAACGTAGGAGGCTCCAAAAGTGGACAGCCCTCTGATGTCTTTGACCTTTGGTACTCCTAATAGGCTCGTTACTATAGGATAAGTCACCTGATCCTCAATAATATCGGGGCTCACATTCCACTCCGAGTACACTATCACTTGCGTATCAGATAAGTCCGGAATGGCATCAATGGGGATTTTTTTTAAGCTCATCCATCCCGCTATGAAACCCAAAATTACAATAAATAGGGTAAAATATCGGTGGCGCGCACTCAATTCAATGACTGTTGCTAACATCTGCATTTCCCCTTAGTGCTCGTGTTTTGTAGATGAGCTTCGCAAAACCGAATTTAACCGAGATTCAGAGTCGAGCATAAAGTTTCCACCGACGACGACCTCATCACCTTCGTGGACCGACCCTGCAATGGCAATTCGGTCATCAGTTTCCATCAAAACTGTAATATTAATTGGTTCAAAATTCCCATCTTGACTTTTAACAAAGATAAAAGTTTCTCGCCCTGTATCCATAAGAGCGTCAATGGGTACTGACAAATGTTCCCCTTGTGGCGCCAGTATTTTAACATTTACATAAGATTCAGGTCGAATGGGCATGTCTGTATCAATAAGCCGAATTCGTACCTTTGCCGTTCGCGTTTCCGGGTTAATCACCTGATCAATCGAAACCACTTCACCTGCTAAAGCTCTGCCTTGTAAAAAATTAGCTGTGATTTGAGCGGCCAGGCCTTTTTTAATTTGTGGAATATCAATCTCATATACATCCGCGTAAACCCAATTTTCTTGGCCTTTTCCAGCAACCAATAACCCTTCAGATTGTGATCCTTTTCTCGATAGTTCGTTGATTTGTTCGTCCGACAACCCTAAAACCTTCAGTCGGATTTTTGCTGATCGAATCATTTCAGATGTGCTTTTTCGCACATCGGTCAGTGGTGATTCTTTGACTCTTACCCATTGCCTTAATGCCTCTAAATACTCGCTTTGTGCCGTATATAGTTCGGGATCAAAAGCTATTCTGCCTGGCGCATTAATGGATTTAAAAAGTTTTTCTTTTTTTACCCTATCTACCTTAATACCTATGCGTTTTTGTTGTTCTCCCGAAAGCTTAACGGGAGAGTGTTGGCTCATGCCTCCCATATGATCACTTTCCTCTGCGTTCTCATTTGCGTCTTCAAACTTTTCTGCAGGAACTAAATCCATTCCACAAATAGGCAAGTTTGCCCGGAATTCTTCGAAGTGATATGTGGATGCATAGGACAAATATACAACGAGTCTTTTGCCTGGCGACTGACCTGTTCTTTTTGATGACCTCATTATTGAGTGTGGCAACTCCTTGAAAAGGACCTTCCAAAGAACTCCCAATCCAATAATCACTAGTAAAACCGGCAATAAATATTTTTTCATGAACCACTCCGTTCGTGATTTACAAATTTCGAAACTTCATATCCCAATTCCGCTTCTAAGGTAACCAAAGTACTCACAAACAATTGCATGGACTGATAATACCCCGTTTTTACTCTGAACAAAGAACGTTCACTGTCTAAAAGGTCTAAAAAGCTAGTTTTATTCGCACGATATGCGGCCTTTGAAGAACTGTAAGCACCTTGAGCTTGAGGGATAAGACTTGTTTTATAAATTTTCAAAGTCTTTTCGCTAGTCTGAACTCTGCCTTTTAAATCATTAATTTTTGCGAGGAGCTCATCTGTTTGTCCCTGCAGCCGATACTCTTGTGCCATTCTTTGAGCTGTTGCTGCTGTGGCTTCACCGGTTTTTTTCCAAAACCAAAAAGGGACACTCATTTGGACCATAAAAATATCTGAATCCTCTGGTTCTCCTGACAATCTCTTCTGATACTGCAATTGAAAATCTGGAGCAAACTCCCATTTCGAAAGAGTGCTACGAGACCGAGCTTCATCAAGTACGTATTTAGAAGTGCGCAGCTGAAGCGCATTGTTTGTTAATGACTTTTTGAGTTCCTCTTTGGAAACTAAAAGTGATTGCAAATTCAACTCTGGGACTTCTAATTCAAAATCTCCAAATTGCAAACGCCCTAAACTGTCGTCATTAACAACAGACTTCAATTTTTCCTGCAAAGCTTCTTCTTGTTGCTTATATCTAATGAGGTCCAACTCCAAGTGAGTCAGTTCGAAGTGAGCCTTCATCGAGTCCCCCTGTCGGGCCTGACCGGCAGCATATTTTCTTTCGGCAACCCTAGAAAACTCTCTCACAGCTTGCATATTGGCCTCGACCAATTGAATTATTTTTTGCAACGAAAAGATACCATAGTAAAGCTCAATAACATTTTTTCTTACTTTGAATTTTTCAATATCTAAACGTGTATCTTCAGCTAATTTTTTATTTTTTTGTGCCTGGTTTTGATAATAGTATTTTATTGGAAAGCGAATTTTTTGCGAAATCACCCCGTAAGTCGTTTCACTTCCTCGGTCCAGAGTGGAGAACCCGACCATAGGATCATCTAGCGTTGTTTTTGCAGCGATGAGTGCTTCTTCGGCCTGCACAATAGACATCTGAGATTTGATTGACGAGTTATTTTCATAGGCTTTCTGAAGCAATTCGAAAACACCATATGTTTCTGCGAAAACCGACTCTGTTATCAATAAAAGCGTGATACAAATTTTTGTAAAAAAACATTTAAACATAATGACTTCCAATTTAAAAATTTAGATTTCACCATTTCACTCAATGGAGATCCAATAATTCAATTTAAAATGGAAGTAATATTAGATGAGGAAACTCTCATTCAAAAGGAAAATGGGCCTAATAGACCGCTGCAATGGAGTATCTCCACCAGCACTTAAAAATTTATTGAACAAAGATAAACTTGAAATCTCCTGAATACTCAACAAATCCAGAAATCCACTGTTATCATTGACCGATATTTCCACCTTGAAATGAGATGCCGAAATGTTTAGCACACTCAAGGTTTCAAGGAGCACTTGAAGCGAGCAATCATCCGGCATTTTGTCATTTTCCATTGATTTGCCATAATCGGAGGCGTGGCATGGAGGCGTGGATTCTTCGATCGCCACTTTTTTGTTTAAACTCTCACATACGGAAGGACACAAAGCCTTACCCATGGCCTGACTGGAAAGCAGCGCTAGACTTAATAAAATTGTCACAGCCTTCTTCAAAAGCACTCCATTGGTTTGAGAGTTTATTCTATGTATGAAGATACCATAGCAGGCGACTTTATACTATAAACTCATCGGCTCGGACAAGCCCCGTCTCAAGGCATGTTATATTCTTGCGTTATTTCAAACGGTTAAGTTGCCTGTCGAAAAAATGATTCAGAAAAAAACACTCTACTTTTTGGTCAGGAGCTCCTCTCAGAGCTTCGGATATAGATGACCGACTACGCGCTGCTAAGGCCTCACAATCGAGATATTGAGAAACCGCAGGAAGTGCCGGCCTAAAACTAAAATCATAGGAGGCCCCTCGAACAAAGCTTAGAGTTGGAAGGTCATCATCCTTAAATTCAAGTAGCTCCGGGTCACTTATTAAAAAGTGTGATGTAATCTCTCGATCCGCCATTTGAGGAGTGGTGAAGGAGCTCATGAAGTTGGATTTAAAATTCATAAATAGATCGTCCATGGGGATTTCAGAATCAATGAGCTGCACCACGAATTCCAGCTTCTGACGGTGTTGGTGACCAACACTCACCATATGGGAGGAAACTGCCTATTCGGAATTGCAGTATTCTCTAGCTCCGAATGCATTTCTCGTGGGTAAAAATCAAATAAGCTCCAAGGTACATCACTATTGTTAGTGAACCCACAATGACTTACAGCTCCTAAAATGGCGTATTTGAAAGATTGATAATAAGGCGAGGATTCGAAAATGCGTATGACTCGCTGGTAGTTGTGTTGAGCTAAACTTAATGTAAAGGCCGCATTGATATCCGTTTGCCTCACATGTTGATTAGCCGCATCGCTTTGACCAATAACTCCTCGAGCGTAAAGTTCCTTTTCCCGGTACTTATCCACCGAGTGAGTCCATTTTAAAAAACGATAGCGTGAGTGGTTTTGATAGTCGGATTGAAAAAACTTTTTAGATTCCTCTAATCCCTCTTGCTTGCTTTTGTGATTTTCTCCCAGAGCACCCGGCCAAAATGGATAAGACTCCCAATTGGGTCTTGGGTCTTGTCGATGACAAGTTAAGCAGAGGGTTGGGTTTTTTCCGAAATAATTGGCGGCATCCCGGTTGGAGAAAATCGAATTTCTCTAAACTCAAAAGAACGACGGTCTTTTCGAAACTGCATCACTTCCAGCTTATAATAAGGATTTAAATGAGGCTGCCTCTCCCCAGTATTAGGGTCTCGGTCATCCACCAAAGAAGGGTCCCCATTGAATGTTATAATCAAACTGGAATCCCTATTCGAAAGGAGCACACGAGGGTTTAATGAGGTCGCAGGCTGAACACTCAATGATTTGCCCATGAGTACAGGGTCTCTGAGCATATGGTCAGGTAGGTGGCCCAATAAATCTTCAATTGTGCGAATATCATTGCGTCGAATGGTATCTACTAAACCTTCGAAATCAAAAAAGTTTGGCTCAGCTAAAACTGAAGTGGAAAAGAATGTTGCTAATATAAGTCCCCGAATTCCCATCTTCCAGAAGCTAACAGTCGGGCCGTCGGAAGGATTGTAATTTTTGAACGCCGAAAATCATTTATAGCCTATTAGTGAAACTACTCGATCCCATTAATAGGCCTTATTTTGTGATTTTCTGTTATGCAGCCGGAGTTTTTGGCTTTTTTGTAAGCACTGCTTCAGGAAATTTGATTGTAAAGCAAGTCCCTACGTTTTCTTGAGAGGTAAAGCTAATTTCACCTGAAAGCTCTTCCACAGACTTTTTAACGAGGCCTAAACCCATTCCAGTTCCAAAACCAACTTTTTTAGTCGTAAAAAATGAATCAAAAATAGAATCTTGTGCATTCTCCGGAATACCACACCCGTTGTCCTTTACGTCAACATAGACATTGGAGTCTTCGTGTCGAATAGCTACTTTGACAAGTGGATCCTTACTCCCTTTTAATGCGTCTCTAGCATTGGAAAGCAGGTTCAATACAATCCTCTGAAAAAGCATAGCATCACCGGTAACCAGCAATTCTTCTTTCGGGAAGTCCGTCTTAAATTTTACGGTCTCCATTGTTTTATTCACCAAGGCGAAGTAAGACACCGACTCTTGTAATTCCTCAACCACGTTAAAATGACTCCAGCTGTCCTTAGAAGGGTGCGCTAACCGCCGAAGTCCCAATACAATATTTCTAATTCTCTCGACGGCTTCGAATACAGATTCGAAGGTCAGACCCCCATAATTACCGTCTCCACCAATTTTTCTTTCAGCACGCTCCGCCCAAAGCTGGACAATAGCTAACGGGTTATTAATTTCATGAGCTACCCCAGAAGCTAATTCACCTAAAGAGATCATTTCATGGGTTCTAATCTTATCTACCTGGCCATTGTATTTATCCTGCAGGAGTCTTTCCTGGGTGAAATCCTTAAAACATAAAAGGATAAACTTTTGATCATCGACGATGACAGGCACTGACTTTATCACAAAATACATCATTCTTTTGGGGTGACGCCTTGAGGTAACTCGAACTTCCGGAGACCTTATAACACTGTTGTGATCGAAAGACTCTTTAACCATTTCACCTAGGTCGTGGTTGTCAAAATCGGCGACGTCATTAATGGATTTAACATTCTTAAGAAAACGATTTGAGAGTTGGAACAAACTTTGAGCTTGGAAATTAAAATGCACCGTTGATAAATCGCCCTTAACGACAATTACCGGCTCATGCATTTCATCTAAAAGTTCAAAACTCGTCATTATTCCACTATGCCTTGTTTAAAAACCTAAAGTATTGTTGCGGAGGATAATCAAACTCCATCTCACTTCCGCACTCTTTACACTTTCTAACCGGAGGCTCAGCTATATTTTTAACATCATCAATAGTAAGCAGCTCAGCATCCTCTTTATCACACTCCTCACAATAGTAAGGCGCATAAAAACTAGTGATTGAAGTTCCTTCCCTTCGGAAATCCATAATCATATTTATTTGCTCAATAATTTGAACAGGGCAATTTGTATAAGAAATAATTTTCGCGTCAGGAATCTTATTCATAAATCGAATCCACTCTCGGATACCACAACTATTCATACCAACTAGATCATTGAAATCAAAAATGATCTCACTTTGTTGAATATCCAACAAACTCGACAGGTCAGAGTCTTCGTCCACACGTCCGCTTAAGAAAACCCTTGCAATCTGCCCATCAACATCAATTGTCACTTTTAGTCGGTATTGTTCATTCTCTTCAGCGCTCATAATTCGTTTTCCTCAAAGTTCTCTTCGGTTTAGGTCTGAGAAAGATTTACGCTGTCGTATCACAATGGTATGGCGATTTACATGATCTTTACATATTCGGATCAACGTCTGGTCAACTCTCTAGCACTTACTAACGTCTAGCAAAAATTTACTCAAATTTTTGCCAAGTAATTTCCATATTATTAATTTTCTAAATAGGTTTGTGTTAGGAGAATAAGGTTCGAGGCAATAAATAAAAGCTCAAATAAGAAAAAACATATATCGGCAGAACATGCCATATGAGCTTAATTGAACCAGGAACTATTGGGCAAAAAAATTGTAGGGCAAAACATCCCATTGCCATGGCCGATATAGCTAAGAAAAACAAATTCAGAGGTGTATTCAAGACCACACCTTTATTAATGAGTTTAAATAGAATAATCCCCACAGGCATTCCCGAAAGGCCACTGACTACAAGACATTTATATCCGAAAAGGGCGAGATTAACGTTGAATTGAGGCATCAAAAAACTGTCTAACACGCTCATGCCGAGTACAGTCCAAACCACCAATGCTCCAATGCAAATTCGTTGCATTACTTTAACTTCAACTCCTGGTCGAGAAAGAGCTAGCGTCACCATTACCCCCGACAATGCAACGAAGAATAAAAGTATCTGTTCAAAAATAAATTTAGAATTTGCAAGACGGTCCACGGAAAACCCAAAGTCTGAAAACATCATTGATGTCAAAAACGCAGTGGCCAAAGACACTACCACCATAGGCACCAAAACTGAAAATCCAAGATGCCAATAGGGGGCAAGTACCTGTACGGGTTTGAGCTCCTTTGCAAGTTTTTCGATGATATCCGTTCTCGACTGTTGCATTATAATTTTAACTCCTCGAATAAAACCTTATAGCCACGATGAGCTGCCACCTTCACTGCCGATTCAGACATTTTCATTTTTTGCGCCGTCTCCTTTATAGTCATACCTTCGAGTTTCAAGAAAGTTACAACTTTTCTTTGCTTTTCGGATAAACGGTCCATGGCGTTTTTAAGATATTGGAGTTCCAGTGCGCTTATTTCTGACTCCGCCATGGGCTCAACGACAGAGTCGTTAAATAGTGATGTTTCCATATTTTTCTGAATTTTTTTAAGTTGATCATTCATGCAGTTGCGAGCAATTGCGTATAACCATGCCTCAAAAGGATACATTGAGTTATATGTATGTAAGGACCTATGGATTTTGAATAAAATATCTTGAACCACATCTTCAACGGTCTGTGGATCACGCAGCCGGCTTCCTATAAACTTCTCTGAGAGTAACGCAGCCCCTCTCAGCAATCGTGTGTAAGCTTTTTGATCCCCATTTTGAGCGGCTACTATTGCTTCTGTTAACTTTGTCAAATCTGACTTTGTTTTAAGCAATTCACGGCTCCTACTTTGCTCAAATTGAGATTGCAACTCGACTAAAATCCATGGGGTTAGCTCATATCGAGATGTAATCACCTTAAATTAGGCATTTACCTACTCAAACTCAATAGAATTGCTAGAATAACTCTATGACATGTTTTTTGGATAAGTTTTCCACACTAGTAGCTGTCGGTCTATTAGTATTCGCAATGCAACCGACATGGGCCCAAGAATCTGATGAAGCCATTGATTCTGAATCAAATATATCCCAATCTGAAGTCAGTGCTGATGAAACTACGGATACAGCCGACGCAGAAAATGACTCTCAGGATTCAGAACAACCTGATGCTGAATCGGAATCCGATTCCGAAAATGAAACACCTGAGGATGAGGTCAAACCAAGTGCCACAAACGAACCGGCCCCTCTAGAAATTCAATGGTACCGTCCGTCACTAAAACCCGGCAGTAAAAAGGGATTAAAGCACCTGACTCTCACCGGTAAAGTAAACAAAACCGCCCGTATATATATTGGTCGAAAATCCATACCAACGATTGTAAAAAGCCGAGTGCGAAAATTCCCCACCAAAAAAGCGTTTGTTGGTGCAAATAACCCCACCAAGCGCGGGTTTGGTACGACGACAGATGAATATGGCGAATTTGAATTACAGCTTGAATTGCCTCAATATCCGGTCCAGCTTCCTTTAAAAGTTTTCGCGACCGACAAAACCAAATCTACTGTTGTTTTGAAACTCTACGTACAAAAAGAAGAGCAAGAAGTCATTGATAAGGATAAAATCACACCTCGATTACGTCGTGACAAGAAATATGGTCTCTGGGGCGGATTGGGCGCTAACTATCTCAATTACTCGCAAACTACAGACATAGAATCTGAGTTGGAATATGCTAGTTTTGCCGCCCCATCGGCCTATCTCGGGGCTAAATATAATTTTAATCGGCAGTGGGCAATAAGTCTTGAAGCCACCTACACACCTGGAACCGTTGAAAATGATAGTGACAACGCTTTTGTTTCATTAGATGAGACCTATTCTTGGACTATCCTTGACGTGAATGGGCATTATTACCCAAGAGGTTGGGATCAGAGAAAATTTTTATTTGGTAAGTATGCTGATTATGGAATTCGATTTGGCGTTCAACATCAACTCATGCCCTTTATAGAAACAGCCGGCGTCGATCCAGATACAAGTAAAAACGCCATCAGTATCGAACAAAAAGCCATAGACTTTCTAACTGCAGGCTTTTTCTTGAAGGCCTATGACAATTCTAACTGGGTCTACGAGTTGTATATGCGATACCAGCACCCGATAGTCTCGCCAACAGAAGTAACGATCGCACCAAAATTTGCTTTTGATGGTTCAATAGGTACATATTACCTTTACAATACAAATCTTCGATTTGGGTTTTTCTGGTACGGACAATATCAAAATTACGATTTCAGCGACCTTGACGAAGAGTATATAGTTAGTAGACCAATTAGTGGTACTCAAACGCTATTATTTTCAAACATTGAGTTTCGTATCGGATACGAATTTTAATTCATACCTTGCGCTATTTATATTTGCTGTAAAACTTTGCATGAAGTTGGTAAAATCGCTTGTAGTTTTCCTGAGTCTTTAATAGCTCGAGAGCCTCAACTTTAAATCTTTCTTCCCTCTCTAACATTGACTGTCTCGCTGACTCCTCCAATTCAGGCAGGATTTGCTTACGCATAGTGGCCAGATCACTAATTAGCACAGACTCCATAGCTACCAACCGAGGGACTATTTCTTCATTCATTTTGAGCTTTTCGTTAACAAAATTATTCACTTCCAATATCCAATCGCCTTGATAGATTTCCGAAGTTACTTTTTTAATATAACCCTCTGTATATAATACATTTTCGGAATAAGTCTCTCTAAAGTCAGTTGTCATCAAAGGTTTAAATCGATTTGCCTCTTCACGTTCGCGGATTTTATTTAGAGTATAACGTTCTTGCGCAGATTGATCTGGCTCTATCATTGTTAAAAATCGATCCACCAAATCATATTTGATTGTGATAACTACGAGAAATATAGATAAAGCAACGCCAGCAATGATTGAACCTATTCGGATGAGGTGCTTTTTATTTTCAACAACCCCTTGCAATGTTGTTTCGGCAATAGATCTGATCTGCTCAGACGTTACAACATCCTCTGGAGTAATCACTTGCCTTAGAAAACGCTCGGACCGGCTGAGTGTATTTTCGCTTGCATTTAAACTTTCTAATTCCTGAAGCACTAGGGGACGCAAAGTTTCTAGCATTGACCGCCGAGCCAAACGATATCGCTTATCTTCTTCTTTTCGAAGAGAATCTAATTCTTTTTCCAATTCCGTTATTTTATTAACTCGGATTTGTGTCAGCTCCAGCTCCAATTCCTGTTTCGCCTGCTTTCTCTCCTTTTCAATTTCACCTTCTACCAGGGAAATGCGCTTTTCTAGTTCTTTGGTTTTTCGTTCTATTGTTTTCTCTAAATCTTTATGGGTAGAGTCATATCACTGTGGTCGGAGATCAATTGATTGAGCTGAGCCGTCGTATCGCCTATTTTAGACTGCAATGACTTTAACTCCATGTGATGCTGTTCGATATCGACTCTCAACTGCTTCTCTTCATTAATCGTCTCTTCAAGAACTATTTTATGCTGATCTAGCACCTCATCTGTAGCTTTAACCTCCTTCTCAAGATCAAGCTTTTCAATTTCAATCTTTTTTCTTTCTGCAGTCAGCATACTGACCTTGACCGAATGATCTGCGTCAATAGCCTTCATTTTATCTAAAACTTCTTGTTTATAGTTCTCAAGAGAAAGTGCTGCTTTGTCTTTTTCGTTTTCCGTCACCTGCAATTGCTGGTTCAATTTTTTGATTTCCAACTGGAGTTCAGAAATTGTTTCTTCAGTCAAAGTCTGTGTTTTAGTTATTTTCTCTAATTTTTTCAAACCCTCATCTATGTTGATTTCCAGCTGTCCTTTTTCTTTTCTATATGAGTGCAACTTTTCCTCAAGCGAGGTGTAACGTTCTCTTGCATCTTTAAATTCTCGGTCTAGGTGGGCATGCTTAGCTTGAAATTCTCGCTCCAACATATCTTCTTTAGATTCCTGTAGTCGCTCCATTTGGTTTATTTCTTTTTCTAATTGAAGCTTTTCTTGCTTTAAATCATCGAGCTCATCCTCAAGTCGTTGACGATATTTGGCCACCTCACTTTGCACAAGCGCGCTTTCAGATTTAACCTTCAGATCAATTTGATCATTTACATTTTTTAACTCTTCTTCGCGCTTTAACCTTTCAAACTCAATGGATTCTTTGAAGTTAGCGTGATTTTTTGATAGGTCCTCTTTGTCCGATTCCAATTTAAATTTAAAATTATCGAATTCCTTGACGAGTACATCTCTTTTTTCATTCAATAAATTTACATGCTCTTCTAACTCTCTTGATTTTATCTTTTTCTGATGTTCAAGATCTTGAATTTGTTCATTAAGCGATTTCTCAGCCTCCCTCAGTTCGCTGAGACTCGCTTGTAACTCGTCCATTTCAGAACTGATTTTAGATACTTTTTCATCATGCTGCTCAATAATTTGTTGCTTGAGGGCGAGTTCGCTTTCCTTGTTCCTCAGTTCTGATGTGCGATCTCGTATTTCCTTATCAATTTCGTCAGCCTTTTTATCTTTTTCTAAAATCCGAGCATCAATTTCTTCTTCTTTTTCTTTATTTATAGAAAGCTCATTCGCTTTGTTATTGAGAAGCTGTCCTATTTCATTGATTTCGTTCTTTTTTATTTCAATTTTTTTCTGTAGATTTATTACCTCTCCATCATATTCGGCAATAGTATTTTTTTTGATTTCAATTTCTTCTTCTAGCTCAGACATCCGCTCTGTGAGCATATGCATTCTATGCACGGCTTGGTTTCTGCTCTCCCTTTCCTTTTCATCTTGAATATTCAAATCACGCTTTTTTATGTTTAATTGTCTGACGAAGTCATCATATTGAATCTTTATTTTCTCAAAATCGTCTTTGATATCTTTATGCTGATCCATTATTTTTTTATTCGCGCCAACATAATACTGGAAGCGTTCAATGGATTGGTTGAGCTCGCCCTTTTTACTCGCCAATTCGATATCGAGTTGTGAAATCGATTTTTTAAAGTCATTTATTGTGATGTTCTGTAAATCAATATTGGAATTCAATTCTGTTAAAATCGATCTTGCCTTTGAAGCCTTCTCTAATGCCTTTTGTTCATCTTCGAAGTGAGCCGCCCTGGCTTGATCAAGCTTCTTAATTGCCTCTTCTGTTTCTTTTTTATGTTTTTCCAATTGCGAGGTATATTTCGCTTTTTCTGCGGCGGCGAACTCTTTTTCGTCGGCCAGCTTTTTAATCTCCTCGGCTAACACCTTTTTTTCAGCTATGGCCTTTTTCTTTTCCTCATATAAAACTTGTAATTTTTCTTTTTCATTTTCTTGATCTCTTTGCAGGTGCTGCAGAGAGTTTTCTATTTCCTTTGCTTTATCTTGGTACGCACGAATGGCAGCATCTAATTGCTCGAGCTTTCCATTATATTCGTTGAGCTTTTTTTCCATTTGAACTTTTGAAGAGTTCAAATTGTTGACTTGTGCTTGAATATTTTTTTTCTTAATATCCAATCCTTTTATAACTGCTTCTGCGCGCCGAATATCATGGAATGCCTCTTTTTGCTCCGCAGTTGCTACATTTTCAAATCCAGGAGCTGCCTGGGCCTGGGCCGAACTGTCCACTTCGTATTCATCTATAGGAGTCACATCGAGGCTCAACCCGGAGTCGTCTGCGCTGGTGACTTCAGGGAGAAAATGCTTACTTTTATCCTCTTTGTTTACAATTTTCAATTGGGGACCTAAGGCTTTATTCGCAGAATTAGATCCTTGTCTTTCAGACAGGCTTTCTCCGAAAGTAACTTTGAAGTAATAAAGTTGTGGCCCACCAAATCCAATTCTATCATCGGGAGATACCGGTGTCGGTTCACCTGGAACCAGCTGTTGGCCATTGATATGTGTACCATTTGATGAATTTAAATCCGTTATATAAAGGGCCCCATCAAACAAATCGATTCGAAAGTGTTTCCTACTCAGTTCGCTGTGGGAAAATATCGCATCCGCACTGGACCCACGTCCAACAACGATGGTGGATCCTACCACCAAGCGCTCTTCATCACTCGTCGGCATGCAGAAAGTAATTTTAATGGGCAATGCACCTACATCCCTGGTGGCCGCCTCACTCATCTAGACCTCTTTGTCTTTTATGCAGATATCTTTTTTAGCTGCTCTTTTTTCTTCCTTAACTCGGCTTTGTCCTTTGCTAACTGCTCCTCTAGGGCCTTAGTAGCCAATACTTCAATCGGATCTCTATGCTCATCAAATTCAGGGATATCCTCTGGTAATCTATTATCAGTACTACGATTCCAAAGGATATCTAGTGAATTTTCAAAACGATCGACGATCGAAATAAACAATTTTTCCGGACTCGTTGTCGTATTAATAACCGTTAACGTTACTGAAAGTACAATTCCTAGAATTGAAGAACTCATAGAAAACGAAATTTTCACCAAGAATTTGTCCATTATTAATTTTGCACCAGCTGGGTCCGCCAAATCCATTGTGCCCAATTCAGGCAAAGCAGCCATGATCCCCAAAAAGGTCCCAAAAATACCGGAAATAATAAAAATTCCAGGTAAAATATTGAGCACATCATTGAACAAAGAAGCCGGTATTATGCCAAAAACACGTGAAAAACTTGCGTTGTTTGAAAACACATTTTTTGAAATATCTTTCAGTTTCGGGATATGATCAGTGTGTTTCAAATATTTGATTTGTTTCAGTGTATCCCGCACCAAAATTGCCACCCCATGCTGGATCAAAAACACTCGGTCACTCATCGACATGATAAAATCACTGTTTCTACGTTTATGTAGAGCTCTTTTTGTGAATAACTCATAGTAAGTTTTTTCCAGAAGGTGTTTCGTGAGAATAAAGAACGACATTTCTCCTCGATCATCACTTTCATCCATAAACTCGTGAACCCTTTTTTCAAATTCGCGAGCGAACCAATACTCCCTTTTTACAGTGAAGTAAATAAGCCCTCTTAGGACGACACCGACAATAAATAGAACACCCATTGTGGGCATCAACATATCTGTCGAAAACTTCACTAAAAAGTTTACCAATCCTTCTACCATCTCTTGGGTTATCATAACTCTTTCCTTAGTTTTTAAGGTTAAATTTAATAATTACTCTCTGATACTTCTTACAATCTGTTTCTTGACAAAATTGCTGACTAGAAATCGAAGATGCGGTATTTCTATCGGTCTTAATTTCGTTGGCCACGTCAAGATAACCGCGACCCGTCACTTTAATTATTTTTCTTAAACGTGCCTGCTCCTCGAAAGTCATTTTCCTAGTGTCAAAGACATGATCGAAAATTGATTTAGCTCTACGATAACTAAGATCCAAGTTATAGCTGGTTGCCTTCTGATCCTCAGGCTTAAGGCTGTCTGGATCAACAAACTTTCCTTTGTAAGTCGGAGACGCAAAACCTACGATCTCTACATTCGCAATTTTTTTTGCTATCTCTTTCTTTTGAAACAAGCTCTGTGCATAAATCGGTACTGATTTGTTAAGAATCTTTTGCATGTTTTCTTTCAAATTAGCCTGACCGGTGTCAAAGTATTCGTCTCCAAATTCAAGAATGACTTCTCCGGTTTTCCCATCGATTTTTGCTTTTATCCCAGCATTTTTAAAATTTTTCTTTATGTTAGCAATGAGGTTTTTTCTTGCATTCGCTTTTGCTCGTTCTTGTGCCAACTTTGCCTTGAACTCTTTTGTCAAATCTGAAATCTTTGATTCCTTCGAGGCCACTTCGTTTTTTGTTTGTTTCAAGGCTGCAGCTAACTGACTTCTCTTCTCTTCTTCCTGCTGTAACTTAGAGTTAAGTTGACTTGTTTTTTGAGATTCTTCTTGAAGCTTTGAGTCGAGTTCAGCTCTTTTTTGGGCTTCAGTATTTAATTCCTCTTGAACTTGTTGAGCTCGTAATTTTTCTCTTTGAAGTCTCGCTTGCAAAGCCTTTCTTCTTTCAGCTTGAGATTGAATTTCTTGGTTCTTTTTTTCGAGTAAATTCGAAGCAGATGCCAACTCTCGTTCAATCCTATTCATCTGTCGCTCAACCGTTTTATTCTGATCTTTCAATGCTTCAATTCTCGCTTGAGCCTTCGCACGCATTTCAGCAATTAGTTTTTTTGCCTCGCGCTGTTTTCTAACACCCTCTTGTCGTTCTTTTTCAATTTGTGAAATTTTCGACTCTAACTCTAAATTCATCTCTTGAATTTTTTCATTATTAGATATAATTTTTGATTCCTTGCTCTGGATTTCTTTTTCTTTTTCTTGAATGTCTTGATTGAGCATCTGGATCTGCTGTCTTTTTTCAGCAATGACTTGTTTTTTCTCTTCGATCGTTAAATCTTTTTTTACAATTGTCTTATCCCTTTTGACGATTCTGGATTTGGCTACGACATTGGCATTTATAATATTTTGAATCATCTTTTGATATTTGTTCAGCGCCGTCTTTTTCTTTTGGTTTTCTTCAGCCTGTTGCATTAGTTCATCAGCTTCTTTTTGTGCGTCCTCTTGAAGAAGATCCAGTTTGCTCATTAGCTCTTTATAGTTTTCTTGTTCACTCTTGGATGCTTCACGGGCTAGGTGATCTTCTTTGATTGTCTCATAGGCCTTTATCTCTTGACGAAGTTCCGTCACTTCTTTCATGAGCTCTTGGTATTCAATATTATTTTGCAGGCTGGTAGTTCCACCTCTTAAACTGGTTGTTACGTAAAGTAATAAAAACACAACAGACAAAACCATAAACAAGTCACTGTAGGACGCCCACTGATTTTGTTCCTCATGCTTAGATTTTAATTTATCGTAGTCAAAGCCCATGTATGCACCTATACCTTGTCTTTATACTTATCGGCGCCAGAACCCGGTAAATTAATAAAAGCTGAAGGATTTCCTGTATTTGTTTCGACGCATTTGCCCAGGGCGGGAAAACAAAAGTCGAGGGAGAGTCAATTGTGTTCAGACGAATGTCTTGATAGCAGGATGTTTGCCAACTTTAAAGTTGGCAAATCACCGTATCATCTATGAAGCTTTGTTTCGACTGTAGTCAAATTTCTTTTTCTTTTTCTTACCAAAAGGTAGTCCTTGATTTCCGCTGTTACTTTTGTAACTCATAGGGCCCATTTTAATATCACCCTCACCAAGGATCAATGCCCTTACTTTTTCCATGATCGATTCTAGCTTTTGCGCCTCTTCATTCATTGACTTCGCTAGAGAATCTGAGTCATGTGCCAAAGACAGGTTTTTGTGGGTCAAATCATCAATGTTTCTCATTGCCTCATTGACTTTCTTTATACCCGCTTCTTGTTCAGCAGTAGCGCCCAAAATATCTCGTACTTTTTGCGTCATTATCGATAAATCTGACGCGATTTCCCCAAATTTCTCGGAAGCTTCAACCGCAACCTTGTCTCCTTGTGAAATTCGCTCGCGAATATCACCAACCACATTTTGCACTTGTGATTGAGATTCTTTGATGAGGTCTTCAATATCTTTTGCTGCTTCTCCAGATAGCTGGGCCAGACTTCCGACCTCTTCTGCAACCACCGCAAAACCCTTACCGTGCACACCTGCACGCGCGGCCTCAATTGAGGCGTTAAACGCAAGCAGCTTGGTATTAAAAACAATTTCATTGATTACATTTGTTTTTTCAGAAATGGCTTGAATAATTTTTGCCATAGACTCTAAATCTTTATTGGAATTTTGAATCGAACTCATCGATTCTTCCATTCGATTCATTATATGAGTCCCATCTTTTGTTTTTTGATTAACCCCGTCCGCTGACTGCAATGACTCTTCTACATATTTGTTTGTATTGCCTAGCATTGACATCATCTGATCGAGTGCAGCCATGGTTTCTTGTACGGCCTCTTGTTGCAATCGAGCCGCATCTGATAATTCAGAGCTTACTTTGTTTAAATTGCCACTTGTCGATATCGAAGAGGCCGACCTTTGTTTTAAATTGTTAGTTTCAAAAACCAAAGCGTCCGACTCAGCAGTTGTGATCTTCCAGGAAATGACTGTAAATAAACAACTGAACAAAATAATTAATCCATAAAATAGATTCACTTGATTTGCCAGTGCTCCCGTCAGTTGAGTTTCTTCTATATACATAGTCAATCCCCAACCCAACTCTTGAAGCGTATCAAATTTTAATGTGGAATAGCCAACATAAGCTTTGTCTCTCCCGCCGAAAGCCCACTCCCCCATTAAATATCCCGTATTGTTGGCTAGAGCCAAATCAACACCTGCAAATCCGGCCTGAGCCGCATTGATGACCCCTAATTCGGCAGCATCATACTGCATTTGAGTGTTTTTGCGGTAAAACGGTTCATAGTGCAAAAGGATTTGCCCTTTATCTCCAACCATAACCACTTCCACTTTTTTAACTTCTTTTTGTTGGAGAGTTTCGTACATAGTCGTAATTCGATCAGCTACCCAGGAAAAGTTGGTTCTTAATGATAAGACTCCGAGAACTTCTCCGGCAGAGTTTTTAACAGAAGTCGTAAAACTAACTCCATATACCTGCCGACCCAATGCTTTTGACAACACAGGGTCAAATTGAGCATCTTCTACAAAAGTCCCCATTCTTCCTAAATCTTCATCGTCTGAGAAAACATCATTGATTGGGTTTTTAAACCAATTCTGGTCGGAAAAATTAGTGGCTTTCAAAAACCCCTTATTTACCGTATCACCAGCCAATGTCGTATTATTGGACGCAATAAACTCACCTTGAGGGGAAAGAAATAGAATTAGTCCAAACGCCAAATTACTGTGTGCATATGTATCTAAAACCCGAGTGATTTCTTCTGCATTATTTGACTCAAATACTTTATTGATTGCAAAATTTTGAACTCCCCAATAGTTTTGGTCAAATTTCTGCCCAATACCAGCAGCCATTGTCAAAACATAGCTTTCAACATCGGCACCAGCATTTCTCCTTTGCTCTGCATACAGAAAATACACTTGCACGACCGCTATGACTGTAAAGATGGAAAGCATTGCGCCCACCATAAAT
Source organism: Bdellovibrionales bacterium (assembly GCA_041391465.1). Lineage (GTDB taxonomy): Bacteria > Bdellovibrionota > Bdellovibrionia > Bdellovibrionales > UBA1609 > UBA1609. The sequence continues at coordinate 80,933 of JAWKNX010000008.1, forward strand.
AGAACTTTGGCTTTGAGAGAAGACAACTTATATTTGTTTTTCCAACCATTTATGAGAGACATTATATTCCTCCAATGACACATTATTATTTCGAGTATCATTTTGGAAATTTAAACTGGTTGCGGCTATTTTTAGGAATGATAAGAAAACTAGACAAAAGGTAATTGGGATTAATGGCTAGTTTTGAGCTATTGTAACTCGATAGAACTCAATTGCAGTTCAAAGGTCGACATTGTGTCGTCTCCGTCAACAGACAACCACAATGCGAGGGTCTCTATCGGTTGGTCGAGTGTATACTCTAAATCAAATTTTCCAGGTTCGCTGATTTGCCAAGCTACTTTCTCTTTGAGCAACTCTTCATTGAGAGGATGGTTTCTCGTTCTACCCAATAATTCTTTGTCTTTTACTGCACTCAAAAAGTAAATGTGCTCAATACCACCATTTTTTGGAGCCAGAGAGTATAATTTTTTGACCCAGCTAGGAGCGATTTGTTTTTGCAGCCAATTTAATCTTTTACTGCCCTTTACGACCAAACCTATTTTTAAAACGTGGTCATCACAACATTTCTGGCCCTGTAGCTCTGGCTGAGCTAAATTGAGTTGTCCATTCAAAGTACCTTTTATTCGTATTTTACTCACATTGGTAAATGGTGCTAAAGGGTAAATTAGCGGCATTGCTGATTTATTGACTTTGATCTTCATTCCCGTAGATTCAAAGCTCACCTGGTGTGGTGGCAATTTGCTGAACTTCAAAACTTGCCAATCACCCTGCTTTTGCAGAGGAATTACCGCTAATGCACAACAAAATGTCTGCTGCAAAATCTTCTTTAGCGATTTCATTGAAAGTATAAAATGATCATTCTTATGCATAGTAGTGTAATAACGCCCTTAAATAAGATTAAAAATGTTTTATCATCAAATTTTCGTAGAATCTTTTTACTGATGTAGGTTCCAAGTACAACAGCCACCGCCATTAGTAAAATCGTAAACGCATATTCTGAATAAGCAAACCCCAAAATGGTAAATGCGATGACTTTAAAAAAGTGCCCCGCCATTTGCGAAAAAGCTTTTGTCGAAATAATCTGAAATCGATCCAAATTTTCATTGAGAAAAAATGGGGCTAAAAACGGCCCCGTTGCTCCAAACAGCATCGAAACAATACCACTAACTAACCCCACTAAATAAAATTTACCTGCCCATTGGAAACCTTTTTTCAACTTTGGTTTCCATGTCATAAGCAATATGAAGCCAGCTAAAAGAATTCGAAATTCTTCTTGTGATTGCAACTGCATTGTAAATGTCGATGCAATTAAGGCCCCAACTCCAGCTCCTAAAACTAGTGGTAAACCTATACTCCATTTTACATGCTTTATATGCAACGAAACTCGAGTTCCGTTACTGATCAACTGTACTGCTCCATGTACAGGAACTAAAGCAGAGAGTGGGATAAACATATCCATAACAGCAAGTAAAATTATACCGCCAGCCATACCAATGAGCCCTGACACTAAAGAGGTCAGTAGTGCCGCTACAATTAAAATGGTCAATTGCAAATCCATAAGTCCTCAAATATCATAATTGAATGGAAAGATATTTTTATCCATCAGGCGGCTTAACCTATCACTACAACAGTTTAAAATACAGTTGGAACCTATGGCGCAAAGCTAGAAAAGAGTTACTTTTGCGCCTCCCTCCCCTAAATGATGAAAAAATTGTATTGATCGGGCCAAGTGGCGGTTATTTGCTCGAATCAAATTGGCTGGAGCGATTCGAAAGCGTTATCGCTTTTGACCCCGATCCGCTTTCGAAAACATTTTTCAATTTGGCTCACCCTCGTTTAAAAACAATTGAGCATAAAAAATTATATGTCGACTTTTCCAGCCCGACTCAATTTATAAATGACCTAAAAAGCAGACAATTTGATCCGGAAAAGAGTTGTATTTTATTTTGCAATCTCTTGGGGCAAATGGCAATTGACCAACAGTTCGATATGACCTGCGCAAAAAACTTTATTGATGGGCTTTCTCAATTTAACTTAATCAGTTTTCATGAGGAATTTTCCGGCCAGATATTTCCCCACACCACAATAACGCAACGCAAGCTCTTCCTCAGTGCACCCGTAAATGTAGAAAACCTGGCACGGATGAGTCGCAACAATACCATTCGAGATCATCAAACCGAGACACTATTTGACCCTCACGAAAAATCTTCCTATTTTTACTGGCCACTAACACCTCGCTCTCTTCATTTAATGGTGGTGGGCTTTAAACCTAGAAAGTAGTTTTAATGAAATTTAGCGTACTTATTTTATTTTTATCAATGCTTGGTGTGCCTGCCCTGGGTAGCCCTTTAAAACCATTGAAACTGGACTCTCCCAGAGACACGATGAAGTCGTTTTACTCTGCAATGAACGATTACAGAGTTGGTGTTACGACGGGCAATAAAGCGTTAAAAAATAGGATTCACGATGCTGTTCGTTGTTTGGACTTATCGAATGTCAACCCGATCATTCGTGATGAATATGGAAGTAAGGCTGCCATTTTTTTAAAAGAAGTCATCGATCGAGTGATCGTGTTAGATTTTTCTTTGATTCCGGACTCTTCGGATATTTCAAGATGGCGCCTCAAAGATACTGAAATTACGATTTATCAAATAAAAGATGAAAAATCCGAGCGCAATGGCATGTATTTATTCACGCCAGATACAGTTGAAAGGTCTGAAAAGGATTATGCTACCGTTAAAGACCTTCCCTATTTAGATGGAAGCGGACAAGGGGCCGCATTTGACGAGCCACTCATTGAAGAAATTGCTCCTGAATGGGCGAAGAACAAAAATCTCGGTCTTTCCAATTGGCAATGGATTGGTATTTTCGCGGCATTATTAATCGGTTTTATTTTAAAAGTAGCTACTGAATTCGCAATAATAGTTTTAAAAAAACTCACCGTACGTAAAGAAAATAGTGTTCGCCACACAACGCTTCTCGCGATGGAAAAACCAATGGGGCTCATTGCTGCTACGGGCTTCTGGTATATATCTATATACGCCATAAAACTTGAAGGAATTGCTCTCTCCATTTTTTTAGTTGCTATCAAAATCACCTTTGCGGTGAGCGTTACCTGGGCGGCCTATAACTTTTCCGATGTATTAACTAATTATATGAAAAGGGTGACCGATCGGACGAAATCCACTTTGGATGATCAGCTGGTACCACTTCTTTCCAAAGCGATGCGAATCGGTATAGTTGTATTTGGCGCATTGATGACTATTCAAAGTCTCGGTTTTAATGTGATGTCGCTCATGGCAGGATTGGGGCTTGGGGGCTTAGCTTTTGCTTTAGCCGCGAAAGATACGGCTGCAAATTTATTTGGCTCAATTAGAATACTATTGGACAGACCCTTTCATGTTGGCGACTGGATAAAGACAAGTAATGCCGAAGGGACTGTAGAAGAAATTGGCTTTCGTTCCACAAGAATTCGCACATTTTACAACTCTTTAGTCAGTGTCCCCAATATGGAAATGGCAACGGTGGCGATAGACAATATGGGCGCTCGTAAATACAGGCGAGAAAATGTCTCCCTTGGAGTCACTTATGATACTCCTCCTGAAAAAATTGAAGCCTTTATGGCAGGAATAAAAAGCATCATTTTAGCTAGCCCTGTAACAAACAAAGAAAACTTCCATGTGGCATTTCGTGGGTTTGGCAGTTCAAGTTTAAACATCATGGTATATTACTTCGTTGAAGTACCCGACTGGAGTGGAGAGTTATTAGCAAAGCAAAATGTTAATTTAGAGATAATGCGATTAGCAAAGCGGCTAGATATAAGTTTCGCATTTCCAACACAAAGCGTGTTTATTGAAGGGATGCCTGAAGGTCTACAGGTTTAGCCTGCAGCTAACCAATCATCCAAGACAGACTCATCTTCGAGACTTTTAAGCGGTGCCAGTGCAACTCGAAATCGAGCCTTAGTTGGGTCATCCGATTCAACGAGGGAGCACATCAGTTGAACTTCTTCACGTTTTTGGGGTTTAATGATTTTAATATTGCAATAACCAACGACCCAGTCAGGAACCGGATCTTCCAAAAGAACCCCTCCAACGGAGATGTCTTGAGAGAATGTTTCAAATGATTTTCCATTCGCCTCGATAATGACTCGGTACCTTTCTTCATAGCGTTCAAACTCTCTGACCTGATAGTCGGTATTTTCATCGACAATTAAATTTCCATCCGGGTGAGAAGTGTAAAGAACCTGATTTTTAACATTCTTTTTCTTTTTGGATTCCTGTTCTTGAATGGAGTTTCCCTGGAAACCTTCGATATCCCTACCCGCAATATCGTCAGCTAGTTTTTGTTTTGGTGTAGGAGGATAGGCTTCCGATTCATTCAAGGTATATCGAAGATGCAGGCCCATTTCCCGCATTCGCTTCCATCCATTGTGACCTTCTACATGCGCGACCCAGTTCCAAAGCGCCGCTTCCCCTAAAGCGTAGGCCAAACGGATCAATTCTTCTTCCCCTTGACCCGCTATTTTTTGACTGGTTTTTGTATTATACAAATACCATTTCATTAAAAGCATCCCCTAGATATAAATCCACTGCTTTGCTTTGTCTTGCTGTCGTAAGATCTATACCAACTTGATTTATATTTTTTGACAAAGACTTTCTCACCCCGAGACAGTGTTTTCATTTTTGAAGAACTACCTGAAGGTTTTGATCTCAAGTTGCAATCTGTTTTAAGGCTCACTAAACGTGGGCGGCTACTGTTGGAATTTGACTTTTTTAGATCCACTTGCATCCCAGAGCTATCTTTTGGCAAACTCGCGTTAGCGTCCATAGCTTGGGCTTCTCTTAAATTTGCAAGTGATCTTTTTTCTGATCTTTTTGCACTGCTTTGATTGTTATCTCTTTCCATTTTCAGTTTTTCTGCGCGTGCTGCGTTGGTCGCCTTCATTTCAGCCAACATTTTTGCACTTTGCTTTTCGCGGTCACGCGCGTTTGCGAGTTCTTGTTTAGACAATGCATGCTCTTCTTCTAATCGCTCTAACTGCGCTTTATATTTTCTTACCGATTTCTCATTGTCTTCTGCCTGCATTCGGTACTTTTCTGCTTTCATTTTAAAATCTTTAATTTCTTCGGCATATTTTTCAGTTTTTTGTTTTGCCAAAGCTTTTTGTTTCATTAACTGACGTTGGTTTTTTGAAGTTTTATTTGTCTTTCTTTTAATTGCTCTTGAGTCATGTTTCTGCGCTGTAAAGCTTCAGTCAGCTTTTCTCTACTGACCCTCAATTCCTCAAGTTTCATATCTAATTCATCATTGACCTTTGCCAACTCTTTTTCTTTTTCTTCATGTATTTTCACGTTGGCTTCATAATCAATTTTGGATTTCTCAGTATTTTGAATGGCCTTTTGAATCCGTTCCTGAGCTTGCAACTTATCGAGTTCAGCCTTTTTGATCTTCTGTTGATAATTTTCGATCTGTTCATTGAGTTGCTTAATTTCCACCTTAGCGTCTCTTTCAGTCGCTCTCGCCTGGGCCAACTCATTTTGAGCTTCCTGAACCATTCTCTTTTCGCGATCTTTGGCCTCTTGAAGTCGCTGCTCTGCAGCTTCAGCTTCTTCTTGAGCAGCTGCAGAATCTGACTTTGCAGATTCCAGCTCCATTTCGACATCATCAAGTTCGGCCAATGCCACGTTAGATGTCATCAATAAGAAAATTCCCACAACGATAATCTTTAGGTGTTTCATTATACGCATCCTTTTAAGTGTAACGCCCGTATAAAAGTCCTATCGGAAGCTGGACCAAGGATTTAAATTTATTCAAGATTTTTGGGTGAATTGTTCTAGTTTGAAACACTATGAATAACTTTCAGGGCAAAACACCAGAATGGTTCCAGGGTTTTACCGGTGATTTGTCTCAATTTGATTCAATAAAACCGTATGTTTTCAACGGCTTGAAGTTTCCACCTTTTTTCAACCGGAGTGAGAGTGCGATTTTCACTGAAAAATATAAGGAATTTCTTTCAACTCGACTCAAATTAATGGGGCTGAACGGGTTGTTTATTGAAGTTGGAGGCACGTAAATGTGGCACACCCATTGCTATTAACAAGCAATATCCCCCTTGGCGGCCTGGCCCCCCCTCTTTACCCCCAGGTCGTCATTTTTTTTACCTAAAATTACTTTGGAAAATTTTACCTAGTCGCATGTTCTGGATTTTTAATGCCTGTTTGGCGATCGTCGCTCTACCGCCAGTTACATAGTAAAATTAAGAATATGGCCCAACGATTGATTTTCGCTCTCATGGTGAGTTTATACGTTTTCCCGTCCCTTGCTTTTACCGTCATAGTAGATCCGGGGCATGGTGGGTATGATCGGGGAGCCGTTAAAAGTCAAAAGTGGAATCAAAAATTACCTTGGCTGTAGCTCGCCAGGTTGCGGAATTACTCAAAAAAAATAAGAATTTCGACGTAAAAATGACAAGAAATTCAGACGTAGCTCTAACATTGAAAGAACGAGCAGAATTGGCGCTGAAAAATCATGGCGATTTATTCGTAAGCATACATGCCAATTCATCACCAGATCGTAGGGCAAAGGGCGCTGAATTTTTTTTCCAGAATCAACTCCCCCCGGACTCTGAAACTATGTTCCTTGCAAGAAGGGAGCTCCATCACCATGGTCACAACACAGATGAAGAGCGATTGGCATTTGGCCCCCGCCACAACAACGCTTATGTGGCGAGTATATTAGAGGACATCATTCGGAATCGAAGTATTCAAGAGAGCGCCCGCCTTTCAGAAAGCTTAGTCGAAGAGTGGGATGGAACGCTAAAGCCCAAAAAACACGTCATTCAACAGGCCCCCTTTTATGTCATTTCCAATGTACCAATGCCCTCGGTTCTGGTGGAATTGGGGTTTCTTACCCATCAAAAAGAAGGGAAATTGCTCAGTACTTCTGCGCATCAATATAAATTAGCCAATAGTATCTATAAAGGTATCCTTAAATTCAAAGAATCTATGGACAAGCCCCCTCGATAAACTCTATGTTACGGGTCCAAAAAAAAGCGAGGGATCAATGAGGACGGATGGCCGAAAGCCCAATCAATTAAGACCTGTAGAAATTCAACCCAATATCATTCGCCATGCCGAAGGCAGCGTGATGATAAAAATGGGCCACACCCATGTCATTTGTACCGCTTCTGTTGAGCCGGGAGTACCCAAGTTTTTAATGGGATCTGGCGAGGGATGGGTGACTGCCGAATACGGTATGCTACCTCGATCCACACACAGTCGAATGCGTAGAGATAAAACTTCCTCTGGTGGTCGGAGTCAGGAAATATCGCGACTTATTGGAAGGTCATTGAGATCTTGTATTGACCTTAAAAAATTAGGCGAGCGACAAATTACGGTGGACTGTGATGTTATTCAGGCAGACGGCGGTACGAGAACCGCAGCAATAACCGGAGCGTTTGTCGCTTTAAAAATGGCCATCCAATTTCTAATGAAACAAGGCGAAATTAAAGAGGATCCCATTAAGTGTAATATAGCAGCTATTAGCATAGGTTTAAATGGTGATACAGCACTCTTGGATCTCAATTATGATGAGGATTCGAACATCGATACCGACATGAACTTTGTCATCAACGACGAAGATGAATTTGTTGAAATTCAAGGCACTGCAGAAACCGGATCATTTTCACATAAATCACTGCAAAATATGATTGAGCTGGCACAAAAAGGATGTCGTGAATTAATTGAGATGCAAAATAATACTCTATCTGAGGTACTTTAAATGGTGGTTTGGATTGCAAGCTCGAACCAAGGTAAAATTAATGAATTCAAATCGTTACTTTTTTCTAAAAATATTGAGCTCAAAACTCCTAAAAATTTAAAAAATTATTTTTCTCCTAAAGAAACAGGAGAAACTTTTGAGGAAAATGCGAGAATAAAAGCAAGATCCCTGAGATCAATGGTCGATGGAGACAGCTGGGTGGTGGCTGAAGATTCCGGACTTGGAAGTTTTAGGCCTTAAAAATTTACCGGGCGTACACAGTGCTCGATATGCCGGTGATAAGGCGACTGATCATGAAAATGTCGCCAAGGTTATGAAAATGGTCAACTTACGCACGCCAACTGATCGATCTGCTCAGTTTAAGTGTTGTATTGTTGCTATTTCCCCTGAGGGCACTGAGCATATTTTTGAAGGCGTTGTTAAGGGCGAAATTTCTAAAAAGGTCGCCGGCACTGAAGGTTTTGGTTATGACGTGTGTTTTATCCCTGAAGGTGAAACTAAAACATTTGCTGAGCTGGGGCTCAGCTTTAAAAACAAAGTTTCTCACCGAGCACAAGCCATACGTAAATTATCTGAGGTTTTTTAACATTAACTTGAGAGCTTTTCCGGATCGCTGACGACCATTATATTATCTAAAGTGGCATAAATAGAGATTTGCCGTTTTAATTTTTCAGTGGGGCCAATGATGGCCATGCCACCGTTTTTTCCCACTAGGATATCAGCCTGTTCGGAGATGAACTTTATGGCAATAAGACTCAAAAATGTCGTTGTTGAGCAATCTAACGCGACCCAAGGGCCCTTGGTGTTTACATAGTTTTTCAGTTGCTCTGAAAAGTCCTCAAAATTAAAGGCGTCTACACGTTTGGGAACCTCGTAGATTCCCCACTGTCCACTTTTCCCAGGGCCGACGTTTCTGCGGCTAATTCTTTCCGTTTCCATAGACTTTAATTATCAAAAGTTGAAGTTTGTGTGGCAAGCCAAAATCCACAGATTCTGTGCCTAGGGCGCGTATCGTGGTCCATTCTATTTCATGTTTTTTTCGGTTTTTCATCTCGGACAACCGGCCAAACCTAGACTTTGCCAATGAGATAAGATAAATGAGACCACTATGAGAGAACTTAAAATTTTTAGTGGTAATAGCGCTCCCGAATTTTCTCGAAAAGTTGCGGAGCATGTGGGGGTTCCACTCGGCAAAAGTAATATCAGTCACTTTTCCGATGGAGAGGTTCAGGTTGAAATACACGAAAGCGTGCGAGGAGCCGATGTGCATATTATCCAAAGCACCTGCCCTCCAGCCAACGAACATTATATGGAGCTATTCATCACTTTGGATGCTTTGCGTCGTGCCAGTGCTAACTCAATCACCGCCGTCATTCCTTACTATGGATATGCTCGGCAGGATCGAAAAGTGGCCCCAAGGGCCCCCATTTCAGCTAAATGCGTTGCCGACCTCATCACTGCTGCCGGAGCAGATCGAGTTCTCACTGTGGATCTCCATTCGGCGCAGATTCAAGGTTTTTTCAATTGCCCCGTCGACCACCTGTTTGCCATTCCAACAATGGCCCGTCGGTGGCGCGAAGAATATGGTTCTGGAGAAAATTACGTCGTTGTGAGTCCGGATGCCGGCGGAGTTGAGAGAGCCCGCGCTTTCGCCAAACGAGTTGAGGCCCCCATTGCCATCATAGATAAAAGGCGCTTAGGGCCCAATGAAGCCAAAGCCTATCATCTAATTGGGGACGTTAAAGGTAAAATTGCCATCATCGTCGATGATATGATCGATACGGGTGGCACCCTCACGCAAGCTGTTGACAGCCTGCTCCTAAATGGTGCAAAACAGGTTTTCGCAGTATGTACACACCCGTTGTTTTCGGGTCCTGCCATCTCAAGAATTAATGAATGTGGGTTAGAGCGAATTATGGTCTCTGACACTATCCCCTTGAGTGAAGCCGGAAAGCAGAGTTCTAAAATTGGGAAAGTGGTTTCAGTGGCACCTGTCGTTGTTGATAGCTATTAAGCGAATTTACAGTCATGAATCAGTAACTTCGCTGTTCGATTAAACATTGAGAAAGAGGTAAGTAAAATGGCAGAAGAAATAGTTGTAGTAGGCGCGCAAAAGATAGAACTCCTGAAAGTGGACTGTCAATGCCTCAGAAAAGAAGGAATTATTCCAGCTGTTATTTATGGGCCGAAACTTGATAGTAAAGCTATCGTTATTCAACAAAACGATGCTGTTAAGGCACTATGGGTCAGCGATACGAAAACACGATTTTTACTGTAAAAGGCGAGTCTATAGACGGTCCCGGCACTAGTAAAAAGTGTCAGCCGGCACCCGACCACACATCCCCACACATATTGATTTTTATGCACCTGATATGAAGAAATCAGTTCGGGTCCATATCGAAGTGAAGTTCGAAGGGAAACCTGCTGGAGCTGCTGATGGTGAATTATCACACATTGCTCACCGTGAAATTGAGATTGAATGTTTACCTAATGAAATACCAGAATTTTTCAAAGTTGATGTAAGTCACTTGCATATCAACGACTCCATTCACGTTTCTGATGTGAGTGTCCCTGAAAAGTTCAAGGTGTTGTCTTCAAAAGATATGACTCTTTGCACCTGCTCTGTGGTTACAGAGGAAAAAGAAGAGCCAGCACCTGTTGCCGCTGAAGGCGCTGCATCCGAAGCCGCTCCTGCGGGTGCGAAAAAAGACTAATAGTAAGGTTCGCAACTTTCACATTTGGAAATTCATAAGCTATGAAGCTCATTGTTGGCCTGGGTAATCCAGGCCAAAAATATTTGATGAACCGACACAACGTTGGCTCTTTGGGTATCGATGCTGTTGCCCAAGCATTCTCATTTTCTCCTTTAAACCAGAGCATAAAGCCCTGGTTTCCAAAGCCCGAATCCACAATGAGCCTGTGATCTTGGCAAAACCACAAACCTATATGAATAACTCGGGTCAATCCGTAAGAAGTTTGATGGATTATTACAAGGTGGAGATGGACGATCTATTGGTGCTGCACGACGAAGTCGAATTCCCCTACCAAGTCATGAAGTTTCAAAAAAACAGGGGCCACGCTGGCCAAAATGGCGTCCGCGATATTCATGCTCACTTAGGTGGTAATCAATATGCGCGATTACGGTTAGGTGTCGGGAGAATTAGCCGTGGGGATGTTCTCAACTATGTCCTCTCTGATTTTTCAAAAGAAGAAGAAAAACCCTTCGGATTACTTAAATAATATTGTTGATGGTGTCGAAGCATTTGTTCAACTGGGATTGGACAAAGCCGCAAACCAGTTTAATAATCCTACTAATTAAATGATTGGAGTCGATCTATGGGATTAAAGTGCGGAATTGTTGGATTACCTAACGTGGGGAAAAGCACCCTTTTCAGCCACCACCAGCGCTAAAGCTGAGTCGGCCAACTACCCTTTTTGCACCATAGACCCCAACGTTGGAGTTGTTACCGTTCCCGATGAGCGGCTTGATCAAATCAATTTACTGCAAAATCCTAAAAGCGTAATCCCTACGGCCATCGAATTTGTTGATATAGCGGGCTCGTTGCCGGGGCTAGCAAAGGAGAGGGTCTCTTGAAATCAATTTTTAGCCAATATTCGTGAGACGGATGCCATTATCCATGTTGTGAGATGTTTTGAAGACGACAATGTGGTGCATGTCAGTGGCTCAGTTGATCGCTCCGGGCGACATCGATACCATTAACACAGAACTCATGCTGGCCGATCTGGAAAGTGTCGAAAAGCGAGTCAAGAAGAGCGAAAAAATCGTCAAGTCGTCTAAAGACCAAAGCTCAAACAAGAGTATGACTTGATGGTTAAAGTGAAACTGGCGCTGGAAGCAGCCGAAGGTAAACCGGCTCGCAGTGTAGAGTTGGATGACGAAGAGGCCAAAATAATGCCGACTTTGCAGCAACATCAAAGCCTGTGCTTTATGCCTGCAATGTTGCTACGAAGACGAAAGCCAAAGTGAACCCCACGTACAAAAAGTAAGGGACTTGGCCGAAGGAGAAAATAATAAAGTCGTCACTATTTGCAGTGCCATAGAGAACGAAATTTTCAATTGGAAGAAGACGAAAGGAATTCTTGGTGGTGGATTAAAAGAGCCCGGCTTGAACCGATTGATTCGTGAAGCCTATGCCCTATTTTCGCAACTTGAGACCTATTTTACTGCAGGTGAAAAAGAAGTTCGAGCTTGGACTATACGGTAACCGAAAGCTCCCGGTGCTGCCGGTGTAATCCACTCTGACTTCGAGAAAGGCTTTATACGCGCCGAAGTTTACCACTGTGAAGACCTTTAATTTAAAGTCGGAACAAGCCATCAAAGTGGCCGGTAAACCTGCAGTGAAGGTAAAGAGTATGTCGTCAAAGACGGCGACGTAATGCATTTTCTTTTAACGTTTAAGTGTGCCAGGCACTTATTGCTTTCCGCGCATTTTTGGGTCGAAGGCATCGCGAAGGCCGTCACCGAAAAGGTTAAAGGCAAGAATGACTAAAAACAAAATGATACTCGGATAGAGAATCAAATGGGGGAAGTGCTTCTCCACCCATCGCTGGCCAACACTTCAACTGAATAGGGGGGTTGTAATCCTAAGCCTATAAATCAAAACTCTCAAACAGAATATTCGATGGGATTTGGTAGGAAAGAAGTACCACAATCGGGCCCAATATATTCGGGAAAATATGTTTTATGACAATCCAAGTCCCCTTGGCCCCCATGGCTTGATGCTTCCACGTAGGTCATTTGTTTGACCTGAAGCACTTGCCCTCGAACCACTCGAGCCAGCATCACCCAGCCCACCACACTCAATGCCATCAATATGCCAACAAGCGCTTTCTTTCTCCGGATCTTCAAAATATCAACTGCATCGGAAAACACTTTACTAAAATCAAAAGAACCAAAGTGGGGATGGCATACAAAATGTCCACAAATCGCATCATTAAACTGTCAACACGACCACCGATCCAACCGGAAACCGCACACCCATACAGACCACCAATAAAAGTGAGATGATCGAGGTATAAATCGCCACAGGACATGGACATTTTTGCACCAAAAATAATTCTTGAAAGCATGTCCCGACCCAGGCTGCTCCCAACCAATATTTTGCATTCGGAGGTGTTAAGGCATCATCGACGTGCGGACGATCAAATGGGTAAGGCGCCAACTCTTCAGCAAAGATTGCCATCAAACAGACCAATACAATAAAACCATCGATACCACCGAGGCCTTATTTTTGTGCCTGTGGTACCCTTCCACCCAAAGGCTTTTCCTTTGCGGAGTCGGTTTCGCAGTCTTATTTACTGTTGCAGTTGTGGCCAAAGACAATCCCATTCTCCCTACTTTGATAAATTAATTCGTGGATCAAAATAACTATAAAGTAAATCCACAATCAAATTTGCCAATACTAATATAGCCGAATAAAGCAGCGTCATACCCAAGATGAGAGGGTAATCACGATTCGTTACACTTTGAATGAGATGTTTACCCATTCCCGGTATGGCAAACATAAATTCAATAATAAAAGACCCTGTCAGTAGACCCGAAATTAATGGTCCCGAAAATGTTAACACTGGGATCAACGAATTTTTCAATACATGCTTAAATAGAATATTTTTTTGACTGAGCCCTTTCGCCTTGGCAGTCCGAATGTAATCGGAGTGAATCACCTCGAGCACACTCGCTCGAGTCAGTCGAGCAATGACGGCCGCCGGGCGCGTCCCAAGAGCAATCATCGGCAGTAAATAATAGGTCGGACCATCCCATAAAGCGGCCGGTAGAATTTGCCAGTGAAAACTAAATAGCAATATTAAAACCGCTGCTACCACAAAACTAGGCAGTGCCACGCCACTAATGGCTCCCACCATGGTCACATTGTCCACCCAGGTATTATGCCTCGAGGCTGCAATCAATCCCGATGGAATTCCAATGATATAACAAATAAGGAGCGCAAACACTCCCAACTGAAAGGAGGCGGGCAATGTTTCCACAATCATTTGTGAAACTGGACGACCTAAATATTTATAAGACTCACCTAAATCTCCTTTTAAAAGATTCACCATGTAAATCCCGTATTGAAGATAGAGCGGTTTATCCAAATTGTACTTCGCCTCTATAGATGCCTTTACCTCGGGAGGGAGTGCTTTTTCTTCATCAAACGGTCCGCCGGGAATCACACGAAGTAGTGCAAAGGTTAATGTTGCAATTACAAATAGAGTGACGCCAGCTTCGACCAGACGTTTGAGGACATAGGCCCCCATTCTTTGAGAGTAAGTGTAGTATGCAAAAAAACCCAAAGCGCTGAACAAATCCGCCCACACTAGCGCCGTTGGAATCTCGTAACCCATAAATGACATCAGCACACTCAGAACAATAAGCCCGAGTGCTAGGCTACCTACAATTCTCGTGATCAAAGCTCTATTCAAAACAATCGACCTTTTTTATTAATTGGTTATTTCTAAGTTTTTGAATTTCAATTGAGAAATTGCGTTAGTTGGAAAGTTTTTGACCCGCTGATGGACCATCATGTTTTCCACCATTGTGTAAATGGGCATTACAGGTATGTCCTTTTCAACTAAAATTCTTTGAGCCTCTTCATACATTTCAAGTCTCTTCTCTTGATCTGTCACCGATGCGGCTTCAATGACCAACTTATCAAACCTCTGGTTTCCCCAATTGGTGTGATTGTTGTCAGAATCCGATAAAAGAAAATTCATAAAATTGTCTGGGTCTGGGATATCTGCCAACCAACCCAATCTAAATATATGAGGAGGGTCGGTTCTCAGTGAGTCCAAATATACTTTCCACTCTTCATTTTTAAGATCCACTTGTATCCCTAAGTTCTTCTTTAATTGGGCTTGGACGTTCTCTGCTAATCTCTTGTGATTGTCATTGGTGTTAAATGACAGTGTAATTCTAGGGAATTTTGATCGATCTTTGTAACCCGCTTGATCTAGGAGAGCATTGGCCTGTTCAACATTCAGTTTGAGACCCATATTTTCGTCATAGCCCATCATTCCTTTTGGGACCCAACCATTCAAAGGAATTTGTCCGCCACCGAGCATTTTAACAATTTCATTTTTATCAATCGCCATACTGATGGCTTTACGTACATTTAAATTATCCATTGGGGGCTTTTTAGTGTTAAATCCAAAATAAAAAATTCCAAGTATGGGCTGTTCGTCAAACTCTTTTCGCTCTCTTAAAATTCCCAATTCGTTGGCCGGAAGATCCATTTGTGCATCTAACCGGCCTAAATCAAACATATTTCGAGCCGTTGTCGTTTCATTGATAATGTAGCCAAGAATAAATGGTGTTTTTGCGGGGCTACCAAAATAGGTTTTGTTTTGTTCGAGCACAATCGCTTTGTCGTGATCCCATACTTTTAATTTATAGGGCCCCAACGTCACAATATTTTTAGCCTCGGTCCATGTATCACCATACTTTTCGATGACATCCAAACGCACAGGAAATGTAGGAACATGAGTTAGAAGCTGCGGAAAAAAGCTCATTGGCTTTTCTAGAGTGATTTTTATTGTATAGTCATCGATCACATTTATGCCGACTTGAGATACATCCTTGAGCTCTCCCGTTGAGAAGGGTTTTGCGTTTTTAATGCCATATACAAAATAGGCATACTTGGCTGCCGTTTTTGGATCAATGAGCCTGAATAATCCATCTGCTGCATGTTGAGCTGTAAATGCAACGCCATCACTCCACTTCACATCTTTCCGCAACTTGAATGTCCATTCGCTGGCATTTTCGTTGGACTCCCAAGACAATGCCAATGCAGGTACAAGATCTAAGTTTTCTGAAGTTAAATCATAGGCCACGAGACCTTCCATAAGGTTGTTAAGCACCATAGAGCTCGTGGTATCAGAAGACTTTGTCCAATCCAATGTGGGAGGTTCGGTTTGAAATGCATTCGAAAAGTTTTGTTGAGATCAAGACCGTAGTCGGCCGATTGTTTTTTCTGACACCCAGTGAATAAAAAGACAGCAGATAGGACAATAAATAGATATTTGGACATGGTTCCCCCTTTACACCCCAGGGAACTTGTCACTCAGATTCATTAGAAATTCAATAGTTTGCGCTACCAATCGAAGTAAAATTACCTGTTTTGATACTAATTAAGCAGTATTTTTAGGCAATTCGGCGACGGTAGGCGGACCAGAAACTATTTATTTAGAGTTTGTTCCAATGTTCCCTTCGTATGGGCTCTCGACCATTTAATACGGGCTTAATTGGCTGCACGAGAAAAACGGATGCCACACTGTTATTTGCATAAAGCTTATTATAAAGGGAAAAGTGTCTCGACACTTTTTTCACATAGTTTCTCGTCTCGAGATAGGGGATATGTTCTATAAACTCATCCATTTCCATGTCGCCAAATTGGTGGAGCCAAGTTTCCACCCGGTGAGGGCCCGCATTGTATCCCGCCGCAGCCAATGGAATTTGCCCCCCAAACATTTTAAGTAAACGCTGTAAATACTTTGCGCCGAGACGAATATTTACTTTTGGTTTTAAAAGATCCTCGACAACAAAATCTTGCTCTCCAATCAACTGCGATACTTGCCTACCCGTGTTGGGCATGATTTGCATAAGGCCTTTGGCCCCTACAGGTGATTCAATAGTGGCTCGAAAAAAGCTCTCCGCTCGCATTATAGAGTAAATGAATTCTTCTTGAACCTGAAACTCATTGCTCGCGCTTTTAACATCTTCTAGGTAAGGGCGCGGATAGGCGTGCTCCCACAGGTATTTAACTCCCTCGACACCATAGTTTTTTCTTTGGGTTCCAAAGTAAATGGAACTCACATAAGCCGAGCGATTGTGCGCACCAATTTCTTTGTATACTCCCATAATTGACTTTTGGTAAGTTTCGTTTCGAGTTCGAAGTTCTATTTCGTACAGCTCCCATCTTGCCGCTTCATTGTACCCAATTCTTACAAGGTCTCTCACTCGATCAAAACGATCCGAAAGCTTTGGATGTTTAAAATAGGTAATGAACTCATTTTCTTCACTTTCTTCTTCAACGTCGTCTTTAAATAGGCTGTAGTAGAAATCGCTAGGCTCCTCATCCAACGCTACCTTTAAATTTTCGTTATAATCGGAATCATCTTCTTCTTCAGAATTTGAGGCGTTTGGCTTTGGTGGATTATTTTTATCTTCGCCCGGAACCTCCGGCAAAACAGCTTCTGGAGTTATTTTACCCTCATCAATGTTGGCTATAAATCGCTTTTCACCCGATGAGGTCTCTATAGGGTGACCACTGTCCTTTGCCATTTGATAGACCTGTTGTAAGCGAAAACTTGAAACCGTTCCGTAATAGTCTTCCGACTTTAATTTGGAAAGCTTTTGCATTGTCTCATATGATTCTTGAAATTGACCTAATTGCATTTGAGCCATTGCTTTCCAGTACTTAACCTTTTCCACAGTAATGGAAGAACGCCATTGCCACGAAGTTTTTTGCTTTTTTTCGATGTAATCGAAATCGCTCAGTGCCCCTTCAAAGTCATTTCGCAAATATTTAGTCCATGCCAGATACCACTTTGAATCTCGGTATAAACTGGAGCGTCGATGGTTTTTTGTCAGTGCCGCAAACATTTGAGCTGCCAAATCATAGTCACGATTTTGATAGGCGAGAAATGCCGATTTAAATTGGGCTTTTCTTTTTTACGAGAACTTCGAGCAAACTGAATTGCACGTCGATAAGTGTTTTGCGTCAAAAAGTAGTCACCCGTACGCTGTGCCGCTTTAGCCAAGAGTAAATTAAAGTCATAATTATCTTTTGTGAGTCACGATATTTCATTAAAATTTCAAGAGCTTTGTCTGAGTACCCCTGATGAATGTAATACTCGGCTATAAGTCGGTCCTTAAAGAAAGAGGTCGAGACCCAATTCATCCACATCCAGACTGTTGATTTCGGCATAGCTTTCTCGGACTGCCCTTCCCATTGTAGCCGCTTAATTCGTTTAGACCGATCTTTATAGGAAACTGTGCAGCCCGTTTTTTTGCCCGGCTCATACTCTGAAACCTTTAAGTTGTCGGTCCAATTCTGAACAGCATCAAAGGTCGGATATCTATAGTACATTCGACGAGCCCAATAGCAGGCTTTTCTATTTTCCTTTTGGCAAACTCAACCTTCATCAGCTCAAAGACAACTTTTGGATGCTCCAGGTCTCCCCGCCACTTTCTTTCCACGTACCGAAAATCTTTTCCTGCCGAGTTCCAATGCTTTAATTGGACACTGGCCACACCCATTTGATATCTGGCTTTGTAGTTATAGTTTCTTGGCACTTGATGCTTGATTGCGAGTTGGTATTGTTGCTTAGCTTCCATCCACTCTGAGCGTTCCATGAATATCTCACCTTGGTAAAAGTGAGCATACCCCCTCAATGTTCCCTGTTTACGTATATGATGTCCAAACCACTGAAGTGCAGAATCAAATTGTCGATTCTTAAAGTAAGTGAATCCTAAAATAAAATCTTTGAGTGTTAATTCAGAGGGACTGAGTTTAGACTCGTCCATAGACAAAAGATGTTCCAATGTTTTCGGAACATTGCCTTCAAGGTTCGCCTCCCGGACATCCTTCCAAAGATCCTGCGCAAAAACCGTTGTAAATACCAATAAAGTGATAATTGAACTGACAATTTGCCTTATACCCATGCACATCCCTGTTCAAAGCTGGTGGAACATCCGATTTGTTCCAGTACATTATTGTGTGATGGAGACCGTCTCCCCTGTAGTATTGACGCAATGCTTTTGCAAATCAGTTAGTGGTTTTTAGAATCCAATTTCTTATCCGTTGTGTTTGAAATGAGCCTTTGCTATCTAGACTTATGGCCAAATCAAAAACTCAATTTTCCTGTCAAGAGTGTGGAGCAAACTACCCCAAGTGGGAAGGTCGGTGCCGAAGTTGTGGTGCTTGGAACTCGCTGGTTGAAGAAGTCACTATTGATTCTAAATCCAACAGCTTGAACAAACGCGGTTGGTCCGTAACCCATTCCGGAGAAAAAGGGGCCTCTCGGACAATTAAACTGAGCGAAAAAATCGTAGCCGCAAAAGAAAATCGAAGCTCAACGGGCTTCAATGAGCTGGATCGAGTCCTCGGAGGCGGTTTAGTCAAAGGATCTTATGCATTATTGGGTGGTGATCCAGGTATTGGTAAATCAACTTTATTGTTGCAGATGGCTGGCGGTTTGGCGAACAGCGGACTTGCTTTACTCTATGTTTCGGGCGAGGAAAGTGTTGATCAAACAGGTTTACGAGCTCAACGGTTAGGGGTTCATTCCGATCGAGTGGAAGTGGCCGCGGAAAGTCGCCTCGAAGACATCATTGCTATGGTGGAGTTGCGAAAACCTGATGTGTTGATTGTGGATTCAATTCAAACGGTTTACCTCAGTGATTTGCAAAGTGCACCCGGTAGCGTATCGCAAGTTCGGGAGTGTGCCGCTCGTTTAATGAGTTTAGCAAAGTCCTCGGGGATCAGTGTTTTTCTTATTGGGCATGTGACAAAAGAAGGAAATATTGCTGGGCCAAAAGTCCTTGAACACATGGTGGACACTGTACTTAGTTTCGAGGGCGATAGTAGCCATCAGTTTCGCATCTTGCGAGCACTTAAAAATCGATTTGGTGCCACTAACGAGTTAGGCGTATTTCAAATGGAACATACCGGCCTAGTAGAAGTGGCAAATCCCAGTGAGTTTTTTCTCGAGGAGCGTGGAACTGATCTAATTGGCTCTAGTGTATTTGCGGCCCTGGAGGGGACACGCCCTTTGTTATGTGAAGTACAAGCATTAACCACTCAGAGCACCATGCATAACCCTCGACGCACCTCCATTGGCTTTGACTACAACCGAGTCCATTTACTTTTAGCTGTTTTAGAAAGGCATACGGCAACTCAATTAAGTCATCATGATGTTTTTGTTAATATAGTGGGTGGATTAAAGCTCACAGAACCTTGTGCTGATTTGGCGGTAGCAGCTTCACTCATCTCAAGCGCTTCCATGCAAGAGATCAACGGGACGACCTGCTTTTTTGGTGAGGTGGGTTTAACTGGTGAGATTCGAGCGGCCAGTTTTCCTGAAGATCGACTGCGAGAGGCGCAAAAGCTCGGCTTTAAAAACTTTGTCCTTCCCGCTTCTAATAAGAAGCATTTAAAAAACTTTGAAAAGAAAATGCAAGGGCGATGCTATTGGATAAAAAGTGTTAATCAATTGCCACCGATTTTGAAAACACTTGCTGATGAGCAACAAAAAGTGACCCGCGTTAAAAAAAATAACTCCCACGCCCCCGAATTGGAAATATAGTACCTGTATGAGTAGTGTATTTTCCATGATAAAGGCATTGATTCGAGAATCTTTGCGCCCTCAAGTGCGTATTTTAGCCATGGGGCTTTCATATCTGACATTATTTTCAATAGTACCTATTCTCGGTTTGTTGGCACTATTTGTCGCAACTTATGATCCAAGCGTAACTGAAAGGTTTCTATTGTTGCTTTTCACTCCACTTGGAAGCCTTGCCCAGTTTATCGTTGAACATTTGATGGGATTTATAGACAAAGTTTCATTGAAGAATATTGGCTATTTAGGAGTGGGAATTGCACTTGTCACTTGGTTTTCCATGCTTCGAATGATCGAAACAGCAACAAACGAAATCTGGCATTTACAGCCTCGAGCCTTGAATTTAAAAAGCCTTTTATTCCACAGTTTTTTTGTGATTATTTCTCCCATCGTTATAACCACGGCAACGGTTGTCATAACTTTGCAATCTAGTAAAAAACTAAATTTATGGATTATCGAGTTTTTTAACCTGAATAAAACGATAGATATTATTGGTTTCACAATTGCGAGCTTGAGTCTTACTTTTGTTTTTACAGCCATCTATTTTATCGCGCCCAATTGTAAAATTCGGATAAAATATGCTTTGTTTTCTGGTGTCATCTCAGCCATAGGATGGATTGTTATTGGTTCAGCGTTCACCCGTTTGCTCCAAGTCTTTGCTCGCTTCGACTTAATCTACAGTTCACTTTCTTCGATTTTCATTTTTGCCTCTTGGATTTTTTTCAGTTGGATGGTTGTTTTGACCGGAGTTCAGTTAACCTTTCTACTGCATCACAGAGTGTTTGTTCACCTGAGCCCGGATGGTTTGCCCTATCTTTACAAAAACAAAAGCGACTACTCGAACATTTGCGCCAATTGATTTTTGAAATCAATCAAGACACCAATCGAGGTGTAAGAGTTAAAGAAATTTCTCGACTTATTCCCCTGCCCTGGAGCACATTAAGAATTGCTTTGATTCGACTGGAGACTGTGGGTCTTGTTAGAAGTTACAAAGGACTGTATTACCCAACGGCCGAATCGGAAGTTGAAATTCCATTCGAGGAAATAGAAATTTTACCCCTAGAAAAAGACGCAAAATTGCAAATCTTTCTCGAAGGATTGAGGTAGCTAAAATTAATAGCCTTTCCCCTTCAAATTAATCATTTTATTGCTACAAATCCCAAGCCAAGATAAAGTGCCTGCACTTTTTAAAACTTAGATAAAAATGCAAATTTTTTTGACTCGCCGAGCGATACTTTGAAGGAGTGAGCGATGGGTAAATATATCTTAGCAATAGATCAGGGTACTACAGGAACAACTACTTGCCTTGTCGATCGTAAGGGAATGATTGTTGAAAAGTTCAATAAAGAGTTTCCTCAAATTTTTCCCCAACCGGGCTGGGTTGAACATAACTTGGACGACATTTGGGAAACTGTGACTACAGGAATTCAAAAGGTATTAGATAGGCGAATGCAACTGGCGAAGATATTATTGCGATCGGTATAACCAACCAAAGAGAGACGGTCGGGATTTGGGATCGAAAGACAAGTAAGCCCTTGCACAACGCGATTGTTTGGCAATGCCGGCGAACTACAAAGATGTGTGAAAAATTAAAAAAACAAGGCTATGCAAGAAAAGTTCGAGCCAAAACGGGTCTCGTATTAGACCCCTACTTCAGTGGATCAAAAATTTCTTGGTTGTTGAAGCACAACAAATCGTGGAAAGAGGATGCCAAAAAAGGTAATGTGCTTGCCGGTACAGTTGACACCTACCTGGTGTGGAAGCTGACAGGCGGAATAAATCATGTCACTGACGTCAGTAATGCGTCTCGCACGATGTTGATGAATATTAAAAAGGGTGGATGGGATAAAGAACTACTTAAACTGTTTTCAGTACCGGAAAAAATGCTTCCTGAAATTAAGGCGTCAAACGCCTTGTTTGGCGTTACCAAAAACGTTCCTAAGCTACCAGATGGTATACCCATACATGGAATTCTAGGCGATCAACAAGCCGCCCTGTTTGGCCAAACATGCTTCAAAGCCGGAGAAGCAAAATGTACATTTGGAACAGGTAGTTTTATTTTAATGAACACTGGGACAAAACCACTTCAATCTAAGGCCGGAGTATTAACAACTGTTGCCTGGCAACTAGAAGGAAAAAAAGAACTTACTTATGCACTAGAAGGTGGAGCATTTGTTTGCGGCGCTGCAGTTCAGTGGTTGAGAGATGGGTTGCAGTTTTTTAAATCTAGCGCCGAAGTGGAAGAGTTGGCTCAGTCGGTTGAATCCTCTGATGGAGTTGAATTTGTTCCCGCGCTGGCTGGCCTTGGGGCTCCCCATTGGGCTCCAGATGCTCGGGGAACTATCAGTGGTTTAACACGAGGATCTACACGTGGACACATTGCCCGAGCTACTTTAGACGCCATGGCACTGCAGAATGTTGAAATTCTTCAAGCTATGGAAAAAGACTTAGGTAAAAAAATGAAGCATTTACGTGTGGACGGTGGCGCTACTGCCAACAACTTCTTGATGCAGCTTCAAGCAAACTATTTGGGTCAAACCATTTTACGCCCTCAGATTATTGAAACTACGGTCGCCGGTGCGGCATACATGGCTGGCCTTGGTGCTGGAGTTTGGGAAAACCTAGAAGACATTAAACACGTATGGAATATTCAGCAGGAATTTAAAAACGAAATGTCAGCTAAAGACCGAGCGGCCCGCCTCGAAAGTTGGAAAAAAGCGATTCAAAGAACAATTATGTAAGGAGTTACTCTTCGCCATCCACTGTATCGGGTAGGTCGATAGATATAGCTTGAACAATACGCATCCAATTAGAAATAATAAACCCTTCAGATCCAGGCGTTCTGCTAACTGTCGCCTGGACAATGATGCCGGCTAGTGCCATTAATACAACAAGCAGGAGAACATATTCTACAACAATTTGACCGGCCTGCCCCAATGGGCCCCTTGGCGGCGAATTATTAATGAAGCGAGAGTTAAATGACAGATTCAAACAACATACCTCCTACCGATGAAGTTGATGGAGAGAAGATTAAATATTTTAAAATACAAAGATATGTCGGAATCACTGTTTCTCTTTTCATAATTACTTTTCTCGCATTTATCGGTTTTCGAGCTCAGAAAGATAATCAGATACCTGATTACCAGTTTACCATAGCTCCCGAAAATTCTCCAAATTTACAGCTTGAAATGGCCTCCGAAATAGAAACCTTTAATCTCAATGAGTTTCGTGGCCAGGCCATAATAATTGCGTTTTGGGCATATTGGTGCGAACCCTGTTTAGAGGATTTGCCCCTTCTCTTGCAAAACTTGAAAGATATCGACAATTTGAAAATTATCACTTTGAATTTTGATGAAAAGCCCAGTCAAATTAGAAAAGCTCGCGAATTGATCGACCAGTTTGAACCCTCAGAGCAACAAATTCATTTTTTTAATCAAGATATGAACAAAGGGCCATCGCTCAATGACTTCAGGGAAAAAATGGGAGCCACTGCCTATCCCTATCATATTGCAGCTGATACCAACCATAAAATTCGCTATCTAGGTTTTGGGAAAGTTAGTTGGGACTCCCCTCAGGTTCAAAAACAAATGAGGGAACTGCCGATTCAGGCCGTCCATAAGTACGGCCTCAATCATCGATTTGCCGTTGCAAGCGTTGAAACAGCTGATCCACCTTATTGTCTTCGATACCCGCTAATATCCCATAGACTTGATCTTTCTTTACCGTTCCCAACGCAACGGAACCCACTACATCTTCGTTTTCAAAACTCGTCAAAAGCACTTCTTCGTTTGGGTAAATCATAATGTAGATGCTTTTATTAAGCCGAGGAGCCATTGATTTGGCTCGCGAAAATGTCTGACTCAATTCTCTCTGAAGGCGAAAGTAGACGTTTAACGCAAAGGCTTCTTGGGTTTGTGAGAAATAAATGCGAAAAGGGCCATCAAAAATAGCCGCATTGAGAGTGGCCGAGTAATAACGTGAGTTTGTGAGCGTCGTCATTGCTTGTCCGATAACCCCTCCTGGCGTTACGCATAAAAATACGATAGTCAGTATTGGCCCTATTTCAAAGGCTTTTCTTTAAAAAACCTTTTTCCCTTTCCAAAAAGTCGAGTGAATCGGGATGATACCCAACTTCATAAAATAATCGATCCCAACTATCGTCCAGAACTGTGAAATCAGACCTGTACCCTGGCAGCAGTGCCCCTACTCGACTGTGCAGCCCCAATGCCCGTGCGGAATTAATCGTATAGGCGACAATCACTTCCGGCAAACTCATATTCATTTCAAGGCGGGAAAGGACACCAATGAGCGATAAGTTTTGAGTCGGGCATGAGCCGGGGTTAAAATCCGTCGCAATCGCTACAGGTAGGCCAGAGTCAATCAAGGTGCGGGCATCAGGATATTTCATTTTTAAGTACATATCCGCACCGGGAGTAAAACCGGGCACAACAGGTTGTTTTGCTAGGAGCGCGATATCACCTTTTGTCATTTGCACGACGTGTTCGATCGACTGAGCATTTAAATCTTGAGCGATTTTATATCCACCCGTGCGATGGAGCTGCTCGGTGTGGGCACAAATGGTGAGACCAGCTTCGCGGCATGCTACAAGATATTTTTAGCTAACTTAGGGTTAAAGTATCCTTTTTCAATAAATATATCGGCTCGATCTGCTAATTTTTCTTTGGTGACTTCTGGCAGCACACGTTCGATGAGATAGTCGATGTACTTTTCGAAATTTTTAAATTCTGGTGGCAAAGCGTGAGCCCCAAAAATGTGCTGATCAATTCTAGGTCGTTGAATGGCTCGAACTGCTTTTAACATTTTTATTTCTGAAGATAGGGACAAACCATACCCACTCTTCACCTCTAATGTCGTTACTCCCTGCTGAACAAACCTTTTGAACTCTTAAATCAAGTAAATCTATCAATTGGTTTAATGTCGCTTTGCGAGTTGATTTTACTGTTGAGAGTATGCCACCGCCACGCTTTGCAATGTCCTCGTAGCTTACCCCTGTGATTCGCAATTCAAACTCTTCTGAACGGGATCCTGCAAATACGCTATGAGTATGACACTCGACAAACCCAGGCAACACAGTTCTCCCGCCTAAATCAATTCTTCGTGTATTTTTCGGAATGTTCTTTGATTGAATTTGCTTCGACAGCTGGGACTGAGGGCCGACCCAAACGATTCGGCCTCGATCTTCGATCATGCACCCTTTGCGAATGATCCCTAAATCTTTTATTGTAGGTCGAACGCCACCATTTGAAGCTGCGCCTTTGAGGGTTAACAATGTACCGATATTTTCAAAAATCTTCATATAATGAAATCATAGAAGATCAAAAGAGTAAGGTCATTTGTTTTTCAGAAATTCTATATTGAAAGTAATCTCTTCGCCATTACTACCAACTGTTTTTATGACAATAATTATGGTGTCGCCTTGTTCACCAACGACAGGAGCCGCAAACTTCTGTGAATTCTGGATCGGCGCCAGAATAGAGTTCGCACCAAAATAGCATTGTTGGCACCCCTCATCAACATACTGAATGGTCATAAGTTCATGAATTAAAATAACATCTTGATTTGCTAATTGGGTGACATTCTCCTCCGCACCGGCACTCACTCTCCGAAGCGGACTCGTCCCCTTGTAGTCGGCAAAAAAACCGAATTGGACCCTTCGATTCCCCTGAAAAAAGATATCTGATCCAGAGATTGTCACTGTCTGGGGAACGAAAATCTTGATCTGTTGGCGCCAGTCTTCATTTGTGGACCCCCAAACAAACACCCCATGAGTTGTATCGCTTGAATCATCTAGTTTTCCAGGAACTTGTAACTGCGACTCCGCCTGAAGCCGGGCACCTTTGGTTTCATCTTTGAAATTTAATTTTATATTTAAAAGACTGTAATCCCCTGAATAGGATGGCTTAGCCCATTCCATGGAATTGAGATCTACATCAACTAATAATTCTATGGGCTCTAACTCAGCGGAGGTCGGCGCTGGTTTGTGGTCATCTTGTTTGCCACAGGCCGAGAGTAAAAGCATACTGAAAATTGTAGCGATGAGGGCTCTTGCCCTAATTGCCTTCATTTTTTCCTCTGCGACTCTTTAGTGTACTCATCTCTACTAAAGGTCATCAGTTAATTTCAAAAAGGTTCATCCCTTTGCTTTGGCGCTGGATTATACGGATAAAAAAAGGCCTGTAAATAGCAGGCCCGTTTAATTGCACATTTTATAATAGCGTCAAATCCGTAGTCAGTTTCTATCAGCGAGTTGACCGGCTTCGAGAACTTCCAGACCCTTCTTCTTCCGCCGCTTTTTCTTGAATCATATTCTGAATAGCAAGGCGTCGCTTTTGTTCTTGGATAGATTTCGCTTATATCCACAAAGTCCACCTGGAAAAGTGATTTGGTTGTACTTCTCCAACTCGCTGGGGTCGGCTTCTTCTAATACCACAGGCTCCCCATTTGCCGTTACACCCGCGACCACACGACATTCTCCCTCATCATTCGACAGTATTTGCGGCAGTCCCAAACCGGCGGCGTATCGATCGGCTAGGGGTTCATAAATTTCACGCTCACCGGAAAAACTACAAGCATATTGGCTTCTTGGCCAGCTTCCAAAAGTCCGTGGGATATCCCAAGATGGAAGTTCGCTTTCATTCAAATCTTGTCGATCGGTTTTCTCTGCAGCAAGGACCTTTTTCACCTCTTGCATACATTTGTACAAGTCAGATTGTCGAAATTGAGTCTGCGCTTCGGCAAGCTTATTCTCATCGTATTCGACGTCACGCACTCGACGCTTACCGGGCCCATTATATCGATATCTCGTCGTCTTATAATCATCGCTGATTTTCTTCATAGCATCATCGATATTCATTCCTCCACCACACATGGCTGCCTTCATCACATCCAAAGGAGCACCATAAATATTAGCAAAAACAGCCGTTTCCTCATCATTATTACCTACGCCCTTTTCCATCCACTCGGCGATTCGACCACGGTGGGTGTCGGATAGGTCTCCCGGGTTCCAGCTATAGGTGGCTTCAGAGCAGTAGCCATAGTCTTCCATGGCATGCAGGACTTTTTCCATTTCAAGTCGGCTAGGTGTGTTCATTTTACTTGGTCCGCCACTGAAGAAACCACAACTTCGATCCACCAAGTACATCATGGAGAGCCACTTAGTTGACACTGTCGATCGCTGGAAACTTGTTCTCACTTCGTCATCACTCGAGCGATTTCCTTTAAATTCAGCCAAACACCCAGCACACATTAATAACCCAGGCGCAATACCCTCTTCATTTTGATTGAGATTACAAATTGTCCTCACTGGCACTTCTCTGCTCTTACCATCGTCATCAACAACGTCCACAGGAACCGAAGGCTCAGCAGGCGGCTCTGACGGCGCGGGATTTAGGGGAAGAGCCGGTGACCATGCGATCGGGTCACTCCAAAAACTAAAGTCATCCCCTCCGAGAATTTTTTGAATGGCGTCTGCTCTTTGCGCCACGAGGCCACATTCCGATTTTTGGATCACTTTTCCCACTGTGGGCCAACGACCGGCATCCTGTTCGGCCTTGATCAAACGCCACTCACGAGAATTATTTGATTTCGCCTCATCCATTACTTCACGAGCAAGAGGCGCATTACAAGTTTGTTTCATTTTTGATATTTGATCCACCATTTCTTCAGCGGTGATGTTCATGTCGGCGAATAGCTTCAAATCCTCTGGGATCGAATCGCCCCGCTCTTCAGCAATAGACAAAAGTTTCGCCATATAGGCTTTCACCTCTGGGTCAGCAAGTGCACCAAAGTTGGCCTTTAAAATGGCACTCATTGACGCAGATAATTGATCTACCGATTGAGTGCCATCATCGTAGAGCTGAACCAAGTTTTTCAAAGTGGCTTTTACACTGTTGAGTTGTTGGGGCTGTACAGAGCTCCTCAATTGGTTAGTGATCCGCTCACACTCTGAAGTGGCGTTACGGCGATTTTCCCAAGGAACACAAACATTAGCTGCAAATACGGCGGCATTACAGGCCACACTTTTATTGGATGTTCCTTCACAAAGCACAGGTTTACAACCATATCGCCCAAGCGTTGGATCCAATGAATAACTGGAAACGTTCCCACCATAGATACAACTGTTATCATGATGTTCGCCCATACCACGATGCCATACTCCCGGTGGCTCTCCGGATGCCAAAGATGCCCCTTCAAACTCTGTCGCAATGGCTTCATTTAACAAAGCAAATACAAAACCATATTTACTCTTCTTTTTTTTGCTTTTCGGGCTCTCTTTAGGTCCGAACAGTTCTGGGCGTAGTGCCACCTGCATTTGATCGAAATGCTTCATGACCTTTGGGAGCTTTTTGAAATATTCGACTCTTTCTTGATGCGAGAGTTGCCCTAACTGTTTGACAGTTTTAAACCCCGGATTACTTTTGACCGCCAAAGTGAGAGGTGCCGCATGTGCCACTAGACCGCTGAAAACAAAACTTGCTACTAAAAGGATCATCTTGATCATTTCTTTTCTCCATATTTGGAACGAGTTTCAACACCCCTAAGTGTATTACAAACCGCGATTTCAGAGGATTGAAAGTCTTTAAACCAGGGCTTTGGTAACTGGATCTTGGTGTCTCGCTGGCAAGTATTGCGCCTTTAGTCCTAGGATATTTTTGCCGTGGGGGTTGGTCCAAACATGATCACCTATTCTTACATAAATTAATTCCACCTACATTTTTGCAATTCACTTTATTAATATAAGACTATGCGAAAATTATCCGGCTTCAGCGAATTGAACCTTTTGGAAAATCTTGCCACTAAATTTACCGAATTTGGTGAAGTCAAAGTTCTCGCTGAGGTTCCACATAAAAGCCTTTCCATGCCCATTTACTCTTTTCGCCTGGGAACAGACGACCAGAAAAAACCCGTTGTTGGTTTATTTGCAGGAGTTCATGGGATCGAGAGAATTGGTACGCATGTTGTTGTGAACTTCTTATCGACTCTCGTGGAACAACTTAGCTGGGATAAACACTTACAATATTTATTTGATGAAATCGAGCTCGTTGCTATTCCATTGATCAACCCCATCGGCATGTTGATGGGGAAAAGAAGCAATGGCAATGACGTCGATCTGATGAGAAACGCTCCTGTTCGCTCCATCGGCAAAACTACTCCGCTGGTTTCTGGGCACCGCATTTCTCCCCGTTTACCCTGGTATCAGGGCGCGAGACCCAATCAAATGGAAATTGAGACTCAAACCGTCTCTCAATTTGTGCAACAACACATTTTTGGCCGCCCATTTGCTCTCACCATGGACATTCACTCGGGGTTTGGTATGCAAGATCGTCTTTGGTATCCCTATGGAAAAACCAAAACTCCATTTCCTGACATTCAGATAGCAAGAAAATTCAATCGCTTGCTCAACTCGAGCATACCCCACCACGTTTATCAGGTAGAGCCACAAAGTGCCGCCTATACAATCAACGGTGACCTCTGGGACTACTTGTATGATGAGCACAAAAGACTTCATCCTGAAAATATATTTGTCCCATGGACCCTGGAGTTAGGTCGTGGAATTGGTTACGAAAAAATCCTCGTCAAATGCTATCATTTGCTGGTTTTTTTAACCCTATTTTACCGCACCGATACAGTCGGCAAATGCGTCGACATCGCAACTTATTAGAGTTATTTTTACGAGCGACTCGAAACTTTGAAGGATGGAGCAAAAAATGAATTGGTTATTATTAAGAGGTCTCGCGCGGGAGCAACGCCATTGGGGCGAGTTTAAAAGTAAACTTCATGATTTACCCTTTGTCGATGAAGTGCTCTGCTTGGATTTACCAGGCTTCGGTGAGGCCGTCGACGAGGAGTCTCCGCTTACGATCGAGGAGATTACAGATAACTTACGGGAAAAATTTTTAGATAAAGCCGAAGAAAATGATACTTGGGGGATTTGCGCCATATCCTTAGGTGGAATGATTGCCATGGATTGGTTGTCTCGATTCCCAAAAGATTTTGAAGTGGCCAAATTAATGAACACAAGCTCCGCCAACTACAGCGCACCATGGAAACGATTTAAGGGGTATAACTTCATTCACCCAGGCCTGTTGCGCGAAACTGACTTTTCAATTCATGACATCGAAAAAATGATATTGGCCACTATTTCAAACCGATATGCGCACAGCGAAGCCGTTTTAAATGAATGGGTAAAAATTCGCGAAAGCTGCCCGTATGACCCGTTGGATGTAGCAAAGCAGCTAGCTGCAGGCGCAATATTCTACGCCCAGCCGGAGCGGATTCACCAGCCCGTGCTTTTGCTATGCTCGGCCCAAGATCGACTCGTAGATACCTCATGCACATTGAATCTCGCAAAAGACTTTAAAAATGCATACATCAATATTCACCCCACAGGTGGACACGAAATCTCTTTGGACGAACCCGATTGGGTTTGTGAAAAGATGGCTTCGCGTTTTGGCACTAAAACTGTCGATTAGTTTAAAAGCTGTGTTCGGCCCAACTCATACTTATCGAGATATGGGAACAACCCACCAATCAAGTGATAGAGAACTCGCATTGATTGTGTTAGCTGAACACGGTTTTGTGCTAATAGTGGATTTAACTCTACAAAATCGAATGATTTAAGACGACCTGTTTTTTGCAATATCATACTCATTTCATTCACATCAATTAAGGAAAGTCCTTCTTCGGCGGGCACACCTGTGCAGGGTGCCCAAATAGGATCGAGGCAATCAATGTCGAAACTCAAATGTATTGGACGCTCGCCGTAAGGGTCAATTTTTTGCAGTGAGCTTTGTAAAAGCGGCGCAATTCCATGTTTTAAAATACTTATTGTCGAGTGGGCCTCCACACCTAGAGACTTTAAATTTCCCACTTCTGCTTTATCTAAATCGCGAAGTCCCAAATAAATCACATCATTGGGCTCGAGGACTCCATTAAACTCACTAAATCCCGCATATCGAGGGCTATCCACAATTCCGGTCAAAAAAGCCATAGGCATGCCGTGCAAACTTTTTGTCAGGGATTGTTCAGGCGTATTCATATCTGCATGTGCATCCATCCAAATAATAATGGCGTCCGGGTATTTGCTTTTGACCGCTGCTACTGTAGCCATACCTACAGAATGATCGCCTCCGACAAACAGGGCTCTGTCTGATTTATTTAAAACAGATAAACATTCTCGGTAAAGTCTTCGCATATTAGATAAAATAATTTGAGGATCACTAACATAGGTATTTGGAATATCCTGACGAACATCCCCATAGTCGACGACGTCCTCAAAAAAGTGATGAAGGAAAGGCAGTAGGTTGTATTCCCTTAAATAATCGATAGCTTGCTCAACGCCTTCGCGCTTTTGGCCCAAGTTAAACTTTGCTCCAAGCACTCCAAATTTTTCCCGCACCGGGGATGAGTGGTTTTGGGTTCGCTCAATCACCTTTTCCATGTGATCTCCTCGTCCACGTTATAGAGTTACAAAATGTTCTGAGACCATTTTATGTGTGACCTCAGCCAACACGTTACAGTTTACCTCATCCTGAGTTTTCGCTGTCCCCAAATTTGTTAACGAAACTTTAATCTCTCTGAGCGTAGTCAGAATCCAAAGGTGTGGCAAAAAACTCATGTCACCATACCAAAACACCTTATCTCGATTAGAGCGTGTAACAGCTTGATCATCAATAGAATCATAATTTATACAAAGCGCCAACGTATCACTGTTGCTTAAAATGGCCGCATTATATAACGGACGTTTAAATCGCAATACCTGCTCTCCATTGGTAGAAGTGGCCTCTGGAAAAATCGTCACATTGAGACCATACTTTAAAGCGTCGGTAATCTCGCGTATTTCTTGGTCTAAAAATTCTCGACTGCGCCGTTCAACAAAGAGGCAGCCGCCCATTTTGCACATTTGACCCAATACAGGTGTTTTTTCCACTTCTCTAGAGGTAACAAACGCTGTCGGCAACACACTGGCCATTACCAATATATCCAAATAGGAAAGATGATTAGAAACAATGAGATGTGCTCGGCTGCGATCCAAATCCTCGCCTTTAAAATTAACTTTTACCCCTAATACCCAAAGCCCATATTTTGAACTCATCGAGATCAATCGGGCTCTGGCAACTCTCAGTTGCCAGAAGTCCCAAACTATAAGTCCAACAATAAATGAAGCCATAAAGTAGGCAATAATTCCGACAATGATGAGTAAGAATTTAATCGGAGCCATTAAATATTGCATCACAGGTAACGCTTTCGATACTTATCGTTAATTTCATTTAAGTCTAAAATAGTTAAAAAATCCGTACACCGAAAATCTCTATCTAATGCTCCGCTACCGGCAATTTTGGCACCCGCAGCAATGTATGACTGCATTAGAGATGGTATATGGTTTCGCATATCATTGAGGTCAAATGGTTCAAATCGAGAGTCTCTTGGTTTAAACTGAAATTTTTTACGGGGCTTAATTTTCCAGCTAGCAATTAGACTTTGAGACCGATAGTGTTCGAGAATAGCTTCTGCAATTATTTTATTAGTCGTTTTTACACTCGAACAACCAAACATAAACCGAGCA
Source organism: Bdellovibrionales bacterium (assembly GCA_041391465.1). Classification (GTDB taxonomy): domain Bacteria; phylum Bdellovibrionota; class Bdellovibrionia; order Bdellovibrionales; family UBA1609; genus UBA1609. The sequence goes on from JAWKNX010000008.1 coordinate 113,658, forward strand.
TCCACCAGAGGCGTATTTACCTAAGGCCTTCAAACCAAATTAATGGTAGCTCCACTTCTATAATCGGGATGGATACATGCGCAGCCCAGCTCCAACTTGGTCCCGAAAACTTTGATAAAGTCTTCCATATGAAACTCAGTTTCAGAGTAAAAATCATCGGTAAACAAAGAACACATCAATCTATAAGTACCAACAGCATTCCCTGTGGTTGTATCTTTCACTAAAATATGATCGCCGAGCAAATCAAACTGGTCGAAGTCCACTCCTCCAATCCGACTTTCCCTAATCCTTCCTCTATGAAAACCTGATGACGAAGTTCGAGGACGTCTCGAATTTCTTCTTCTGTCTGTGCCGTTTTAATGACGTATTTAGAGATTTTTCTTCAAACTTCAACCTGGTTCAAATTTGCCGATTTTATAGTTGAGCAACGTCAATCTAAAATCTTGCCATTTCTTAATTGGTTTGTGTGTGACCGCTTTTAGCAACATTTACCACTCCTTGGTTATTGGTAAAATCGAATTTCCAGATTTTGGTTTTAATCTGTTGAAACACGTGCTCTTGGCTATCTACACTTTTCAAGTGAGTTTTCCAAGAGTGAATTTGTCGTTTTTTGTGGAGATCGCTGTTGGCAATAATGGGCAAATGAGTCCCTGCCACTTCAGAAAAAATATGCGGTCCACTTGCTATTTCCCAAGCATCAAATAACTCATGAAAGTGAAAGCGGTGATTCCAAAGAAAGTAAGTTTGAGGCTCAAACTTTCTCGTGGATACAGGATGGGCAGCAATAGCCATTCCCCCTGAGAACGAATTAAACTACAAATTTTTTCAATTGAAAGATTCGGGTCAATATAACTGGATATACCCAAAGCAACTATATGTGCAGAATCTTCATGTCGAAAAGAATTTTTCGTGAGTTCTACTCCTGGTATCACCAGCATACCAAACTGTTTCCAGGCTCGATGAGCCTCTTTACGAATCAAATCTAAATAGGCAGAAAAATTTTGTTTTGTTAGAGTGCGATCCAACACCCATGCCGACAACCCTAATAGACCTTCCGTTTCACACAAATGATCCGTGATAGCTATGGCACCAAAACCTCGTGATCCATACAAATCAACGAGCTCCGGGATGGTCATCTCTCCATCGCTAAACGTTGAATGGATATGAAAATCACATAACGGCATACCTCGAAATTAGTTCAAGACCATTAGCTTGCGGTTGGGAAGCCGTAGGAAATCGCTAGTTGTTGCTGCTGTTCTTTTTGTCTCGACCACTACAGGTTCGGTCAATGCGCTACCGAAAAATATTATGTTACTTGTTTGGTTGAAAGCTACTCCAACTCGCCAACGAGGGTGTGCACCTTATTCAGCAAGCGATCATCGCGAATCATTAATTTAATAGCTTCAATATCCCGCTTAAAAACTCGATCTTCTTGGGCAAAAGGGACGACTTCTCGAATTAGCTCTTTAATGGGCTGTACAGCTCCCGCAGCTTTAAGTGGCGCGCGCATGTCAAAGCCTGTGCGGCACATAGAAACTCCATAGCAACCACATTTTCTGCGTTCTTGACGATTTGTCCAAACTTTCTCGCAGCAATGGTCCCCATGCTCACATGATCTTCTTTGTCTGCGCTGGTTGAATACTATCCACCGACGCCGGGTGAGAAAGTACCTTATTTTCGCTGACCAATGAAGCCGCAGAAACCTGTACGATCATCATTCCACTATTAAGCCCCCTTTTTGGAGCTAAAAGCCGGAGACCACTCATTGCAGGGATTAATCAGTTTTCGATCCGACACTCCGACATACTTGCCATTCCACTCACAGCTATGGCCGAAAAATCCATCTGAAAAGCAACTGGCTCTCCGTGAAAGTTTCCACAACTTAGAACTTTATCATCTTTGGCAAACACTAAAGGATTATCTGTGCTCGAGTTGGCCTCAACTTCTAAGACTTGAATGGCATGATCAATGGCATCTTTTGTAGCGCCGTGAACAGCAGGAATACACCTTAGTGAATAGGCGTCCTGAACTCGCCCACAGTTGGCATGAGAGTCTCCTAATTCAGAGGTGGGCCCCAATAATTTTAACATGTTGCGAGCGGTTTTAGCTTCCCCGGCATGAGGGCGAGTGGCCGGTATAAGAGGGTCAAATGCCGATCGAGCACCCAGTAGAGCTTCCAGAGTCATAGCTCCCGCTAAATCACTCATAATACAAAGTCGCCTTGCTTCGTATAGATGTAATAGCCCGACTGCCGTCATTACCTGACATCCATTAATCAAGCTCAAGCCTTCTTTAGCCTGCAGTTCAAGAGGTTGAATGTTTTTTTCAACAAGTACCTTCTCGACAGGTACTTGTTTGCCATCATTCCAAACTTCGCCTTCGCCAATTAATCCAAGAGCTAAGTGGGAAAGTGGGGCCAAGTCACCGCTGGCTCCTACACTGCCCTGCTGGGGGATCACCGGAATGATATCATTGTTTAAAAACTCTAGAATTTTTTCTACGACTTCTGTTCTGATACCACTATGACCACGCGACAATGCATTGGCTCGCAATAACATAATGGCTCTGGTCTCTTCCGGCGAAAACGGGTTGCCCACACCAGTACAATGGGAGCGAATCAGGTTTTTTTGCAACTGTATGATGTCTTCATGGGAAATTTTAACGTCACTAAACGCACCAAAGCCGGTATTCACTCCGTACATGATATCGCCTTTGTCGATGCGCCCCTGAATATAACTTCTAGATTCTGACATTTTTTGAGCCGCTGATTCGTGTAACTTGACGGTTTCTCCCGCATAGGCCACGTTCCAAACCAACTGCATGTCAACTTTATCACCTGTTAACTCAATCATTTTTGGCCTCTTTCAACATGTTGATGGCCTGTCGATAATCAGCAACACTTTCACCTTTAAAAACAAAGCTTCCTGCCACTAACACATCAGCTGATCGGCATAACCTGGCCGTCTGTGCATTCACTCCACCATCCACTTCAATGAGGTATTTCAAGTTTTTCTCTTGTCTTATTGTTTTTAATTTTTCAAGTTTTTCCACTTGATCATGCATAAACGACTGGCCACCAAAGCCGG
>JAWKNX010000009.1:0-109513 GCA_041391465.1 Bdellovibrionales bacterium
GTTGATCGAGCGTCCACCATCCACAACGGTCTTTCGCATATCGGGGCGCTTTTCATACATACTGACTTTGTGACCACGCTTGGCCATTTGAATACTAAACAGCGACCCCACAAGTCCGGCACCAATGACGGTGATGGTTTTCTCATTCGCCATCAGCGAACTCCTTCACAAGATTCACAAGTTTATACACATCTTCAAAATTATTATATAAAGGCGCCGGAGCCATTCGCAAAATATCCGGCTCTCTAAAATCACAAATCACGCCTTTTTCAGCGAGTCTTTCATTTAATAACTTTGGATCTTTTTTAAACCGCAAGCACAACATATTGCCGCGCACTTGCTTTTTCTCATCGAACTTTGGGGTAATGATCTCCACAAAGTTGCCACAATTGGTTTTTAATAAATACTCCAAGTACCCGGTGAGTTGATCGCCTTTAGCGCGCAGCCCTTCAATCGTCGCAGCATCAAACAACTCTAAAGAAGCGCGAATGGCGGCCAATTGAAATATCGGCGGGTTACTGAGCTGCCATGCCTCGGCGGTGGGGATGGGATCAAAATCTGGCCCCATAACAAATCGACTTTCTTTGTTGTGCCCCCACCATCCCTCAAAGCGGGGGATTTCCTTTTTACCCAAGTGACGCTCGTGAATAAACGCTCCGGCTAATCCACCAGGCCCGGAATTGAGATATTTATAACTGCACCAAACAGCAAAATCACAACCCACATCATGTAAAGTTAAAACAATATTACCCGTGCCATGAGCCAAGTTGAAACCCACTTTCGCCCCCACAGCGTGGGCTTTCTCGGTAATGGCCTTCATGTCAAAAGCTTGCCCGGTGAGGTAATTGCAATTGCCGAGCATTACAAGCTCTAAGCTCTCTCCCAACTCATCGATCTGTTGTAAAATGCTATCGGTATTCACCGTAAGCTTGCTAGGCGTGGGCCGCAATTCCACAACAGCACTGGCTTCGTCAAACCCATGGTATCGTGCTTGGGATTTTACGGCGTAGATATCAGAAGGGAAGGTGGTGTTTTCAATGAGAATTTTATAACGAGAAGTACTCGGTCGATAAAACGAAACCATCATTAAATGTAAGTTGGTAGTCAACGTGTTCATCACCACCACTTCGCTGGGTTTTGCGCCGACAAGTCTTGCCATAGGCTCGGTTAAAAATTCATGGTACGGCAGCCAGGGGTGCTTACCGTTAAAGTGTCCTTCAACACCGAACTTTTCCCAGGCGTCGAGCTCTTCATTAATATACTCGCGGGCCTTTTTGGGCTGCAACCCGAGAGAGTGACCGGCAAAATATAAAACATTTTCGCCGGTTTTCGTTTTCGGAAAGATAAACTCATCACGAAAACTCGCCAAAGCGTCGTCTTGGTCAAATCGTTTTGCAGCTTCAAGAGTATTGTGTTCGTTCGAGTATTCCATATTACTGCACATCCACGGTGAGTTGGCCCAAGTCCTGTACTTCCAACCGAATACTCATGCCGGGCTCTAGGGCAACAGCTGCGGTGGCCGCACCGGCCAACACAAATTGCCCCGCTTTTAAAGACTGGCCGTTTTCAGCCAGCAGTGCACATTGCTCAATCACTGATTGCACCGGATCACCCGAGATGGCTTCGCTCGTTCCCGATTGTGCCAGCTCTCCGTTGACGTACATTTTCATTTCAAGATGTTTTATATCAATATCTCTGGGGTTTTTAACAACTTCACCCAGGGCAAAATAACAAGAAGAGGAGTTATCGGCGATGACATCCTCCATCGAAAAGTATTTAAATTGTTTGTAGCGAGAATCTAATACTTCAAGGGCTGCACACACACCTGAGCAGGCGTCAAGGACCTGTTCGCGCGTTACATCGCCATGAAGATCTTTGTTGATAAAAAAGCAAACCTCAGGCTCGATTTTTGGATGAATTTTATTTTGCATTTTAAAAACGCCATCGGTGATTTGCATTTTGTCAGTTAGTACTCCATAAAGTGGTGCATCGAGATTCATTTGTTGGCGCTTGGCTTCGGAGGTGAGCCCCATTTTTAGTCCGATCACTTTTTCGCCTTGGGACTGTCTAAACTCAATTCCTAGCTGTTGAATTTTATAAGCCTCTTGCCTTGAAAAATCTTTGATGGTTTCGCTCCACTGGTCGACGGGTTGGGCATTGACCCTTGCCGTGTTTAAAGCCTTGGCAACTTCGTTGATTTTATTTTGATCCATTCAGACCCCCGATATGAGATGGGGGAATCGTAGATTTAAACGCCCATCAGTGCAACCCATATGACCCGATCTTTCCTATGAAAGGGGAGAAGTTCCTATCGAATACATTTGGCTCTGTGTCACAAGGTAAATTCATCTGTAAATCCCGGCAATGCAGTGGGTTTAAGATACTCTTTCCCAGAGGTTTTGCCTATGATGACGCCACGATGGTTCAAGATATTTTCGAAAATAAAAGTGTATATGATATTTCTCCATTGATCAGTGAGAAGACGGCCGTATTTCCGGGCGATGTTCCTTTTCAGCGAAATATTGCCATGTCCATGGAAAGTGGTGATCACTTAACGCTCTCGTCGATCAATACAACAGTTCACATCGGCGCCCATACCGATGCACCCAACCACTACCATGCGGAGGGAGACGCCATCCACGAAGTGGATTTGGATGCCTACATGGGGTTGGCGCAGGTGATAGAGCTGGACTTAACGCCCAACGAGCGTATTACCCCGAATCATTTAGAAGGCATTGAGGTGGTCGCACCGCGCGTTTTGTTTAAAACCAACTCCTTCCCAAACCCCAATCACTGGGTCAACGATTTTAACTCTTTAACGCCTGAGTTGATCGAGTACTTGGCGGCAAAAAAAGTAAAGCTCGTCGGTATTGACACCCCTTCAGTAGATCCCGCTGAAGCCAAAGAGCTCACAACTCATCACGCCATTTATAAAAACAATTTAAGAATATTAGAAGGCATTGTTTTAACTCGAGTCTCAGCTGGAGTTTACGTGTTGGTGGCTTTGCCCCTACCTCTCGAGGGGGCTGATGCCTCTCCGGTACGGGCCATTCTCGTGGGAGAGAAGTGAAATGATGGAAATCAAAAATTTTATCAATGGGGTGTTCGTCGACAGTGTTAGCAATGAAGTTTTAGAGAACATTAATCCGGCCACAGGAAAGAAATACTCCACTTTGCCCAAATCCGTAGCCGCAGATGTGCAAAATGCTATCGATGCCGCACAATCGGCATTTGCAGGATGGAGTCAACTCGAGCCCAGAGAACGGGGTCATTTCTTACGAGCTATTGCTTTAGAGATTCAAAACAACCTCGAAGTAGTTGGCCATTGCTGAAACCATCGATAATGGAAAGCCCATTTCGCTTTCAAGGTCAGTGGATATTCCGCGCAGTGCTTAAACTTTGAGTTTTTCGCAGACGCTTCCACACAAGTTGAAAGCAAAGCCTTTAGCGCCAATAAAAAATATTATTAACTACGCCCTACGTGAACCACTCGGGGTGGTTGCCTGTATTTCCCTTGGAATTTACCGCTTTATTTATTCACATGGAAAGTCGCCCCAGCTCTCGCCTTTGGAAACACTGTCGTGGCCAAGCCCTCCGAGGTAACTCCTATGACGGCATTTATGCTGGCACAAATTTGCAATCACGTGGGTTTGCCAAAGGGGGTCTTCAATGTGGTGCATGGACTAGGTTCTGATGTGGGCGAGGCGCTGGTAACACATAAAAACGTAAAAGCGGTGACTTTTACAGGCAGCACAGCGACCGGCGAACAAATTGCCAAAAATACGGCCCTCATTTTAAAAAAGTATCGCTTGAGATGGGGGCAAAAACCCCAATATCATTTTCGCCGATTGCGATTATCAAAAAGCACTAACAACAACGGTCAGTAGCTCGTTTGCCAATCAGGGGCAAATTTGTTTGTGCGGCTCGAGAGTTTATGTCGAACGTAGTATTTACGATCAATTTAAATCTGATTTAGTCCAGCGTGAACGAACTGGTTCAAGGCAATCCATTAAGTCCTTCTACTCAGCAAGGGGCCGTGGTTTCTAAAACCCACTATGATAAAGTTTTGAATTGCATCAGATAAAGCAAAGCAAGAGGGCGGTCGAATACTATGTGGTGGTGAGCCCTTTCGCCCAGAGGGTGACAACCAAGACGGCTACTTTATTCGGCCCACAATCATTGAGGGGCTCAATTGGCAGTGTGAAACCAATCAACAAGAAATATTCGGCCCAGTTATTACTATTGAGCCTTTGATACAGAAGACGAAGTGGTTGAGTGGGCGAATAGCACAATATGGATTAGCTGGGAGTTTGTGGACTAAAGACATTGATCGTGCTCACCGTATTGCCCGCAAAATTCAATCGGGTATTTTATGGGTGAATACTTGGATGAATCGCGATTTGCGCACACCGTTGGGGGAGGATCCTCTGGGCTTGGTCGAGAAGGTGGAGAGGATGCTTATCGATTTTTTACCGAAGTTAAAAATGTATGTATAGAAATAGGAGAGTCCAATGCCTGAGGTCATCGATTCAAGCCGAGCGCCTGAACCGGTCGGCGCTTATCCCCACGCTCGACGCGTTGGAGATTTATTGTTTTTATCGGGAGTGGGGCCTCGGGAGAGAGGCAGCAAAAAAATACCTGGAGTGGAGTTGGCCGAAGATGGTTCGATATTAAGTTATGATATTGAGGCGCAATGCCATTCGGTGTTTAAAAACGTTAAAGCTATTTTAGAGGATGCCGGTTCGGATTGGATGAATTTAGTGGACGTGCAAGTTTTTCTCACCAATATGAAAGACGACTTTGCCACTTATAACCGGATTTACAAAGAGTATTTTTCTGAAAACCAACCCTGTCGAACCACGATTGAAATCAATTGTTTACCCACGCCCATTGCCATTGAATTAAAATGCATTGCCACCGTAGGAGGCCCGAAGTGAGCCAACTTAAACCACTCAATTTTCAAAACTGGATCGAGGAAAATCGTCACCTGTTTAAACCCCCAGTGGGCAATAAAATGATTTGGGAAGACAAAGACTTTATCTGTATGGTTGTCGGCGGACCCAACTCCCGAACTGATTACCACGTTAATCAAACCGAAGAGTTTTTTCATCAACTCGAGGGGGAGATGGTATTGAAAATGGTTTCTCCTGAAGGGGAGTTTTACGATATGCCCATTAAAGCCGGGGAGATTTTCTTGCTACCTCCGAACACGCCACATTCGCCCCAACGGATGGAAAACTCCATTGGTCTTGTGATAGAGCGAAAGCGCCCCAAGGACATGCTCGACAAACTGCAATGGTATTGCAAAGAATGTCATCATAAATTGTACGAAGAAGAGTTTCATTTAGAAAATATCGAAACCGCATTCGGCCCCGTGTTTCAAAGATACTGGGGAAGTCCCGATAACTACACCTGTACAAAATGTGGAACAGTGAATGGCAAAAATGCTTAAGGTCGACATTCACACACATATTTTGCCACCCGAGATCCCCAACTGGAAAAACCAGTTTGGTTATGGCGGTTTTATTCAGTTCAATCACGATTGCGAAACCTGCCACGCCAACATGGTGGACGATTCTGGAAAGTTTTTTCGAAAGGTAAACCACAACTGTTATGCGGCTGAGCCTCGAATTGTCGACATGGATGAGCAAAGTGTCGGTGTTCAAGTGCTTTCCACCGTGCCGGTGATGTTTAGCTATTGGGCAAAACCTGCAGATGGATTAACGGTGTCGCAGTATTTAAATGATCACAGTGCTTCAGTGGTACAAGCTCATCCCAGCCGCTTTGTTGGGCTTGGGACTTTGCCCATGCAGGACTCCGATTTGGCGATCAAGGAGTTGGAGCGCTGTAAAAATGACTTGGGATTAAAGGGCATTGAAATCGGATCACATATCAATGAATGGAATCTCTCCCATGAAAGAGTGTTTCCGGTTTTGGAGGCCTGCGAAAAGCTTGGTATGAGCGTGTTTGTTCATCCCTGGGATATGATGGGTAAAGATAGAATGCCTGAGTACTGGCTACCTTGGCTTGTAGGTATGCCGGCTGAAACCTCATTGGCTATTTGCTCAATGATTTTTGGAGGAGTTCTAGAGCGCTTGCCAAATTTGAAAGTGGCCTTTGCCCACGGTGGAGGGTCGTTTCCTGCCACCATTGGGCGCATCGAACACGGATTTAATGTACGGCCCGATTTATGTGCAAAAGACAAAAACGTCAATCCGCGAGATTACCTCGGGCGGTTTTATGTGGATTCTCTTACCCATGATGCAAAAATGCTGGAATACCTAGTAGACCTCATGGGGGCAGACAAGGTCTGCTTGGGTACGGATTATCCGTTTCCGTTGGGTGAACATGTTGCAGGCTCGTTGATTGAGTCAATGGAGCAATTTAGCGAAAACACAAAAGCAAAGCTACTTTATGAATCAGCATTGACGTGGTTAGGCTTGAGAAAAATCAATTTGTATAAAGGATATCAATTATGGATTTAGGATTAAAAAGGTAAGCGTGCGGTTGTATTTGGATCATCCGGCGGCATTGGTAGGGCCGTTGCCCAATCTCTTTTGGGTGAGGGCGCCGAGGTGATTTTAAACTCTCGCTCAGAAGACAACTTGAAGAAAACTCAGCAAGAAATTGGCGCCCATGGTTTTGTGACTGGGGATCTCACGCAGCCCGGTGAGGGGGCCGCCGCGTGGTGGAAAAAATCATTGGGGACTTCGGGCCCATTGATATTTTAGTCACTAATACGGGCGGGCCCCTTAAAAATAATTTTATGGATGTTACAACAGAACAGTGGCTCGAAGACTTCAATAGCATTTGGTTGTCCACCGTGGATGCCATAAAGGCCAGTTTGCCGAGCATGAAAGAGCGAAACTACGGTCGAATATTAATGATCACTTCAATTGCCGCAAAAGAACCCTTGCCGGGTTTAACCACCTCCTAATGGATTGCGGGCCGGTCTCAATGGTCTTAGTAAAATCATTGGCTAAAGAAGTGGCGTCCTTCGGTGTAACATCTAATGTGATTTTGCCGGGTTACACCAATACAGACCGATTAAAAGCCCTCAATCTTTCTGAGGATAAAATAAAACAAATGGTACCGGCCGGTCGGTTGGGCGAACCTTCGGAGTTGGCAGATTTAGCCACATTCTTAGCCTCTGAAAAGGCCGGATATATCAATGGGCAAGTGATTGCCATTGATGGTGGAGTGTTGAGCAGCTACTAAATTATTTATACTGCTCAAAGAATTCCATTATTTTTTTGAAGGCATACAAACGAATTTCATCACTTTCGTTTAAAATTTCGTGAGCCGCTCCCGGAATGGTTTCAAATTGAAAGTCTGCGGGAGTGAGCCGGTTTCCCGCCTCCGAAACCACGGATTTCTGATCGATTACATCTAAGAGATGATCATAATACATTTTAGTAGCGACCGGAGAAACAACAACGTCATCGGTCCCAACAAAATAATAGGTGGGCGTGTTGTATTCGGTATAGCTGTGATTAAGGTCGGCTAAATAATCCATCGCTCGTAAAACCCAACCACGCGTTTTATCGCCCACTTCGGTCCCGTCGTTTTGGGCCACCAACCATTTATTTAAATTGTACTGTTCTGGCGAAGTGGTGAGTCGTAGGTAATTTGAGTTTTCGGCAGTATCAAAGCTATAATGCCTTGGGGTGCCACCGTCATATTCAAAAAGACAAGGCATTGGATATACATCTTGATTGTTCAGGTTGCAATCACGGCTAAGGACCTTATTGGCTAACCAAAACTGAGCGTCAGTACCACCGATTTTTCGTGCGGAGTACATGGCGAATTTTTCGATGTTGGATCGAGCGCCGGGTACGAAAAACGGAGACACGTTACCGTATGCGGCGATGTTTTTGGCGCGTAAATCAGGGCGTGTCAGGTAACCGGTAATGATTGATCCACCGGTGGAGTTTGAGAGTAAAAAGATTTTTTCCGGAGGATCCATACCCATGTTTACGATATTAATCATCTTTGCAAAGTCTAAAATATAGTTTTCAAATCGATCCACATGGATGGGGGATTCACCGCGCGGGCGACCGGCGTATAATGGTGAAAGGCGGGTGCTCGATCCCTGCCCTCGATGGTCTATAATGTAGACCGGGTTGTACCCTTCTTGCGCTAAAAAATAACCCACTTCTTGGTATTTAACGTAGGCTTCACCAAGACCAGGAGCCACCACGGCAGCGTTATTTGAGGGTTTAGATGGGTCATAGATTTTAATATATCCCACCACGACTCGGCAGGCCTCTTCTGTGGCTTTTTTATATCCGGCAGGAAACTCGCCGGGAGATGCATTCAATAATGTAAGGCAATCTTGATTAGGGCGACCTTCAAAACCTCTTCTATGACCAAATTCTTCGATAAAGGGGAGAATGGTTTCTCGATAGCGGACAAGGGTTTCGTCGCTGATTTTACTTTCAATATTGGCTAGGACTGAAATCTTTTCTAACGGGATTTCAGCAAGTACCCACATTGGGTGAACTAAAATAGAAAAAAATAAAACCATCGACTCTAAAAGCCCTTTAGATCGCATCTCAACCTCCGCAATTATTGAGTACGAAAACAAACTGCACAAGTTGTGCCTATAAAGGGTAAGGTTGCGTGGCTAGCCGAATTTTATCCCCTTTTATGGGGAGGAGTTTCACCAAGGTCACCTGCAATAACTTCTTCCAATTTGTGGAGTTCAAACTCCGAGGGTGATATCGGAGGATGAAATGTTACTGTCACCGGACGGCGAAATTGCCGAGGGAAAAAACCTTTAGAATGCTTACTAAAACTTGAACCCCAAAACCCCTTTAGAGTGACCGGAACGACCGGGACCGGGTCTTTTTCGAGAGCCTTTACAATGCCGGGCCGAAAAGGGTTGAGTTGACCGTCTCGGGTCAGCATCCCTTCCGGAAAGATGATGACGACTTCTTCGTTTTTAAGTTCATTTGAAATCTGATCGAATGCTTTCACCATAAGTTCTCGATCTTCATTGGCGCCAGCGATAGGTATGACCTTAGCTTGTTTTAAAACCCATTTTACAATTGGAATTTCGAAGAATCGATAATGCATAACAAATCGTGCCGGCCGTGGGCAGGCGCTAAAAATGATTAGCCAATCCACATAGGTGACGTGATTTGAGGCTAAAAACACTCCGCCCTGAGTCGGGATGTTTTCAAGCCCTTTGGCTTCCACTCGGTAAAGGATATGGGATAGTATCCAAGTATAAAACCGAAGAGTGAATTCAGGGACGATGGTATATATATAAATGGCTGCAATGACGTTCATCATTGCAAACGCTAAGAAAATTTCGGCCGTCGTGAGATTGAGTTGGTAAAACAACATGACAAGCAGTGATGAAATCACCATAAAAAGAGCATTCAAAATATTGTTGCCAGCAATGATTCGCGACAGATATTTGTGATCGGCCCTTTCCTGGACAAGAGTATAAAGCGGGACGATAAACATTCCACCAAAAGTGCTCATAAGTAAAAAGTCGATAAGCAGACGCCAGCTTTGATCGTGCGAAACAAACTGAGAGAGTGTCATCAAATTCTGAACATCAGGCGTCCAGTTGGGTTCGACTAAAAATAAATCAATCAGAAAAAGGGTCATGCCCAATGAGCCGATCGGTACAATGCCGATCTCAACTCGTTTAAATGAGAGCTTTTCAGCAATAATTGATCCGAGTCCAATTCCAACGGTGAACATAGCGAGAAATAAAGTAGCAACTCCTTGGTCTACTCCTAAATAGTTTTTGCAATAGATGGGGAGGACAGAAAGAATACCGGCACCAAAAAACCAAAACCACGAGATTCCAAGCACAGAATTCCAAACGGCTAATTGCGAGCTGCAAATTTTGAATAATGAAACAAACTGAGGTATGGGGTTAAAGTCAATTTTTAAATCGGGATCACCAATGGGAACATCTCTAACTCCACGGCTCGTTAAGTACCCAACAATAGAGACTCCGACCAAACCAAAACCAATCACGGTATCAACACCTTCTATTGTTGTGGCTAGACCGCCGGCAATGGTGCCGAGTAAAATAGAAACAAAGGTCCCGAGTTCAATAAAGGCGTTGCCTTCGGTGAGGTCATCTTTTTCTACAAGTTCTGGGATGATGCTGTACTTGGCTGGGCCAAAAAACGTAGATTGTAATCCCATAAAAAAGAGTACGATCAATAGCATTCCATAGCTTTGAAAATAAAATCCAAGCCCGGCGATAAACATAATTATAGCTTCCCAGACTTTAGTGAGTCGAATGACTTTAGAGCGTTGAAACTTATCGCAGATTTGTCCTGCTAAAGGGGAAAATAAAAAAAATGGGAGAATAAAAACCCCGCCGGCCAAGGCTACAATAGTGCTTTCATTCATTCCTAAAAGAGTTACACCACGATAGGCTACTAGAACGAGCAGTGCGTTTTTAAAAAAATTATCATTAAAGGCACCAAGAAACTGCGTCCAAAAAAAAGAGGCAAAGTTTTTGTCTGTGATAATCATTGATAAACGCATAAAATCTCCTCTATAGAAAGATTATTGAAGCTCTTATCGCCGAAGTCATTGGATAAATGGGTGCGACATACATTAGGTAGTGTGAGAGTCGTGTAATTCGTCCGTATAAACGTAATTCCAATAGATCAATTGATGAGCCAAGGTTCGCACTCCCAACCCTAGGTATATAATTTGAACGATCCAAAAATTAGGGAAGTTGGTAAAATAGTTCCCTTCCCATGAAAGATAAAACGTATAAAGCATGACGGGGTGAAGCACGTAAAGAAATGAATGGACCAGTCGCTCCTGTCGTTCAAGTTTTGGATAATAAAACTCGTTTTTTGCTATAGAGATACAAGAAACCACAGACAGAGCTATGTAGAGACCTTTAGTCAGTGGAGTAAGATCAAGAAAGATGGCCATGGTCAGCGGCAGGACATAAATCAAGCCATCAATCAAGGCGCTGACGATTTCGGGCCGAGTCACACGGCGGCGGCGATGAAAGTAATATTCGTCCAAATGGAACAAAGTGAGTTGAGTTATCATTAATATCACAAGAACAACTAACACCGGGACCTCTGCTTAGATGGGGTGAACGCGACTCCAATCAAGCGGAGTCTAATCGCTTGTAGTGGTTCTGAGCAATAGGATTCTATCCAAGAATAATTGCTGGAATTGAGGGAGTACGTTGCATTTAAAGTGAAATAAAGATATTTTATTTATTACCTGAGGGAAACCAACTCTCATTTAGTGGAATTCAATATCAATAAAGGGAGTTATTATATGTCAGTTCGAGTTCTGCTAGTAGATGATGAAGAGATCATACGCGATGTTTTAAGAGAAATTTTAGAAGAAATTGGCCTAGTTGTTGAGGAAGCCGGAGATGGTTTAGAAGCCCTAGATATATTGGAAAATGCACCCACAAGGTTTCAATTGGTAATTTCAGATATGAAAATGCCAAAGATGAGTGGGCCAAAGTTTTTGGAGCAAATAAGAGAAAATCCTAAGCTAAAACATATAAAATTTATCTTCATTACCGGTGGCATTAATTATGATTTTGAAAATGAGCAAGACCCTATAATGAAATCGGTCGATGCTGTTTTTAACAAACCGTTTGAAGAAGATAAGATCGAAGAAAGTATTCGACAGCTATTTAAACTATAGTGAATACTATTTAATCATCGAAGAATCGTAGGCTTCTGGCGAAACTTTTTTCAAGAAGAACCAAGGTATAATACTCGATCCAATTGTATAAACAATTAGGCCTGATACTAAATATCCAGAGACTTCAAACTGTTCTCGTAACACGGTGGCAATAACTAATCCAAAAATTAATGTGGGTAAAAGTGGAATAGAAATGGTCAAGCTATCTTCCAGGTTGCCACGAATAAACAGCCAAATCGTCGACATAACTTCGGCCAAACGTATTGGCAAAAATATGAGTAAAAAGACGACTCCTACGCCAAAGCCTTCCCAGGACAAAATTTCAGTGGGGAAAGTTAAACCCGCTCGGTAAAAATAAAACGGAACGAAAAAAGAAAAGAAAAACGAAACCGAGTAGAGTACGTTTTGGGATTTTTCGTGTTCAATAAAATGTTTGAATCGACCGGCAGTCATGCCCACGATAAATGCCCCGACTAAATAATAAGTCCCCAATTTAGTGGTAATGACCCCGCAGAGAAGGGCAATTAGAATCAAAAATGTCACTTCCGAATCGGGGGCAAAAGGGGCAATTTTTTCAAGAAGAATTTAAACAACAAAGGCAACACGAGTATCATGCCGATGAGCGTACCTGTAGAAATTAGGAATTCCGACCAAGATTCAGTTTGCAAAATAAAGAACAGTAAAAATATTGCCACCAGCTCTTTGGCAATGGCCTTTGACCTAACCCACCTTTCCTGAATGGCAGTCAATTCAAAACCTTTTAAAGAGTTTAAGATAAACCCAGTGGAAGGGGTCATAAGGCCAAGGGCTAAGACCATGGCTATTCTGAAATTTATATTAAAAATGTAGCGAATGAAAATACTTGAAAGAAAAATAATGACGACAGTTTTTACAAGGTTTTTCACAAGGACATCAGCATCCTCTTTGAGTTCGTCAATATCGACTTCCATCCCAGCGAATAAAAACAAAGAAGTGATACCAAGCCGAGAAAGCATTAATAGAAGCTGATCATCTTTGAACCATCCGAGGCCAAAGGCCGTGGCAAACCCTAATGCCAATGCCGTTAAGGCGGTGGGGACTCTCCATCGAAGTAGAATTTTTGGCAGCAGCAAGATGCTTGCGAAGAGTATGAAATATTGAAACTCAACCGATAAATCCATGCGGGAAGTCTAGCAGTATTTGTCAGTTGATGACATACAAAAACGGACTGTTCCTAAGAAAAATGAAAGAATGGTCTGTATTTATTCTTTTTAATGTCTTTTTTATGAATTTATAATACTAATGCCATGGAAAAAATAATCATTATGTTTTTATTCGCATTTTCTTCTTTGGCATCTGCAGAGGAAAAACCTTTTGGCAACACGAACATTTCTCGGCCGGTGCTGGAGTGAAGCTTGAATCACTGCACGCTAAAAGAGGAATTATAACCTATGAGGGGTACCAGGTTCTTCCGGCATTCTATGTTCAACTGTTCGCACCGGATTTGTACCTCATTGGTAAGGCGATTTATTACATCCAGAAGTTCGAAGACCCGAACTGGAAAATACGCTATCGATTGAACATGGATTCGACTCAAGATGACCCCTTTTATTATACTTCAGAGGCGGAAGAGGATCGTGTTCGACGAAAAACCACATCAGAATTTGACGTGTTTTTGAAAGATATTTTGGGGAGTGGGGATTTTCTCGTTTGCTTGTATCACAAGATTTGACCGCTCATGGTGGAACTTACTTTGAGCTGTACTCTAAAGTAGCACTTGGCCAATTTTATAAAGACGAAAAAACAGGTAAGGCCAAAGTTCAACCTGGGTTTTTCTTTGCATTTGGTGGGGCTAACGAGCCTCATAACCGCTATCTTTACGGGGACGGAGCTGCCTCAGGCGGAGTGACCAATATTCGATATGGCCTTTCTATAGCTAGCCCGGCAAAGTCGGATGTGTTTTGGCCAGTGATTCGGATCACCCGATTTGAATTGTTGGGCGATGAGAATAAATCGGCGGCCCTTGTTAGAGAAACCTCTGGTTGGCATGCCGAGGCCACGATGGTCTGGAAGGTCTTTTAATCCTGTAATCCACTTAGCGGTCGTCGCCCTCCGGGGAGCGGCGCATCGACCATTGAGTCCCCATTCATTCGTGGACGAAACTGACAAATTAGCGTACAAATAGCTTCAATTTTGTAGAAGGGGACCGCTCTATGTCAGACAAAAATACGATCATGTATACTATTACCGATGAGGCTCCAGCACTGGCAACCTACTCATTTTTGCCTATTGTTCAAGCGTTTGCAAAATCTGCGAATATTTCCATCGAAACAAAAGATATTTCACTAGCAGGCCGAATCCTGGCTCAGTTTCCTGAACTTTTGAGTGAAGCTCAAAAGGTTCCCGATGCATTGAGCGAGTTAGGAGAGTTGGCAAAAACTCCCGAGGCCAACATTATTAAATTGCCCAATATTAGTGCGTCGATACCTCAATTAAAAACTGCTATAAAAGAATTGCAAACCCAGGGCTATCCTCTGCCGGAGTTTCCTGAGGATCCACAATCCGAAGAAGAAAAAAGTATACGTGCAAAATATGCAAAAGTGCTCGGGAGTGCCGTAAACCCAGTACTGCGAGAGGGCAATTCGGATCGTCGGGTGGCGGGTCCAGTCAAGCAATACGCGATGAAGCACCCTCACTCCATGGGAGCCTGGAGCTCCGAATCTAAAAGTTGTGTGGCCCACATGAAAGAGGGGGACTTTTTTGGGTCAGAAAAATCTGTTGTTGTAAAAAAAGCCCAAAAACTTCGAATAGAGTTTCACGGTGAAAATGGTGAAAAAACAGTTTTGCGAGATGGAATCAGCACACTTGATAATGAAGTTGTCGACGCCTCAGTAATGAGTAGAGAAAGCCTTCGTAGTTACATAACAAAAGAAATCGAATACGCAAAAAACAACGGACTGCTGCTTTCCGCACATTTAAAAGCCACGATGATGAAAGTTTCCGACCCCATTATCTTTGGGCATATCGTTGCTGTGTATTTTGAGCCGCTGTTTGAAAAATACGGGTCCGTTTTGGATGAACTGGGCGTGAATCCTAATAATGGTTTGGGTGATCTCTATGCCAAGCTTAAAAATCTGCCCGCCGATAAAGAGGCGGAAATTAAATCTTACATTGATTCAATTTATGAATCTCGGCCTCAATTAGCGATGGTGGACTCTGACAAAGGTATAACAAATTTGCATGTGCCCAGTGACGTTATAATCGACGCCTCTATGCCGGCAATGATTCGGTCTTCGGGTAAAATGTGGGGTGCTGATGGTCAACTGCATGACACCGTGGCGTTAATTCCGGACCGCTGTTATGCGGGCGTGTACGCCGAAACAATAGATTATTGTAAAAAGCATGGAGCATTTGACCCCTCTAAAATGGGGAGCGTATCCAACGTGGGATTAATGGCGCAGAAGGCGGAAGAGTATGGCTCCCACGATAAAACATTTGAAATTGAAAATGCGGGTGTGGTTAAAATTCTTGACGAATCAGGAGCTACATTAATTGAACAGTCTGTTGCGCCGGGAGATATTTTTAGATCCTGCCAAACTAAAGATGTAGCCATTCGTGATTGGGTCAAACTGGCAGTTGCTCGAGCAAGGGCCACGGGTTCTCCGGCTATTTTTTGGTTGGACGAAAAAAGAGGGCACGACAGTCAGTTGATTGTAAAAGTGAATGAATACTTAAAAGAACTCAATACAGACGGCCTCACAGTTAAAATTCTCGATCCCATTGCGGCCACTCGATACACTTTAGAGCGAGTCAAAGAAGGTAAAGACACGATCTCCGTCACAGGAAACGTATTGAGAGATTATTTGACAGACCTGTTCCCCATTCTGGAATTGGGAACAAGCGCGAAAATGTTATCTATAGTACCTCTTTTGGCAGGAGGCGGTTTGTTTGAAACCGGAGCTGGCGGTTCGGCACCTAAACATGTTCAACAGTTTTTAGAGGAAAACCATTTGCGTTGGGATTCCCTTGGAGAGTTTTTGGCGTTAGCAGTTTCAATTGAAGATATGGCTGAAAAGTCCAATAACTCAAAAGCAAAAGTTTTGGCGAGTGCACTTGATGTGGCAAACAGCAATTATTTGAACAACGACAAAGCCCCTTCCCGAAAGGTCGGAGAATTGGACAATCGAGGAACACACTTTTATTTGGCAATGTATTGGGCCAAAGCTTTGGCGGAGCAAACGGAAGATGTTGAATTACAACAAAAATTTGGACCCATCTCTCAAGCCTTAATTGAAAAAGAAGATGTGATTGTCAACGAACTCAACAGAGTGCAGGGGCAGGTCGTGGATATCGGTGGATACTTTCATCCCGATTTTAATCTGGCGAGCCAAGCCATGCGACCATCTCAGACGTTTAATGAAATTGTTAACAGTATATAAATTAAATTTAAAAACAGATGTGTTGAAGAGCGAGTATCACTCGCTCTTTTTTTTATATTTCTCCATATAAGAATTCCACCAGTTTTCTTTTTTCTCGGGACTGGATGAGATTGGTTTTTTTGCTGTCGAGTCCGATTTAGAGGAGGTTACATTTTCCTCTATCCAATTTTTAAAAGCGCTATTTATATCTTTTATCCCGCAATAGGTGTCGATATATGTAGACATTTTTCTACCGACGCTGAGTCGAAGAAGATTTTCCATGTCGCATTTTTTTTCTAACATTTCAACCAAGGCTTGCGAAGCCATGTAGTGATATTTAATCGAGACTTGCGACTGCTTGAAGGGGTGGGTGAGTTGGGTGACATCACCGGGCAGAGGCTGACTTTTTAACCATTGGTAATTGACGGGATGTGCCCGCCCCAAGTGGTTTGCGAACCCCTCTTCCAGCCACTGGGGAATGGCTCCTTTATATTTTTGAAAAAAAACGATATGCACAAGTTCATGGGCAAAGACTTGGTTAAAGTTTTTATCATTCACTCGAGGACTCAAGTGAACGACTTGTTCTTTTTTTGACTTTACCGAGACGGCTCTAGGAATGGCTCCTAAACTTTGTGCGCTCTTGAACGCTTCTTCGGTATCATAAAAATAGACGTTAACTCTTCGTATGGTCCATTCAAGCTCGCTTTGAATCCGATCAATGACTTTTTCAGCTCGATTTCGAGTCAACCATTTGGGGCTGTTATGAATAAAAACGGCATTTGTTGCAATTTGGCTTCTGGCTTCGGCAAATAGTGAAAAACAGATGAATGACAAAGCTATTAAAAATTTCACGAAATCTCCTACAATCAAAAATGTCAGGATATCATTTTGAGACAATTTGTTGCTGATGTCCAACCCTTGTATGGTTTTGAGACATGGGTTCTCCCATGTCTATGTCTTAACCCAGATGTATAATTGATTAACATTATAATCACTGAAAGCCGATTTATAAGGGTATGATAAGGCATTCAGTTTGCATGTATTTATTGAGTAGAACTAAAAATTCCGGGGGGAATTGAATGAAAGCTGTTCAGCTAGGACTCACTCTTTTTTTGATGTTAGGAATATCTCTCAGTTTTCAAAACTGTGCCAAGCCACTTGAAAATGCATCTTTGCAAGATCTCGGCTCTGGTGTGGGTCCCAATGGAGGCCTTTCACAACCACTTCAAGTAGTGAATGCCCTTTCTGATCAAACTTTGATTGCGGGCTCAAATTTCTCAGCCACTGTAACAGTTAGTGGAAACGTGGCCAAATATGAATGGTTCTGGAACACATCTACGAGCCCCATCGCCGGCGCAAACTCAAATACACTGAGCATTTCAAGTATTAAAAAAAATCAAGCAGGTGTGTATCGTGTAGTGGCAACGGGGACAGACGGTTCAGTTGTGCAAAGTGCGATGACCTTAGTGGTTAACGATCCACCGGCGAGCTTAGATCCGGTTGTTATTACGACGGGGTTGAACAATCAAAGTTTGCAGGCGGGTAGTACTTTGTCTCTATCAATAGCGGTTACTGGAGATGTGGCCAATATTTCTTTTTCTAAAGTTGGCGTGGGTGTTTTACAGTCGGGTAGCCAGTCTTCATATACGAAAGTGAATTTGAGTGAGGCCGACAGTGGCATGTACCAAGCGGATGTGACGGGCTTGGATGGATCGACAGCGAGCAGCTCAATGACCTTGATGGTTACAAGTGGGAGCCCTCAGCCCCAATCGGTTTCAATCACCTCGGGCCTTGTGCCACAAACGGTAACGGCGGGAAGTTCAGTGGTCTTGTCGGTGACGGCTTCGGGTGACGTAGATCGATATGAATGGTTTTTTGATAAAGCTATTTCTGGTTCACCGAGCCTAACGACCAGCGTATCAAATGTCACACTATCTAATATGACAGTAGCACAGTCAGGCAATTACGGTGTGCGCGTAGTGGGAGAAAATGGTTCAACAGCAACAAGTAACGCGACGATTACAGTAAACCCTGCACCTCCTGAATATGATCCCGTTCAGATTATCTCGGACCTCACAAACCAAACAGTCATTGAAGGTGCTCACGTGACATTAAGTGTAGGTGTAACGGGCGACGTCGATAGATATGAATGGTGGTTTGGGCCGATCTCGGGCTCACCGGATATGATCACTACCGTTAATGGCATATTACTGTATGCAGTGGATGAGGCTGACGAGATGGAATATCACGTAAAGGTTTATGGACTGGACGGGACAAGTGTTGATCAAAGTTCGATGACATTGACCGTAAATCCTTCGCCGCAAATCCTTCAATTTCAATCAGAGTGTACAAGTTCTAATGGAACTTTCGTTGATCTACCTGGGCGGAAAGAATGTGTTTGGCAGGGTACCGGAACCGGACTTGAAAAAGCGGCAACCATAAATTTACCGGTAAAAACGGGCAATAATGTCCTGTCAACTCAACCTGTAAGAAGTTATGGAACACGAAGTTTACCGAGAAATCCGAACGTCAATGTTACTCCGGATGCTTATTGGTATGATGCCTCCACGGATACAAATATTCCCTACGTGGATATTTGGACGACAAAAGAAGAAAATGCCCAGGCGATTTGTGATGTGGTATTCACCAGCGCGGCTGTGCAAGTTCAAGTAACAGAAGACAACGTGGGTAGTGTTGAAAGTGGATTTTATCTATTTAATTCAGCAAATCTTCGCAGCCGTGCCGAGCGGGGAATTCCTGATGATGATTTGACGACTGAGTTTTCAAAGATTTTGGGTGGGTCCCATAATGATGTTTTTATTGATATTAAAACACCAGATATTTGTACTTTCCCGGATGCGGACACAAATGGAGTTGCTGATAACCTGCAATCAGAAGGTGATTGGTGCCGATTGATTACTAAGACCACATGCCGTTTCAATGAATAGTTGTATTGATTGATTTTAAGTTTATAAATTTATTGCGACCCCCTTTCGGGGTCGTTTTTTTTTGCTAAAAGCCCCTTTATTTTATAGATGCAACCCGCCCGCACTCATCTTTGTGTAACATAAAGTTTTTTAATTCCGATTTTTTGATTGTGGCAAAAATATCACAGCATATATGCGATGCGGTGCCAGAAAAAAGTCCGCTTGGAGATTTGTAAATTACCATACTAGGATACTAACTTAAATAGTTTAATAAGTAACTATCAAGGGGGATCCGATATGAAATTGAAGCTGCTCATTATAGGCGCGCTTCTTGTTGGTGTGCATTCAGGTGCATACGCAGGTAAAGTCGACGACATTGTAACTGCTGCTAAAAATAGCTGTGGCAAAGACTTGCAAAAAGCTCAAGCCGTACAATTAGTAAAAAAAATGTTCCTGACATGTAAGCCAGGAGAAAGAGTTGATATTGGTGGATGCCAAATCGGATGCATGAAGTCTGATGGTGGCGCTGTTGTTGGTAGTAATTGATTTAAAAAAAATGAAATAAATAGGAGTTACAAATGAATAAGATTTTAATTGCTCTCTTAGCGCTCGGCCTAACGAGTTCTGCGTTTGCACAGTCCATTGAAGATCGAGTGACTGAACTAGAAGTGGCCAATCAGTTGGACGTTTGGAAGTTCAGTGGCCGTTTGATGAATTTCTACGATAGTATGAGCTACAAAACAGAAGGTTCTGATGCTGAAACTGGTGATCAGCTTCGACAATTGCTTTTCATCGATATGGAAGCTAAGCCTTCAGACAAAATGACTTTTTATGGACGATTATCGTTTGCAAAATATTGGAACGAATTTTCTCGTCGTGACCTGGGTGCGACAATCAACGTCACTGATGGATCAGGAAATAACTATTTGGCCGACGACACCTATACCGTTGGTGGAGTGGGTGATCTTTCTCGACGGTACACCACGATTTCTGGGGTTCAGGTTGATAAAGCCTATGTCGATTACTCAATCACCGATAACTTTGTGTTCTCAATTGGTCGATTACCAACTACTGAAGGTGTTCCGACGAACTACTACTACGGTGAAGCCAGAATGGCGACTTATCCAAGACTTTCCTATAACTCATTTTTTGATGGAATTGGTTTAACTTGGAATAAAAACAACCATGCGGTTCGTTTTTTATACACTCCATTCAACTACTATTTTGGTGGCAGTAGCACAAGTAACCAATCTAGTATGGACGGAACCAAAGATCTTTCTGGAACAAAAGAGTTTTACACTTTGATGTATGAATTCAACAACAGCAATGTAAGCTGGGCTGAAAACTTCAACGTTTCTGCTCTTTACCAACACACAGATATTCCGTTTGGTGATCAAATAGTATCAGGTCAAAGATTATGGAGTAACATAGTTTATGGCTTGAGAAACTTCGCAGTTCATTTTGAAGCGACGAACATTAAAAGCTCTGGAGTGAATGCATCACTTTCATTTTTGCAAACTGGTACCGAATCTAGAGGTCAACTTTATGCAGACGTACCAGACGGTACTCCCGGTGCTACATGGGGTGAGCTGGATGCCGTGGACTTAGCTGCAGGCGGACAAGGGACTTTTTATGATGCCTCTGACGAAGCTTCTGTTTCTGGTTTGGGAATTCTGTTGGCAGTGTCAAAGGATCTTAAAAAGGCCGTGTAGGTTTTGAATATAAAACAGCTGGTGAATACTTTAACTTCTATGACCTTGCTTCTGATCTACGTGGTGACTTCTATGGAGTTATCGGTGATGGTTATCACTTATATTACGTCCATAGAGTGGCTGATGGTTTTAACTTTACTGTGGGCTACAGAAGTTCTGTAGAGAAATACGGCTCAATGTTTAGTTCATTAGGTAGCGACGACACAGAGCTTGCGAACAAAGAGACTATTACCAATATGTACATGATCACTTCAATGTCCTTCTAATCAGGCATTAATTAATATCACATAATTTTAAAAGCCAGCTCTCTTGAGCTGGCTTTTTTTGAGAAAAGCTATTTGTCTTAAGTTCAATCAGTACTTATTTGACTGCAGAGGCGTCGGCGTCGGCGCCGGAACCCTGACTTTGATCGGATTCCGTATCAATCGGGCCTTGATAGTACTCTGAATCTTGACCGTCATGATACTCAATGAAGTGTATAGATATTTGGGCATCAGGTTGTTGAAGTAATTCAGGGTCGATACTTTCACTGATTGATATGGTGTTAGTCTTTCGGTTATAAAACCATCCAGATTGTTTATTATTTGGTAAAAGGGTTTCACCATAATAGACTTCAATCAAATATCCTTGAGTACGATAAGGATCGTTTACGAAATCTGCATTTGGGTCAAATTGCGGAAACGTATTATCGCCAAGGTAAACCTGCTTTTTAAGGGCTCTTTGTTTTATGCTATTGCCAATTTCGGCCAACTTTTCACCCCAGTTGTCCAAGCCGATTTCTAACTCATTGGGAATATTGGCAACCACTGTGTCACGATCTTTAGGAAGTGCAGCTCTTGAGGCAGCGATAAACTCTCGAATTCTGCGAGACTCCGGCTCAAAGCTCATGCTTGTGTTGAGGTCGGGACGATCTGGGTTTTTTCTTCGGCATTCACGGCTACGATCAAGGCTTGTGGACTCTTTGGGCAAAGGAGTCCTACCATGAGAACGTCGTTGGAACGTGTTTCAATAATTCTGTTAAAAAGATCTCTAGGATCAATTTCTTTATCTTCACTATCTGCATCTGTAAGTGGAATTAAAACCAGCAAGCTGTCTTCTTAAAAACCCACTATTTGCAGTTGAAACCACGCTATTTTCTGGCCAAATAATGCTTTGGATTGGGCTTAAAGTTTCTTCATCATTGGCGCCGAATGCAACTTTTGAAAAGGGCAAACCACTGCTTGGGTCCGAACTGGCAACATTGTCTTCTTCAAAGTTAACTAACAACTCAAAAGTCGATTTTTGAGGATCGTCATACTCGACGACTTCAAACAACGAGGGGAGTAGGTGGAGGTTATCATTGGTCACAAAGCGAGGGGCGTTCCAGAGCCGTTCGCCGGCTGCGTTCTTGAGGGGTATCAGTTCCCCTTTTTCTAAATACAACTGTGTTCGACCGTCATTAGGATCTATTTTAAAAACTCCATCCTCAGAGTTTGTATAGCGTTTTTTATCGAAAACCGTAGTAGCAGCAATATGGTAATCGATCGCTGTGTTGTTAGAAAGTGCTTCAACAAACTTTTGAATATTCGATTGTAGGGTTTTAATGTCTTCAACCATACTCCTAGAGTTATCTATTATAAACAAGATATCTACTCGCGGATTATAGACCACATCTAGACCAGTCGATTTAGTTTCGCTTTTGATTTTAGGTTGCGGGGTCGGGTCTGGAAGTGGAGGAGCCATCAATCTTGGTGATTTCGCATCGACACATCCAAAGGTAAATAGCATTAGAAGTACTAGTATCTGTTTTCTCATTTTCTCACCTCCGCGACAAAAGCGGGTTTCGGGCAGCTCGATGTTTTAGCTTCAAAGCTATTGAGTTCATCGATCCAAACTTCTGAATCTGTTACTGGAAAGCTCAGGTAATCCTTACCGTCAATCTTTGCCAATTTCTGACTAGGAGCTTTGGGTTTTTGATTTTTCGTACACCCGCTGAATGATTTCAGCTTCGACGACAAACAATTGATCAATATTTTTCTTTATCTTTTTTAATTCATCTTCAGCTAATTCTTGTATTCGCTTTTGAATTAATTTTGTCAACTTTGCAGAATTCACGGGATTGTCACCATGATCATTAAGTGCGGTGTACAAATTTTTTAACTCTTTGTCTCTGTAATGATACTGCGGAAGGCCAATGGCAAAAGGCCCCGCTGAGGAAAAATTAATTTGTCGCAATTTTGCGGTATTTATTAAATTATTAAAATCTTCATTGACTCCTGTGGAGCTAAGCCTTTCAAGAGCTGTGATTCTATCTTTATACCTATTTTTAAACTGTTGAATGGTAGCGAAAACTCCATTGTAATCGCAGACAAAGTACCGATTAACAGCGGCCAAGTAATAAACTTCTGCATTGACATATTGATCAAATACGGGAGATAGCAGAGTTAGGGTTTGCTCCATTGATTTGTTAAACTGCCCCCTTCTTAAATAAGCCCAAGCCTTCTCCTCAAGAGATTCTAACCAAAGGTCGGAGCTTTTAGGGATTTTGTTATAATTTTCAATGGCCTTTTCTAATTGATTGCTCTCAAAATAAATTCTCGCCATCAGCATATGTACTTCAGCAGGTTTATAGTTTCGACTTTTCAAAAAACTCAATTGCTTGAGAGCACGTGTTTTTAAATTAGATACAGCATTCTTTTTAGCCTGTTGAAACACTTTCTCCAAGTCGCCAGATGCGGCCAACCCGATCTGCGAACTGAAAACAATCAATAATGTAAGTACCAAGCGCTTCATAGTATTTTCCTTAAATTAAAATTCCTAAACTCAACATGACCGTAAGCATGTCTTGATTTCTTGGTTCAAGTTGAAGTTGATCTTGATAAGTTTGGTAGTTGACCTCTAATCGAGTGCTGAAGTGTTGTGAAATCCAAACACCGATTCCGCCACCATAGATCATGGAGTTGGAAGAACCACTATCCAATTTCACCTGTCCACCACCAATAAGAGTGTAAATATCAAACTGAGCAATAGAGCTATCAAAAAAGTTCAGCTTTCCATAAAGTGGGTACCAGCTTAGAACAGCGTAGGAGGACTCTAGCGGACGATCCACACTGGGAAGGCTCGATGCATTGATCTTGCCCAAGAGTTTACCAGTTCACTGTTACAGTTAGCTTATCTCTTGCCCCTCATTGTTCAAAAGGGAGTTTTGAAAATTGCATGTGAACCCTAAAGACCATTTAGGGTTAATGTAATAGAAAGTCAATTTGGCCACCTAGTCCGGTCGTGTTAATTGTAGGCATCACCCGTGCTAAAGGCTCCATAATTACCTTAATTCAAATCTCAGGTCTCTATCAGCTTTAGCTCTTTTGTGACAACGCGAACGTTATGTCGGGATATATGTTCGCACCTGTTTCTCTGTCTTTGTCGGCCCCCAGTAGGTCCAGCGCACTGGATGTAGATTCTGACGGCTATTTGAAACATGTGATGCTAGTCAAAACACTAATTAAAATAACTGCTATCTTTGAGGTTTTCATTTTAGTTCTCCTCACTTTGTGAAAAATCGATAACTACAGGCTCTGCTACTAAAGACTCAACAGCCTTTAGAAACGCAATATCATCTATATCTATTGGTACTACATGCAAATAAAGCTGAACTGACTTTAAACCGCGATTGTCTGGTTGCCGTGGACAACATTTCATTCACTTCCCAGAGGTTTTCGTCAACTCTGACAATTTGAACTGCTTCGAAACTATCTAGGATCTCCTTCGTAGGTGAGTTCAAATTTATATGCTTCTGCCCACTCTCTGAAAGTTTGAAAGACAAAATAAATTTGTTTTTTCCTTTCAGCCTGAATCGGATTTTGGTACTCATAACTCAACGATTCAACATTAACACCGTATTGAGTTTCAAAATTAAATACTTTTGGCTCCAAAACCTCATATTCTGGGATAAAAGTTTGTAATTCGGGATAGTCGTCAACAAGGGTCTTTACCCGTATAGCATACGAGAATCGAAACTTAATATTATTAATAGTGCCTTCATAATTATCTCCTAGCTAAGTACCCTTTTTGTAATTGAAATGGGTACGTCACTTTGACATTTAAATTTCCAACTGGTTTGGGGAATTGCAGTATTTCATTGCGCTACTATACAATTTTTCGACAGACCGATATCGCAGGCTCGAGCTATTGATGCTAGCAGAAGAAACCTTTCCTCCTGGTGAAATCTAAAAATTAGCACAAACTCGTCCAGATAAATTAGGCTTTTGTCTATGTACTTTCATAACAATAGGTAAATTTTCCTTTATTTCTTCGAATCACTGCATCTCACTAGCTGCGATCCAGTCCACCTTGCACTAGCGCTTCAGTGTAGAGGGGCTGCGGGTGGTTGCCACCGCCGCCTTTAATCGTGTTGTGCTCGCCATAGGAAGCAGAACCTCCGCCTCCGACTCCGCGAGTGCTATAACCTTGTCGATAGGAGCCTACTTTTTTACCATTAAGCGAAACAGACCTTTGGAGCCTTTTCCGTATAGAGCTTTATTAGGGTTCCTTTGCCCGCGCCACTAGCATATCCATTGCCTGAATTTTTCCAAGCGTATTCAAATTAGCGCCACTGATTTTCGAGGAAACGCTATCAGGGGCTGCTACAAGAACTCAAGTATGGCTTTTGCTTCCATTTGAAGATCGACTGACCTTATTATTAGAATGACTGCCTTGGCCAGGCCGAATTTTTTTCGAACCGCAATTTTTTCTTTTGAGCACATTCTGAACGCGATAGCTTCGTTTCTTCTGTGAAACTTTGGCATATTTTGCTGTTTTACTTTTTTTGAAATTTTCTTTTTCAGGAAGCCCGAGTCGTACTAGCTTTTTGGAGACTTTCTTCGTTTCTATTGGTCTGATTTGGCAACAACGGCAACCACTTCCAAATCTTCTACCGAGTCATCTTTTAAGAAGTATCCCATTTAAAAAATTAAAACAAGTACCGCTACATGACCGATGAATGACCATCTCAAAGTCTCTTTATAGATCTCTTTGTTTTCCTCTTCTGGTACAACCGACTTTTGGAAGTTTTGCGGTTCATCTTTAAAGCAAAGAGAGAAGGCCCGCCAATATGTTAAAATGACTTGGCTTTGATTTCAGATTTCTTGACCGATGCTATTAACCGAATTTTGGGCGACTCTAGGAGTTCACTCTCAGATTGGAAAAAAACAACTCTTTGGTTTTCTTTATCAAAACCAATAAATAAAGGTCCGTTATGTGACCAATCAATGATTCGAACAATTTCGTCGTTTGATTTTAAAAACAAATTTACTATTCATTTTAACACCTAATCTCTCTCTTCATCTCTTCAGTTATGCGATCTTTAAATTGTTTTCTGATCGAAATAAGATTGTTTAATGACTTCTCTTCTTCAACAACGATAGATGTCTCTCCTGGCGAATTGTACTTACCATTAATATTAAGGCCATTGAAATTCATCTCAGTACTTAGCTCTGGCTTCTGTGAGTTCTTCGAAGGCGCTGCAAAGGCAACACCAAACGAACACAGGACAATTAAAAACACAAATTTATTCATTGATGACTCCTTTAATTTGAACGAGTCGTAAATCCAAGTAACTATGTAGTGTCGAAAGATTATGATAGTTCATATATGCTTGAAGCTTTTTTACATTATCTGTCTTTAACGGATTACTCTTTAGTTCTGACCAAACAGATTTTTAAGCTTTGTTCATCGAAAGGATTTTTAGCCTTAATCAAATCATTGGCACTTCTTTTACAAAACTATACGGCGCATGTTTAGCCAAAATTGCAAGCTGATCAGAAATCACCTTTCTCTGCCGTTTAAGACGATTTTTTATATAAATCCTCAATCGAACTTAAAAACTGTGAATTGTTCCAAAGATTTTCTGACTTTTCCTTAGCTCTGTGGATCTCTTTAAGTAAGGATCAACTTTGTCATCAAGCGAGGCACGGTACTGACTCTGTTCCTTTGCAGAAAGGTTTTTTGGTACGGGAATCTTCTTAATGTCTTTGGCGGTGCTCTCATAGAGATTTCCGATGTATTCAAGAATATAGGCTTGGTAAAGCGGATCGCTGGTTCGCGAAGAGTGTTTGATAATGCTTTCAGCTTCATTAAGAAGTGAAATTCGCTGCGAGATACCTTTATTAACCAAGTACTGATTCGCTGAAGATATTTTAAGGGTTGATGAGCTTTTTTCGAACTTTGAAAAGTCATTCAATAAAATAAGGCGGTTTAAAATGGACCCGTATGCTGAGTTTCTCACATTTTTATACTTAAGGATGTTCTGTAAGGATTTTCTATCATTTCTTTTAGAAAAAGCCTCTGTTGCTGTGTCCGCAAGTAGTTCAGGGGTATAGAGCAGTTTAGCTTTATCTGAATTAATACGCTGCCACGGGTTTTTGCTTCGTAATGCCAAATGTGATCGTACAGAGTTGGCTTTTACTCGGCTCGATGTGAATTTAATAAATTTCTCATAGTGATCTTGTGAAGGGATGTTGGCCAATTCTGCCAACATTCCTAATTTAAGTTCGCGGTCAGCTCGTGATAAACCATGATTTTCAATATTTTTAAATGTTTTATAAGCTTGGTAAAAATCAAGTTCTAGCTCATACACAAGGAGCATTTGACTTAAAGCAAAGTCCTTATCTTTCGAAGAAATGGTATTTACTCGCGATAAGTTTATTGCAACGCGCTTTACTTCTTTAAAATCTTGGAGTTTAAAAGCCAACGCAATTTGGACCTTATAATAAGCGATTTTCATTCTATCATCTAGATCAGCGAAAGAATATTTCTTCAGACATGTCGATGAAAGTTTGAATTGTTCCTCAGAAGTATTAGGGTCATTCAGTCTCTGACTTGCTAGATTAAAACAACCAGTTCGAGCGATTTTTATATATTCAGTTCTACGAACTTTCGTAAAGGCTATGTACTGGAGAGCTCTCTCCTCAAGTAGTTGATGATTGTTCTGTAGTGCAAGGACATCTAGTGAAAGATCTGTCGCTTTGACTCTGATAGCTGGCGGAGTGCTGTTGTTTAAAGCGAGGTTATGGAACTTATTGGCAGCCGCTTCATATTTTTTTTCTTGATAGTCAAGGTGAGCAATCTGGTAGTGAATCTCAAATGTTTTAGTGCCTTTTGGCTCCAATTGTAAGTACTTATCGTAACTGTAGCGACGTAGTTCATTATTTTTTGATGCTTCAGCAGTTTCAATAAGTTCATTGAGTGATGCATTTCGCAGCTTTTTATTGGAACCGGATTTTTCGATAGCGTTTATATAAAGATTTACAGCATCAGCGAAATTGTTGACTTTAGTGTTTTGTACCGCGGCGATGTAGAACACACCGGCATCCGTATCAAATACCTTAAGGTAGTCGTTTATTGACTGGGCAAACAATCGATCATTTTTGCTTCGAGCATCTTTTTCCCAGTGAACAATAAAGTTTTTGTATCTACCTTGGATTTCTTTGCAGGAATTAATATCGCAATCGGCCTTATTCCAGGCGCTCAAGGCGGACTGAAATTGGCTAGAAGATTGCTTTTTATTTCCCAAAAAGTAATAGGCTTGTGCCATGCGTATTTGCACTTCTGCAATTCTTCTTTTATCTAAGTTTTTTTGATCAAGGTATTCATTCCATACCAGAATGGCTGACGCCCACTGGCCCGTGCGCTCAAGTTCTACAGCCAGATTATATATGTTTTCAACTTTTAGGCTTTCTGGACATAAACTTACAACCAGGTTGATCTGTGACTGATAAACGGGCTTTCTAGATAAAAAAGTGATTAAGTCACGAGAAACATCTTCGTGAAAGGGCTGATTGTATCTGCCATCTTTTTCCAATAAATCAGAAGATTTTAATATTTTTATGAGTCTTTGTGTGGCTTGCTCCTGTTTGCCTAAATTCAAAAGTGCCCATGCAGTTCTATAATTGGCCATAGGTTTCAAGTCATTAGGTATTCTAAAAAGCGATTTATTAAATCCCTCGAGTGCTAGTTTGTATTTGCCATTTGTGAAGTCAATTTCCGCTATTCCGTAGTAGGCAAGCCCTATATAAGTTTGATTACGAAGCTGTTCTGCATTCTTTAGAAGTTCAAAATATGTTTGTCGAGCGTCTGTTGATTGACCGATAGCTTGCTGCAAATGGCCTTTTTGTAAAATGAGGGGAAGTCGATCGTGACCTTGTGTAGAAGCAATAGCCGCAGTGTAATATCTTATGGCCGTGACCCGATCATTTTTACTGCCCTTATTTTCACTATCTCCCTTAGCGATTTCCGATAGGAACTTTAATCTAGCTCTTTCAGCATAAAGGTTTCCGAGGCGCTTAGCTAATTCGTTACTTTTTACAGTTCCGTCTTTTGCTAAACTAATGGCTTTTTCTAGTTTATTGATAACAGTATTATAGCCATCCAAATCCATTTTTCTGGCATGAATGTTCGAACTTAAAACTAAAACTGTTAATATAACTAGAATATTCCGGTTCATGATTTTGCCTTTCGTAGAATGGCAAACTGTACTTCTTGAATACCAGAGTCAGAGCATATCTCCAAAATAGGGGAAAGTGCTTCGAATGAGGTGTTTTTGTCACCTACAATAGTTAGTCTTTTATTATTGTTATTTTCATCGTTTTTGAGCGAGTCCAATTTTTTTCGCAAATCACTTAAACTTAGAGTGCTGTCTTCAAATAAAATTTTTCCATCGAGAATACTGACTACTAAACCGGCTTCTACTGACGAACTAGTAACGGCTCTTGGTAAATCAATGTTGTGCTTATTAAATTCCAAAATTGTTGGATCAACACTATGAACCAGTAGATAAATAACCAAAATGGCAAAAACATCCACTAATGGCGTCAGAACTGGAGATGCCACCAATGACTTAACACTAGACCGTTTTTGGTTTGGTCTAAGCGCCTCGTTTTCTGCTAGAGGGCTATTTGCTTCAAATTGGCTTAAAACGCTTTTCATCATTTATCCTTGAATGGGAGCTATACCCACATTTTTTAAATTATTACTTTTGATCAAATCCATAATGCTAATAATTGAGTTCAAAGATGTGGTTCTATCAGGAGCAACAATGGCGTTTGTTATCTGCGGGTGTGATTTGATCAAATTTTTAATTAAATTCTCTATGCTTTTCTTTGAAGTCGTATTGTAACTTGTGTTTTCGACGACAGCCTGCATGTTCGAATCTAAAACAGATACTTGAACTTTTTTGTCAGCCGAAAACTTTAACCATAACGAAAGAGAGTCAGAACTGTCTTCATTGATAGTTTGTTGACCTACCGCTTGTTTAACTTCGACTCCACCAACGGGAACCCAAACAGCGGTCACTAGCAAAAAGCTGATACAAACTGCAAGCAGCGAAATTATTGGAAGCAAATTAATTTCAAAGTCGATTGATTTCATTGCTAGCTCCTTCTTCTGTACTTGCCACAGTCCTACTGGGCTGTGGATTCTTTGTTTGATGAATCATTAAAATTCATCCAGTTAAAAAGCTCAAAAAAGCTGTTTGGTTAAGATCTTGTTTCAAATTTTCAGATCGGTTTTGCAAAACGGCGTACACATAAGTGTTGGAATCGCCATAATTAGGCCGTATGCCGTCGTATTCATGGCCATAGAAATACCTTTTGTGAGCATTACTGACTTCTCAACAGGGTCGGAGACAGATGCAAATGCGGCAATAAGTCCAACGATTGTTCCCAACAATCCTAAAAGAGTGCCCACGTTACCAGAGCATTGCGAGGAAACCAGTTCTTTTATCAAGTTTTTCGTTTTCTATAAGTAGCATCTCATCCATCCGAGAGCGGATGTCTTCTTTACCACCGAAAGATTGTGCTGATTTCAATCCTGCATGGACGACATTTCTAATAGGAGAATTTCCGTGAATTGATTGAGTCATATTGATGGCTTGATTTATATTTCCAGATCGAATGGGCAGTTCCAGTTGATTCACCCATTTTCTTTGCGAAGGTCTTCTCAAGACATAAAGTTGGATGACTCTTTCAGCAATTATAGCGATAGAAACGATTTGAACTGCTAAAATGGCCCACATCCAAATTCCACCCTGCGAGAAGGCTTGTAAGATCATTGTAAAAACACTTATGTTTTCCATTTTTGACTCCTGTGCTGTAATGGCCAATTTTTGGCACTACAGAATTAGTAAATATTCGAGTCTCACATCGCAGGATTCATACCAGCGACCATTTGCGGCCAAAACGAATCTGTTGGGTTACACACTATTGACCCTATAAAATTTGTAACTGCAGTGCCGCAAATTGGAAGGATTTAACGGCTTTGAATGTCGCTAAAATCGTATAACCAACTGGAAATACTGATAATTTTTGAATTTCGGTGGCCTTGGTTTCGATGTTAAGTGGGATATAAAGGGGGAGTATAAGTTGGTAATGGCAAATGATTTTAAACACTTAATTAACTTTGGACTGTTTCATCCATCGCGCCATCTATTTTGACTATATATATACTTTCATTTTTCGATCTAAGGATCAGTTTCAGGGGGTATTAAAGATCATCCCCCAAAAGCATGGCTTTCAGCGGGTTTAATTGCCGCTTAGGGTTTCGCTCATAAAAAACGAAGTCAACATGTTTGCGTGGCTGGTCCGGAAAGACTTGAACACCCCAAAGTGGTTCAATTTGATTGGGAAGCATGGAGTAGCGTACATCAATAACATGATTTTCTAGGTGCGGGTGTAAAGCGATAAAGCCTTGAGAGAACCATCGAAATCGTTCAATGTCTTTTCGACTTGTTGACTCTTCGTCGAGTTGTGGAAGATCTCTATCTTTATCAAATTTCAAAATAGAGTCTCCTGGATAAATTTTTTCATTTAAACCCAGCCTGACAGCATCAACGTAATATTTGTCATCTGTTTCATAAATGGTTTTAAACACCAGAAGATTAGCAAAACTGGGCTTGGCCTCAATATTGGAAATTATATGGCCACGTTGGTGAGCTAAATCTCTTCCAGCATGGAGAGCTCTTTGTAACTGAAAGAATCCAAAGCTTAAATAAAGTGAGCCCAAAATCATTCCTACAATTGCAAACCGCTTCTGCTTCTTCCACAAAGTGAGTCCGACACAGACGATAAGCGGTAGGGTAAATATGGGGTCAATAATTGAAATGGTATCCCAAGAGATTCTTATACTACTAAATGGCCAAAACAATTGTGTTCCATAAGATGTGCAGGCATCTAATAGACCATGAGTCCCGTACCCCATAACGGAATACAAATAGAGACCTTTAAAGTCATCTCGCCAACTTTTAAATATTAGATAAAACACGAGCGCACAGATAAAACCGCCTATGGGAATAAACGCCAACGAATGGGTGAACTGGCGATGAAATTCTAAATAGACAAGTGGGTCTTCGCTGGAGCGAATGAGAACATCTAAATCCGGGGCCATTCCTGCGAGCCCCACAGAGAGTGGCTTTTGCAAAATTGATTTTTGCTTTAACAATACCTTGCGGAACAATGGCGCCGAGAGTGGCTTGGCTAATGGGATCCATGAAAATTATTTTAACTTTTTATCCGCCAAATACACAAGGTAAAGAGTGGGAAGCCCTATGATTGTGGAAAAAACAAAAAACCCAACATATCCAATATTTTCGGCGATGGTGCCCGAATATCCACCAATTGTTTTTGGCAATAGAGTCATCAGTGAAGTGAAAATGGCGTATTGGACTGCCGTAAATTTAATGTTTGTAAGGCTAGAGAGAAACGCGACAAATGCAGCACTGGCCAGGCCCGCGGCCAAATTATCGGCGGAGACCACTAAATAAAAAAGTGGAACATGCGTGCCCACATGCGCCAGCAGCAGAAATAGTAAATTCGTGCCTGCCGCTAACAGTGCACCCAAGAACAAAATACGGGTAACACCAAAACGAATTGTCAGCATGCCACCAATAAATCCTCCTAAAATTGACATTAATACACCAACGGTCTTCACAGCCGTGGCGATATCATGTTTTGAAAACCCAGTATCCAAATAAAAAACGCCAGATATTACCCCCAAGACGACGTCTGAAATTCTGTACAAACCAATAAGTGCAAGCAGCGTGATGGCTGATGATCTCCCGTAGCGAGAAAAGAAATCGGCTAATGGAGCTATATAACTTTCCCTCACCATCTCCTTGTCGGCGAAATTAAATTTTTGCAAGAGCAC
Source organism: Bdellovibrionales bacterium (assembly GCA_041391465.1). Classification (GTDB taxonomy): domain Bacteria; phylum Bdellovibrionota; class Bdellovibrionia; order Bdellovibrionales; family UBA1609; genus UBA1609. The sequence continues at coordinate 32,875 of JAWKNX010000009.1, forward strand.
GGCAGACATTGCAGCGAGAGTAAATGAAAACAGAAAGCGCAATCCGTCCACAATAAAATGACCTAGCGGCTTACCGGTGAAAGGCTCCAGTGAGTCTTTAAGGGAAATGGCGATTTCAGAGGAAACATTAAATCCCTGAATGAATACAAATACGATTATCACAAAAAGCCCTAAAAAACGAACATAGTGCATATTGCTGTGATTTGATTCGATCAATTCATTAGATTTTGGTTCTGGAGATAATAGCGTGGTTACAATTCCCACCAGCATCGTGCCTGCCATGGCAATATATGTCCACATCCAGGCTGCATAAGAGTACGATTCTTTTGTTGATCCGAGATATTCAGCCAAATACAGCGCACCGGCCCCAGAAACGATCATAGCTATTCTATAGCTGGCTATATAGGTGGCGGATAAAACAGCTTGCATCTCCGCTGTATCAGATTCTATTCGAAAAGCGTCGATCACAATATCTTGAGTGGCAGACGAAAAGCCAAGAGCAACGGCCGCCCAAGCCATCACAACTAAACTACTTTCTCCTAAAGAGGGGTCAGTTAAGCCCATCCATAAAATGGAAGCGGCAATGGCCACTTGTGATAAGAGCAACCAAGAGCGCCTCCGACCTAAAAGTCGCGTCAATAGCGGCAGAGGAATGCGATCAACCAATGGCGCCCATACAAACTTAAAAGAATATCCGAGTGCTGCCCAACTGAAGTAAGTCACCATAGATTTAGAAACTCCAGCCTCGGTCAACCAAATTGAAAGAGAAGAAAATATAAGAAGAATGGGGATGCCAGCGGAAAAACCCAGAAAAAAGATTCTAATATTACTGGGGGATAAATAAGTTTTTGCTTGGTCTAATAACGTTGCATTTCTCAAGGTAGTTTCATTCATATTAGAAATGCTAGCACCAAGGTCGATTATCGTCTAGCTGCAAAAAAAGTAACACTAAGTATATTGGCAAAGGACAAACACCAGCTAATCGTTTAATGATCGAAGGGGCAAGGTAAATTCCACACCATAAAAGTACTCTTTGTCATTTTGATAAGCTCGTACAATTTTCCCTTCAAATTCTATGGATTCAATGTTTTTGGAACCCACGTAGCCCTTACAAGTTGGTGTGCAGACAATGACATTTGTCCACTTTCTTTTAAAAGGATGCCAAACTCATTATAATTGAGGCATGAAAGTGAAAGCTCTCTCCCGGGCAGTTCAATAGTGACTGGGATGTTGCCAGAAAATCGTGCGGCTTTTCTTTCAGAGGGCTGAAGTGGCTCTTTTAAATGTGTAAAAGGAATCTCTTCGTAAACCGGGACGAATAAATGGTACCGCTGTATAGCTCAATCGCAGATAAGGATTGATTATATACACAGCCCGTATCAAGACTAATTCTGTTTTCCTCAATTTGTACTGTATCAAAAACAGTGTGACCGTGAACAATGATTTTTTCCCACCTTCTATCATTTTCTAAAAAAGACTCACGTATCCAAAGCATATCATTCTTATGTTTTGATTCATCAATTTGGCTGAGTTCTATATCGGGTACGCCGGCATGAACAAAAAAATACTGATCTGTTTCATGGTACAGTTTTAGGTTTCTAAGAAATATCATGTGGTCATCTGGTATGGAGTACTGCCCCAGCTCCACCTCATAACTTGCTAGAGTTGCAGAGCCACCATTCATAATAAAAAGGCAGGCGTTGATTGAAGCGGGGTTATCTAAAAAATCAAGCATCATCTGTTCGTGATTTCCACGCAAGCATGTGACATTGTACTTAGATTTTAATTCAATGATGTAGTCGATCACTTGCTTCGAGTAGGGACCTCGATCTACGTAGTCTCCAAGGAACACCAGCTCGGAGTTTTCATCCAATGGGAGTTGCTCGACGAGAAGCTGTAGCTGTTCAAAACAGCCATGTATGTCACCGATAGCAAATAACTTTTTATCCTTCATAATATCTCAATCCGTATCATCACATTATAAAGTAAATTGGATTGTCTGTCTTATTTCTGTTTTCCAGGGAATGTAAAGTGAGTGAATTCTCTGCGTTGGTCGTAATGCGGGATAGTTTTGTTTAAAAAAACATCACAAATTGACCGCTACCGCCCTCCCAGCCTTCGCCAGTGGTGAGGCTATCTAAGTCAAAAGTAAAAAGTAACCTAAACAGAGTGGTATTTGAGGAAAAAATACTCCAGGCCACATTTGAACGCAGCTCGAGGGCGTTGCGCGGATCTTCGCTGGCCATTAATGTCTTGTCGCCAATAGACCGGTGCCAAGTGGCTTCGAAGCCCAAATTCCATTCGCGCCATGGTAGGACCCAGGGGAGCCATACAAAAGGCAGGGCGTCATGATGCCGAAGCCTCCCATTTGAATTTTTCCAAGCTTTTTCCACATACCGCACACCTAAGGTTCCCCATTCAGCATTTTTCTCGTAGTGTGTGCGGAGTACTGACATTTTTTGAAATTCGGTGGGTCCGGTTTCCAAATCATCATTGGATAAATAAAAACTCATAAATGAATTGTTGTTTTTGTGAAATCCTTCAATTGAGTTTCTCTCGCGAGTAGTAATTCCGGAAAGTTGACTCCATTTCCAGTAGGGTTCACCAATAATACGCAAGAAGCTCATTGCTTTATCGTTTCGATTCAAAAAGCTCAAGGCATAGGTAATAGGTGCAATTTGAAAACTGTCCTGGTTTTCATTTCGTGTGTTTCGCGTAAAATCATGAAATGTCGTTTGTATATGTAAGGTATTTTTTGAGCCGATAAATTCGTAACTGAGCCCTATGTCGTCATTGGATTTGTTGGCATCATAGTCCCCATGCAGCCCAAAAAAATGTCCTTCTTTTAGCTTGCCAATAAATTCAACCATAGTACCGGTTGAATTCATTTCGTAACTTTGTTTTTTGTTTATTTGGGTTCGAAACTCAATGTCTGAAGTAATATTCCCCATAAACAAAAAGTTTTGATCAACAAAAAATCGAGTTTTACTCAATGAACCAATACTTGTGCAAACCGCTGAAGGGTTTTGATTTATAAGATATTGATAATCACAGTTTACTGGCGAGTAGGTTAGGTAGTCCGATTCTACCTCTGAATTAAACTGCTTAGAGATTTCGGTGGAAAAATCATCGGAATCATAAAAGCCTCGAGTCACCAACGGAATACCAGCAAAAGTGTTTTTGTGTAAAAAAACTACTGAAAGAATTATTACGATTAGTTGAGACATCCTGGACCCCCTATATCAAATAATTTCTAACTTTTTAGTCGAATCACCGTCATAAAATCAATGAATTGATATGATATCCGGGCATCAAACTGCAGATGGCCAGTAGATTTCCTGATAAAGATGAACAAGACATCAAAGGAATTTCAAATGAAGTATTTTTTTATGTTTGCATTGGTTTCTCTATCTATTGATGCCAAGTAGAAAGCGATTGAACCGACCTACCGATGGAAGCGAAGTAATATGTTCCTGTGGATATACGACGGCCAACGCTCCTTCGACATGCACCGAGTATGACGGATATTCGCAACTGGTGCCACCGAGAATTGCACAGAAGCGGAGGTACCTTCGGGTCGAACGTTTGTTCAGCGTCGGGTGTTGTAGGCTCTTGCACGTTTTCACTGTTAGGCTCCACATCCGACAGAGTGGAGTTTACTACTCGGATGCTTCCACTGGAATCACGGTATGTGCGCTTCTAGGTGGTAGCTGGCAATAAAAAAGGAGCGGATAAATCCGCTCCTAAAGGCATACTTCCCTTTGGGGAAAGAATAAGCAGTTTGGCTTTGGTCTCGTGTGGTGCTTTGGCTTTAGACCCAGGCAGTATTTTAAAAATGGGAGCAATGATGCCAATCAGTGGCAATGTTAATGAGTATTCAGCATTTAATTTTGTAATCAAACTGACTTGTTTCAAACAGCATCATATATATGCCTAGAATCACTCAATAATAGACAATTTGTCTAGTCCATGACCTTGTCTAGGATTTCAACGGTCCCCATTGCAAAATACTTGTCATATCAAAGGGTTGCTCTGGCTTGAGTCTCCATTCGAAACTTTACTTTTTTAATGAACCTTTGTCTCAAAATTGAACACTCCTGAAGCTTGCTTCAACATCTGTTTACTGGCAGCCTTCCTCTATGAAGTTTTTTGTATTCATAATTTTATTGTTGTCTCTCGGGTGTTCTACAGCAGATAAAAAAAGAACCCCTAAAAATAACACCGCCAACGGTGACTTCCGGTGTAACAACAAAGACTCCTGCCTATGAACCGATGGATGTGATTGAAAGGTTACGTTTAACGACTGCATTTGAAGCGAAATTGGATTTCATCAAACAGCATTTAATCCGTGCGATATAGGGCTCGAAACAAGGCATTGTGGAGTTCAATACGTGGCTTAATTAATTTTCAATTGTTAAGTGTCGGGCAACAAGTGGAACCACCGAATTAGTAACGAGAGGGAGTTGGCCCCCGTCTATGGCGATATAAAGTGGCAGTTGAAAGACTGCGGATACATCCGAACAGACGATAATGGAAACGGTGGTCAAATTTATGTGGTATCGAAGAGTTCACATAAATACACTCGTCTTATTCTCATTGCAAATGGCCAAACACTGGGCTTAAGAGCGGGTGGCGGCAAAATAGTACTTCCGCGCGACTGGTGTTTATAATAATAAGCTATGTTGAATCGAGAAAAACTTCACGAAATTATCTTTGAAGCAGAAACCCCATCAGGGAAGTTCTTTGATGTAGCCCTACTATGGGCCATCCTTGCAAGTGTATTTGTAGTACTACTTGAAAGTGTGACTTCATTGCGCATTGAATATGGAGTTTTGTTTGCATATGCAGAATGGTTTTTTACGTTGCTATTCACGTTAGAGTATCTGGTGAGAATTTATGCCGTCAGAAAACCCATGGGATATATTTTCAGTTTTTATGGGCTGATTGATTTGTTGTCTATTATGCCCACATATTTGAGCTTATATGTGACTGGTGCGCAGTCGCTCCTGGTGATACGAGCTGTACGCTTACTTCGTGTGTTTCGGGTTTTGAAGCTTGTGGGTCGTTACTTGGGCGAAGCTCAAGTTTTGCTGCGAGCTCTACAGGCGATGTCCTAAAATTACTGTGTTTTTGGCTTCTGTTTTATCTTTGTCATTAATCATGGGTACAATCATGTATTTGATTGAAGGTGAAGCCAATGGCTTTACTAGTATCCCCAAAAGCATTTATTGGGCTATCGTTACAATGACGACCGTTGGATATGGGGATATTGCCCCTCAAACTGTAGCTGGACAATTCTTAGCTTCAGTTGTTATGATTCTCGGGTATGCCATATTGGCCGTTCCAACTGGAATCGTATCAGTTGAATTGGCCAACATAAAAAATTGATATGGTCAATGCTAAATAGTTGTCCCGCTTGTTCACATGAAGGTCACGATTTAGATGCAAAATTTTGTAAGAGTTGTGGTTCAAAACTAACTGTATAGGCTTTTTGCATGCATAGTGCTTTATTAGAAATTATTATTTTTCTCGTCGCAGCAGTTTGTTTAGTGCCACTGTTTAAGGCCATCGGGTTAGGCGCGATTCTTGCGTACCTTTTTGCCGGAATTATCATAGGCCCTAGCGCCTTAGGGTTAATTGAGGATCCGAAGACAATTTTGAGGTTTTCGGAGCTAGGAGTAGTTTTTTTATTATTCTTGATCGGTTTGGAGTTAAACCCGAGAAAACTATGGCAGCTTCGTAAATCTGTTTTTGGACTGGGAGCTATGCAATTAATAATTTCAGGAGGCGTGCTGACGGCACTGGCCTTTTATGCATTGGATCTCTCTTTGAATGCTTCGATTATTGCTGGGTTTGGGTTGGGTCTGTCGTCAACGGCGTTTGGATTGCAGCTTTTAGAAGAAAAAAGGCAGCTGAAAACAATGCATGGCCAAGGGTCTTTCTCCATTTTGCTTTTTCAAGACATGTCTGTCGTGCCTCTTCTTGCGCTCGTTTCTTATATGGGCGGTGGTTCTTCAGGAGAAATGACAGTCTTTGATTTTGTCGTGATGCTTTTGACGATTGCTGGATTTGTTGTGGTGGGTATATTCTTTGTTCGTCATATTTTTAGTTACATTGCAAAATCGAGAGTCCAAGAAGTATTTACGGCGATGGCTTTGCTCATCGTCATAGGGTCGGCCATCATTATGGAGCATGCTGGACTGTCTATGGGCATGGGAGCATTTTTAGCTGGAGTTTTACTTGCCAACTCTGAATATCGACACGAACTAGAAACAAACCTCCAACCTTTTAAGGGCCTTTTACTGGGTCTGTTTTTCATAGCCGTAGGTATGTCACTAAATCTGATAACAGTTTTAGAAAAGCCGTTTTTGTTGATGGCTTTGGTCATGGTTTTTATGTTGGCCAAATCTGGGATTATTTATTTATTAGGACGCATTTACAAATTTCCACGGGAATCAGCTAGAAACATGGCATTTACACTTCCTCAAGGCGGGGAGTTTGCTTTTGTTCTTTTTGCGGCCGCTATTAATCAGAATCTTTTCGCCGAAGATATTGCGGCCATTTTGAATGCATCCGTAACCATTAGCATGGCTTTAACTCCGCTTTTCTTTAGTCTTAACCAAAAGTTTTTGCGAACATACTCCGATCTCTCTGAGCGGCCTTACGATGTAATTGATGCCAGTGAAACAGAAATCATCATTGCTGGATACGGTCGGTTTGGACAGATTGTTTCTCGTTTTTTAAAATCTCAAAACGTAAAATTCACTATTTTAGAGCATAGTGCTGCACAGGTGGATACGGCTCGTAAATACGGAACAAAGGTTTTTTACGGAGATGCCTCTCGAAAAGATATCGTAGAATCCGCCGGAGCAAAAACGGCGAAAATTTTTGTTCTGGCCATTGATGATCCAGAAAAATCAATTAAAACGGCAAAAATGATTAAAGAGCATTATCCCCACTTGGAAATTATAGCTCGTGTTCGAAACCGGCAACACGCCATTGAATTGCTGGCGCTCGGGATAGAGAATGTTCACCGAGAAACCTATCTAACAAGTTTGGAAGTGGCGAAGGAAGTTTTGCTAGCTCGCGGGGGAGTTAGAGAAAAAATTAATAAAAAACTCGCCCTTTTCAGAAAGCATGATGAAAATATTCTGCGTGAGCAGCTGATTCACCGGGAAGACGAAAAAAAGATGATTTCTTTTACAAACCAAGCCAATGCAGAATTGGACCAGATTTTGCGTGCAGATGACCTCTCTTCTGATCGATCTCAGGATAAGCAATTAGGTGACTAAAAGCGCATTCCAAATTTGAGAAAGTTCACGATTGTATTCCCTCAAAGAGGGAGTCATAGCAGTAAATATTTTCCGAAAATTAATTCCCATTTGCCAACTTGCGAAGAGTTGCATAAAGGTTTTCTCGATGTCTAGGGTCAATATATTATTTCTTTGCACCGGTAATTCCTGTCGAAGCCAAATGGCCGAAGGCTGGGCGCGCAGTCTCCACCCGGAGAACAAGTTTGCTTTTTATTCAGCCGGTATTAAAAAATCACAGTTGAATCCACACGCAGTAACGGTAATGGCTGAAGCGGGTATTGATATTTCGGGTCAGACCTCAAAAAATACGGAAGATATTGCAAATATTTCAATGAATTACATTTTCACAGTATGTGGTCATGCCCACGAAACTTGTCCTTTTTTCCCCGGTGGTAAAACGATTCACGTTGGATTTGATGACCCACCCCATTTGACAGAAAGCCTTCCCGATGGAGAAGAAAAATTAAAAGTTTATCGAAGAGTAAAGAGACGAAATTAAAGAGTTTATCCTGAAGTTACCCCAATACTTGGAGCAATAGTGTTTAAAGAAGTTGATAAATATATAGCGGAATTTTTAGGGACATTTTTTCTTGTTTTTTTTGGGTGTGGGTCCGTTATAGTTCACCAATTAGATCCAGTGGCTGCTCCCGGTTTTATTATTCCTGTGGTTTTTGGTGCGACGGTGTCAGTCATTATTTATACCATAGGTCATATATCGGGAGCCCACCTCAACCCAGCAGTAACAGTAGCTTTTTATTTTTCTCGAACTTTTCCCATTTCAAGTATACCCGGATATGTGTTTTTTCAAATCGCTGGTGCCGTAGCGGCCTCCATGGTTCATTACGGAATATGGGGAGCTTCCTCGGTCACGACTTTGGTGACTACGTTGAGTGTTGATCCATCGCGTGGGCTTTTGATTGAAGTTTTGATTTCATTTTTTCTTATGTTTGTCGTCATCGGAGTAGCGACCGATACAAGGGCTGTTGGCGAATTGGCAGGGATCGCAATTGGTTTTGCTGTCGCTATTTCAGTGGTTGGCGGGCCATTAACGGGAGCATCGATGAACCCAGCAAGGACAATAGGGCCGGCATTAGTTAGCGGTAATTTTGATCACCTAATAGTATATCGCAGGGCCTGTGATTGGGACTGTACTAGGTGCAGTTGTATATCAAAAAAAATACTATGTGGTCGACTCTCCAGTTCAGATTAAATCAGAACTTCAGGGTATCGATTTAGAATCGTTGGTTCACTTTTATTAAGTTTGGTGATTGCCATAAATTCCAACTCATTCCCAGGCCAACTGAGTAGTTCATTTCGTTGATAAACAACGGACTATTTGAGTTGGCGGCACCAGTATGTCTGTCGACACCTACGTAGCTATAAAAGTTGTGAATTCCAACCGGAATCACGTAGGCTAAAGTGATATAACTGCCAAGGTATCCCTCTTTAGCAGAATATTGAGATCTATCGATAGTAGAAAATTCTGAACTCACTTCATAAAAATATCTATGAAGTTTTTTTGTGGCCCAAGTTGCCCCTGAGTACAAATAAAACTCATGTCCCCAATTCATAAAATTTAAATGCTTCCAGCTTATAAACGGGGAAAATGTAAAACCCTGTTCTTCCTGAAACGTAAAGCTTGCTGACGAGACGGCTCTTATGGGCAAATGAATTTCGATTTGCCCTAATTGATCAGAATTATGCAAGTGATAAATGACCTTTGGGCCAAACTCAATTAGAAGATCCAAGGGTGGCATACCCTCCCTATCTTCATTGTTCTTTGATCCTGCAGGAAAAGAACCTGAAAAACTAAACGTCGTAGTATAGTTGTCTCCATCAAACAATAAACTTCGTAGGCCATCTTCTCTGTCGGCTTTAACATAGGGAGTTCTTAGGCGGGCTAAGGGGGTAGGCAAAACGAGATACTGATTGTCTCTTGAGGCTGGGTATTGAGGAAACCAAGCCCCAAAGATTCCAACTCCTAGCTCTAACATTGGTAAATACTCAACCTCCGGTTCGGATTGCACGGGGGTTGTGAAAATACAAATGATTAGAAAAAGATATTTAGGAATAGATTTCATTCTTATTAACTGTACATTTTCTGTTAATTGGCTTCAATGAATTAACTTAATTTTTGATAAAGAATATCCCAGGATTTGACCAGTCACTTGTATGTTTATCGTGTTTCGCTCGAACTCGCCAATAGTATTTACCAACTTGCCAAGGGTTTTTTCTGAGATATTTTGGAACGAGTGTACTGTAGGTGTCGATGATGCTATTGAACTTGCGGTCTCGAGCAAATTGAATCTCATAAGCTTTAGCATATTGAGGTGGAGACCACTCAAACATTGTATTTTTCTGTGTTGGAGGAATTCTTACAGCATTTTGTGGGCTCACCAGTTGAGGGGCGCTTATATCCAGATTTAAATTAATTGTTGTTCTGCTAGGCGTAGAATAATCGCCAAAAACTTGGCCTTTGTTGTTAATTGCAGCGACCTTAATATATACCGGTGTTTCAGATGGAACCGTAATATTTGCTCTGTTTGTACGAGATCGCTGTTGCTTTAAAATTTTCCGAAAACTTTTGTCTCGGCTAACCAAAATATTGTAGCCAGCGGCATTCGGTATGGTTTCCCATAGAATAGGAATTGATTGAACACTTGCTAGTGATCTTGGGTTACTGACACTGACGTCGTAAGATCGCTTCACTTTTAAGCGTGGTTGTATTGAGCTGACTCGAATACTAGAGGGTTTACTGAAATCACTATGGGCCCCGCCCTTATCAATGGCCTTTACTCGATAATAAAAGTTTCCAGTTTCCCGGGGAGTCCATGCTACTTTGTTTGACCGAGTATTCATCTTATATGCTGAAGTACCATAAAAATTTGGATGTTTTGAAATTTCGAATTCATAGTAATCGGCCTTAGAGATGGGGCTCCAAGAAATTATGGAGTCTTCTCCAACGATTGCTGAGCCTTGCCCTGAAGTTATATAAGGCGACGGCAATTTGTAAGGCTTAGCCTTTAAAAACTGGCGTGGTTTAGGAGGTTCGGCTTTAATGACGACCCTACTAGGGGCAGTATTGTTTGAGCTATCCTTTTCGACTTCAACAGTCGGAGCCGTCTCATCTTCTTTTTCAGAAAAAACGACTCTCTTCGCAACTACCTCAAATGATTGTATCTCAGTGCTAGAGTGCCGAGAAGTTTCTGGATCGGTGGTAATTACCCGCCAAAAATAAGCACCGGGTTTCAGGGGTACATTTGGAGTGCTTCTGCCTTGGGTGATGTTCATGTATACGACGTTCGAAAAAGATTTATCAGTTGCAACTTCAATCTTGTATTCGGAACTATCCACAGCAGATATCCATTCGAAGTCGACTCGCGTCGGTTTCGAAGTGTCAGAAACGTTGGATTCAATCAGCTGCCCCTCTGCCGGTGAGATGAGCTGAGTTGGATTAATTTCTGATACGATCGATGACGACTCTGAGTCTTGAATATCGGTAGATTCATTTCCACTAGACAATAATAAGCCGACGGCAACAGCAAGAATGACAAGGCCAATTAATGCTAAAGTTTTTGAGTCATTAAAAATACTCTTATTAATAAAACTCGCTGCGGGGGCTTCACCAAAGCCCTCAAAATCAGAGTAATCGGGGAGTCTCACATGACTTGGATCGGTCACTGGAGACTTTGATTTTCTTTTTGCCGACATATCATGAATGCCCGTGACGAGTGGGTCAGAAACACTATTTTCAAAATCACTAGTTTTTATCTCTGGCCGAGTGTACTTGTCGGGGTTGTTTTTCCAGTCCAGTAAATCAGCTTTAATTTCGTCAACCGACTTATACCTCAGCTGCAGAGACCTTTCGCACATTCGCATGATTATTTGTTTTACTCGGGGCGGAATTTTTCCGTTCACTCTTTCGGGAAAGGCAATATCTTCCCCATCAATTTTCTTTAAAACCTCTATTCTATTTTTAGATTTAAACGGAGGTCTGCCTACGAGCATTTCGTGAAAAAATAATTCCCAAACTTCGAATGTCAGTTTGCGTCGTCGCGGGTTCACCGCGAGCTATTTCTGGTGCAATATAGTTGAGAGAACCAAGTACAGTTCCAGCTTGCGTAAGGTCATGGTCATCATCTTGCATGATTTTGGCAATTCCAAAATCAACGATTTTTAGTATACCAGAGGTGTCGACAATTAAATTTTTAGGTTTCAAATCTCGGTGAATTATTTTTTTGTCATGCAACTGCTTAACGCCGTCTAACATTTGAATCCAAAAATCAAAAGCTTCGTCAATGGCTATAGGAAATTTGCTTCGAATAAAATCATGAAGATCCAGACCCTCAATGTATTGCATGGCGATATAGGGAATGCCTTGATGTTTTCCAACGGAGTAAACGGTGACAGTGTGTTGATGCACTATTTTCGCCAGCGCCATTCCTTCAGTTTGAAATCGCTTAACCATTTCGGGGTCGTTGGCTAAATCAATGGAGAGAAACTTTAAGGCAACCCGCCTTTTGAGATTGTCGTCGAGCGCTTCATAAACCTGTCCCATTCCACCACGACCGATGGACTTCACAATAGTAAAGTTGTTCACCTTATCACCAGGTTTTATTAAGGCTGCCATATACTATTGAATTTATCGGGAAAATTCGGATATTTATGTACCTAATCCCCTCATAATTTGTGATTTCAGAGGCATGGATTTCACTATAATTCGGCGCAAAATTAATCGAATTGGACCGAATTGAGTCAAAATGAGACTCAACTCGGGGAGTTCATACTTTAGACCAGTACCATTAAAAATGAATTGGTTGCAAAAAGATGTGCCTGGTTTATCATATAAGGGTGTGAATTTACTTGAAAAATAGAGCCGGGAAAGAGAAAACTGACTGGTTTTCAGCTTGGAGCCTATATGCAACAAAAAAGAAATCTGTTCAGTTTATTGCAGTCGAAAATCTCAATTGATCAGTACCATAAACTCCTCATGCTGTTTTCATGTTTGATTGCCGCCGTGGTGTTTATATCACAATTGGTATCAAACCAAATTCCACTTACTCAGATGACGGGCGTTCAAATGTTTCAGTCATTTTGGTTGCCACTGATGTTTATATTCATGGGAGCTATATTTATGGTTTCGGGTAGAGCAATCACTGATCAGATTGATACCGAAAAAAATCTTATTATTGATGAAATTGAACGAATTCGCTCAAAAGACTACGTTTCCAGGCGGCCGCTAAGATCCAATGATGAACTTCGTGAAATTATGGATAAATTGCACGAGCTTGCAGACGACTTATCTGCGGGAAAATAAAATCAAACAAGTGGATCTTCATCATTTTCGACAACAACCAATAGGCCTCGCTCTTTAAGCTCTTTAGCTATGTCCATAATAGTTTTTTGTGCCTCTAGTACTTTGCTTTTGGGCTGAGGGCCTAATGACAATATGTTGCTTTCCAGCTCCGAAAATCTTCGTTGGCTCATATTTGATTTTAAGTTTTTTATAACATCATCACTGGCAAATCTGAGTGCCAGTGGCCAGATTCGATCATCTGTATTTTGTAATAAATTTTGGATGCCTTTCGAATTGACCCGAGAAAGGTCTTCGAAAGTAAAAATTGAATCTCTCAATAATTTAGCAGTTTCAGGGTCTTTTTGCGCGATTTCACTGAGTAACCTCTCTTGTTCTTCAGCGGAAAGGCCTCGTAATGCCTCTAATGCGGATTGAAATCCAAAGCTATATTTCCCCAACCGTTTCTCCGTGAAAATTAAAATCAAAAATATTTCTGTCAAGAAGCTGACTTGGCTTGACGTTTCCTATAGAGCCAATGAGGGAGTATTTGATTGCTGGATTATTTTTTTCCATTTCTGAAATCAATTTCTTTATTTGTTTTCGTTTTAAGTTTTCTTGTGACCCACAGAGATTGCAGGGAATGATGGGGGGATTTATTAGTTCAGTTGCTCGAACTATTTCGGATTCAAAAATTTTTGCCATTGGTCTGATAATGACATTTCGTCGATCGTCTGAAAGTAGCTTTGGAGGCATACTTCCCAGTGTTCCTGAATAAAATTGATTCATCAACAATGTTTCAATTAAATCATCGGCATGATGTCCAAGGGCAATTTTATTAAAGCCATTTTCATAGGCATAGTTATAAATGATTCCTCTTCGAAGTCTGGAGCAAAGGCCGCAAAAAGTTTTACTTTCAATTACTTTCTCTTTTACGATTGAATATGTGTCTTCTTCAATGACCTCAAGTTTAAAGCCCAGATTATTCACCCAACGACGAAAATGAGCGACAGTGAAACCAGGTTGTTTTTGATCTAAAATAACAGGATGAATGTGAAAAGGAAAAGGTGCTCTCTTTTGAATTTCTTTGAGCAGAAAAAGTAAAAGGCTGCTGTCCTTTCCACCAGAAACGGCTACAAGGACTTTATCATTGGGCGAGAGCATATCGTAGTACTCAATAGTTTGAACTACCTTTTTACGAATACCATCAAGTGGGGAGATCGATTTAAAAGATTCAGCATCCTGGGTACTAGACATGGGGTCTTCATAGCGAATTCTACAATTTTAATCAACAGCGGAATGAGGGTCCGAGGTTTCGAAACTTCGATGGGCTAGACATTTATCTAGCTGAAATCACTATAGTAATGTGCCTTTTTATCGGATTTTGTTAATCTATAAAACAGGAACCAAATACATCATGATAAGACGTGAAAAAAACTAGATGCCGAGCGTACGACCAGCGATATTCCAGGTCTACTCGGTTTGTTTGAAACTTTTATTCGGTCTTTCCGTACATTGGCATTTTCCGTATTGCTATCCCCGGTCATTTTATTGTCCTGTTTTTGTATTGCCGTGGCACTTACTCCTAGTGTTCTGTTGTTTCAGTGGGTTGAACAGTCAACGGCGGGGTTGAATTTTGTATTGAGAGCTTTTTCTTTGGCGAGTGCTTTAAGTTTTGGGTATGTCGTCTATGGTTTTTCTATTATCTTTGTTGTGCCACTCGTGAACTTCTTACTTCCACTAAGGGTTAAACCATGGCGAGGTATTTGGTTTCACTTCAAAGCATTCCTTGGTTTGTGCATAATGCACTCACGTACATCGTGAGATATACTTTTTGGAATTTTTGACTCCAAGTCCATTGAATGTGCTTTTTTATAAGATGATGGGCATGAAAGTGGGAAAAGGCGTGGTCATTAACTCAACGAATATCTCAGACCCAGCGCTCATTACATTGGGGGATTATGTAACTATTGGTGGGTCGGCACATTTGTTTGGTCATTACGGGCAAAAGGGGGTTTTGATATTGGCTCCGGTTATAATAAAAGATCATGTAACTATTGGGTTAAAAGCAAGTGTTATGGGAGATGTTATTGTTGGCGAGAGGGCAGTTGTTAAACCACATACGGTATTGCTGCCAAAAACCAGAGTTGCCCCGGGCGAAACTATCTAGCCCCTTTTTTTGTTGCCCTTACTTCTTCGTATAAGTGTTTTTCTATAAAGCTTTTCTGATATTGATCCAAATGATTTAAAAACTAGAATCCTAAATCTATCCCACAAATTATATTTTAATTTATCGCGTTTCATGACGTATTCGACTGTAGGGCGATAAAGGACATTCCATGTGATAGGGTCAATATTTTTAGTTTTTGAAACCGCGGGGACATCCAAAAGCAATAGATGCCACATTCCGCCATCGTCGGTTTGAAATTCTCCGATTTTTTTACACCCAGACTTAATGTAAATTGGTGCCAATTTTTCGGTACAACTGGATAGCATATACCTGTACCCAGAGAGCATAGTTTGGCGACCTAACCATTGTGTTATATTTGTGAACAAATCTCCGGATCTATATTCTGGGTCAGTAGCTACGCGACTTGCTTCTACAAACCCCTCCTGCCAAAGCCATTCGGGAATATCTATACCGTATTCAGAATAGTGTTCGGATCGGTATTTATTTCCTTGATTGTAGACAAGTCGTGCGGTGCCAACTATTTTTTTTCCGATGCGTACAGTACAAATTTTGCTGTACCGATCATACTCATCAAGCATTTTATTGCAGTCAGTTTCATCTTGAAAATACCCTTGGCTTTTTAATGCTTTTAATCGCAACTGACAGACTTTTTTCAAGTCAACTTCGTCACGAGCTATGTCGAAGTCCACTGCACTTGAAGTGTAGACAGTAGTAAAGCCTTCTTCTCGCAAAATTTCATAGCTTACTTTTTGGTTGACCATGACTATAAACTCACAAATTTTGCCACTTGCATCTTCGCTGAGTTCTTCAAAAACAAATCCAGCAAAAATTTCATCTCTATTAAGTCTGTTAGGATGGGCATATCGTATTGTACACGCAACAAATATGCTGCCCAGAATTGGAAGAGTGATTTGGACTCTAACTTGTTGACCAGGAATTAAATGATCATTGCGAGATGATAATATACAATCCATGCCAAATCGACTGAATGTCCTGACTTTCATCCAAACCGTGTCATTGAATGAAAAAGGATGCATAAAAGAAGCCGATGGCCTGAGATGTACGGGTATTGGGTATCGTGTAGTCCGGCGAATTTCTGATTTTTCCCGGTCGTCGTTCGTGTATTTCAATCCTAGGCGAATTCCAAAGTCTTCTTCTTTTAAAAAGACAATCTCTGCGGCAACATTAATTGAATGCACACCACTGGGCTCCACATCGACAGCTATATGATCTCCGATGGAAAAGTTTTTTGGCATATCACAATTTAAAGTTACTCCCATGCCACCTATGGATAAATCACAGACAAATCCACTATAAGTTATGCCTTTTGAATTAAATTGAACAGCAATGCTGTCGTCTTCACAAAATGCCCTACGGCTTCTTAGTCTAGCGTCTTTCATCCGGACGCCTTTCGATTTTTGGATTTGTGTGCAAACTGCCCATAAATTGCTTCTAGAGCATCATCTCGATTAATTTGATCCGGATACTGTTGGCCGACTCGGGCATTTATAACAATGGAATGTTTATCTTTTATATTGTGTTTAAGTGCAAACCGCTCTTGAAGTCGGATATCTTTACAAAATTTAAATAGGTTTTCAGAAACTAAGGCGCAGTTTTTACCGTACTTTTGATAGAAATCTGAATTCATCGCGTCTTCGAGACGTTTCGCCATGTTAATCCAGTGACCTTGAACGTCGAAACGAAGATCATTACTTGTCCCTTCGAGGCCAAACTCAGCGTGACCTAATGTAGCGCTGACTTTTAACTCAATTCCTGGCAAGTCCTGTTCACGTAGCCGTAAATTTATCTTATCAATGCTGTCAAGAATTTGAATTACACCGCGGATACAATTAGTAGCCGTTTCTGTTTGAGTTTCTACGTCATCACCAATTCCACCACAAAAATGAGCACTGTCACCCATTGGTTTTACAAAATACAAATGATGTGGTGCCAAAATGTCGGATAACTTTTTAAAAACAAATGTCCTCGTTTCATAGACGATTGTTGACGACATTTGCGCGGTCATTTCGCCAAAACTACATATATCCACAAAAATAGTTGAGACAGTTCTGTCGCTTCTTATTTTACTTCGAATTTGCTCGATGTCAGACCCACCTTCAATAAGATCTTCGACTTGTTGAAGAATTGGTTCAGGAGTAAGTAGTTAATAAACCCAGAGGTGCTTTTCAATCTTATCGATGAACGTAAATAATTCTTCAGAAAAAAGAACAAGGAAATAGAGGTAAACAAAGCTACAGAATAACCGCTAAAATAATAGTTTAGAGAGAAAACATCACTTGCCAGCGTAGCGTAGGCAAGGAGGATGGCAATACCAGAGGCAACTACGACCAGAGGGTTCTCTCCTTTTAAACTCAGCCACCAAGGAATAATTATAATTGCTGGTAAGACAAATGCTGGCATGAGCAACGCCTGGAAAAGATGAAACGGTGCAAATACGGAAGAGGCGGCAAGCAGCAAAAAGTAAACAATCATTATTCGAGGAGATCTTTTTGTAACAATTTTTGAAAAAATGGAATCTCGTTTAAGCACGAGCGCTAGGTAGTAGGCCCATGCGAGCCAAGTCAGAGCTTGAAAAACCAACTGAAACCGAAATGGGGCCGTGGAGTCGGTAAAAAATATCCCATAAAAATTCGTTGTCAATAAATGGTAAGGGATCAGTGAAAAAGATGCGATTGCAATAGCTGCGTTTTTCTTTCGATCGTCTTTAATTCGCACGGATACAAAAAGACAGATCGTTCCAATCACTAGCGATAGAACTATAAATCCACTGTGAATGTCATTGTAAATAAATTGATTTATTTTTAAATCTAGAATTCCTTGGCTTGCAGGTCTAATTTCAAAATCTGCAGTTCTAAATCCGCCCAGATATTTATTGCCAGTCGATGTGATTTTTATTTCGTTGTTTTTATCTAAAAGTTCTTTTTTAACTAAAAGTATTCTTTTTCGATAAATATAGGTGCCGACTCCAGATTCACCATCTAAGGCCGAATAATCTCGGTCATTAATTAAAATGGTTTTTGGGACCCAAGAGTTTGGTACCACAAAAATGAGATCTTTATTCATTAAGTTGTCTGGGAGCTCAAATTTTCGCTCGTAATTAACGGTAATCGAACCCTCAGATTTGGTGTCAAGGGAGCGCCATAAAACATTAATGGGCGAGTTTGTGAGTTGCTTGTCCTCGAAGCTAATTTGCCAATCATAGGAGAGGTCCATGGGGCGAGTCTGTGAGTGCGCCAAAAGACTTCCACTAATGAAAAGAAGAAATATAACAACGAGTTTCATACTAAGCAGACAATTCCTTCAGGTTTTCGAGCATGTTGAGAACCTTCATCAAATTAGTTTGATTGTTTAATAATGAATAAAGGTAGACATCACCTAGGTCAGTAGGCCCATAACGAAAAGCGTCTGAGGCCTTTTCAAAACCTAGCTTTTCAAAGAGTTGTCCTGGGTTAGGGTAACCAACAGTAGTAACAAGGTTCTGTGCATCGAGATTCTCAAAACACCAACTAAATATCGATTCAAAAAGCAAAATCGGTGCGATTGACTCAAAATATTTACGTGGAATAGCAACTCTATTTAACTCAGCCGTTTTGCCTTGCAATACAGAGTGATTTGGTAGGTATTGCCCAATTTCTACGGGAGTATTTCCGGGGTGTATAACTCTTCCGGTTGAAATGATTTTGTCGCCTTCATAAACACCAAAATAAGTACTTCGTTCTACAAAGTTATCGTAAAGCTTATTATCTACGATTCGATATCCACTGGCGTTTCCATCTGATGGATTCCAGTTCATTTCTTTTACGTAGACGTCATATAAAAGGCCAAGTGCGTTATCAATGTCCGATTCAGATTCTAAAACTCTTGCAATCATGGTGCTTAACTCCGCAGTTTTGTCTCCTTCATTTATCGGACGTTGTTAGTCTTTTTTTTAATGAAGTTAGTGAGTTACAGGGGTCAGGTAGGGCGTTTGTCTAGAGTCTAATGGGACAAAAGTCGGGGCGGTTTTCAGATTCAAAAAAAACACAATTTATATAAGAGGTAAATACGAAGAGAAAACTCATATTTCAGGACAAAGATATAAATAAACGTTTCAGTTCAAATCAATGGGTCTAGAAAGGTATCTATTGGTTGTTGTAATGCCAACCAAAAAAGTTAGTGCATTAACTACGACGAAAGTCGCGAGGGGTACTGTTAAATTAAAAACCCAAATACCTTCAAACAAAATTGAAGAAGCGACGTAACTCGCAAAAATGCTCAATGCTGAACCAAACAATGATGCAATTATTGAAATGGTTAAATATTCAACCAAGACAGATCCTCTAATAAAAGAAAAGTTCGCACCGATCGCTTTTAGCAAATTAATATCCCATTTACGTTCTCTGAGTTGGTGGCTAATTACAGAGTACATGACCAAAAAACCAACAAGAAGACTCATGCCAGCCATTGCCTTAAGGGCCAAACTCATTTGCTTTGTTATATCGACAAGTCGACTTACAAGGCGGGTAACATCAATAATAGAAACGTTTGGCATTAGTTCAACGATGCTAGATTGAAGGGATTCTTTTAAGTTAAATTCAACGGCGCCAATTGAAGCCAAAAAAGTCTTTGGAGCTGGCTCTAAAACTCCGGGTTGAAATAAAATAAAAAAGTTAGGCTGAAAACTCGTCCATTTCACAGAGCGCTTATTAATAATTTTTCCTTTAATCGGTATGCTTTGAATATCAAATGTAAGGGTGTCTCCAATTTCAAGATCCAGACGATCTGCAAATCTCTGTTCAATACTGATTTCGGCAAGGTCATCGGGATTACCCGAAAAAACACCGCTAAACGGCTTACCAGAAACAAGGGTCTCTGATTCAGATAGCTGTTCGCGGTAAGAGAGATTAAACCCTCGATTTCTAAATCTATTTTCTCTTTGCTGTTCGCGTGTAAAGCCTTCTTCAGCGGCCCTTTCAAAAGGCTTATCATTTACTTCCATTAGGCGAGCTCTGACCATCGGAGAAACTTGGTGAAGTGGTGCGTTTTTAGATTTTATCAAATTTTCAAGAGATTCGATTTGTTCTTCTTGAATATCAAACATAAATAAACTTGGTAACTTTGAGGTTTCCGGACTTTGCATTTCTGACTGCAGGCTCGTCTCCAATTGAGGGATTAAATTAATTAAAAGGAGGCCAAGGCTAAGAGATATAAAACTTGCAAGAGTTGGAATTGGACGACGAACCAAGTTCAAGGCGGCATGGCGAAAGATTAAACTTGAACCACCAATAATTTTCCAAGCGATAAAAAGAACACCATAAAATAACAATGCAAAAACTACGGCGCTTCCTAAAAAGCCAGCGATAAAATAACTTCCCACTTGAATAGAGTTACTTATAAAAATGGACCCGGCCCAAAAAATTAAAATATTTAAAGCAAAAAATAGACGGGACCAGCCATTAGATCTTAGCGATCCCCGGTGAGATTCTGTAAAAACCATTGCTGGGCGAATGCCATAGAGCTGAAAGAGTATTGGCAAGGATATTAAAAAGGCAATAGTTACTGCAGTTAATAAGCAATACATAACAAAACCGACGCCGTAATTAATATACAAAGGTGAAGCAACTAGATTGTTTGTGATATCAATAAGAGCTCGAAGCAATCCATAGGAGAATCCTAGAGTTATCCAACCTGAAACCATTCCAAGCAATACAACTTGAATTAAAAATACATAAAAACAATCTCGTTGCTGAAAACCAAGACTTTGCATTGTTGCAATGACTTTAATGCGTTCTCCAATGTAGGAGCGAATCAAAAATATGACACCAATTGCAGAGAGAAACAAAGCTGCGACAGCGGCGAGACCAAGGTAGTCGGCTAAATAATTAAGTAAACGCCCAGTCTGTTCACTATTGGTTCTATGAGTAAAAACGCGAACATTTTCTGGAAAATTTTGATTCGAATCCAATCTTGATTTTATCTCCACCAATTGATCTTCGGAGGTATTTGGCGTTTTAAACAGTAATCTATGCCATGCAAGTGACTGGGCCGATATCAAATCCGTACCGGCAAGTTTATTCAGGTCCAAATATAAACGGGGAGCCATTCCTGTATCAATTCCTGCTGCCGAATCATCCAAGACGATGCCGGCAACGGTAAAGTCTTTCTTTCCAACTTTGATTGTGCCCCCAACTTCAAGTTCAAGCTGAGTGAGAATTTCTGGGTAGACCATCACACTGTCTTCGACAAAAATATTGGAGAATTCTTGGTTCGAAGATAATTGTATTTTTCCATAAAACGGGAAGTTGTTTTCGACGGCCTTAATTTGTACAAGACGAGACTTCCCCTCAACATTTGAAACCATAGAAAGTGTTTCTAAAACTTGAGTTTTTTCAAAATTATCTGGTAAGTTGCCTTCAACGATTTCCTCTGTAGCTTTGTCTAAAGGAGACCTTGAAGAGATGCCAAAGTCAGCCCCGAGAGTTTCTTTTGATTTCGAAAGAATAGAGGTTTCAATGGCTCCTTTGAAATGGATAAGAGTAACAAACCCAATGAGTCCAATAGCGATATTAAGTACAATCAATAAAGATTGAACTTTATTATTCGTTAGATCTTTAAAAGCTAATTTAAATAAAATCATAGTTGTTGTATCTGCCCGCCCTTAATTTCGATCTGGCGTTGGCAACGTTGAGCTAAGTTCTTGTCATGGGTAACCAAAATCAATGTCATTTTCTCTGAACAAACTAAATCAAAAATTAAATCCATGACCGAATTTTCCGCCTCTGGAATCTAGGTTATCACTTGTGTTCATCGGCCAAAAGTAACGCGGGCTTCTGCATTTGCTGTTTCGGTAATGGCAACCTGTTGGCACTCTCCACTGCTGAGTTCATGGGGTCTATGCGTGGCCCTGTGCTCCAGTCCGACTTTCTTTAGAAAATCCTTGGCTATCGTCTCCGCGTTTTCAATTCGATTGAGTTCGAGCGGTAGCATTACATTTTCTAAAGCAGTTAAGTGCGGCATTAAATGAAACTGTTGAAAGACTATCCCAACATTTTTCGCTCTAAACTCAGCGAGATCTTTCTCACTGAGGTGAGCAATACTTTTATTGCCAAAAATAATATCTCCAGATCCGGGTTGATCCAAGCCCGCAAGAAGTGACATCAAGGTAGATTTGCCACTGCCGGACGGGCCAACGATCGCCACGGTTTCTCCTTTTGCAATATCGAGACTCACTTCGTGAAGTGCATGAATCTGAGTTGTTCCTTGAACGTAGGTCTTACTAATATTTTTAGCTTCAATCATTTTAAGGCACTTTCAATGTAAGGCAGAATATTGTTGGCAATTATTTTATGTCCATCAGCATTGGGGTGAATCCTATCATTTAAATTTAACTCCTGAATACCACCGACATCCTTTAATAGGAAAGGCATAAGGGGGATGGTTTGTTCTCTAGCTATTTCAGAAAACATATTATAAAAATTTTTTTGATATTCTTCCCCATAATTATCTGGGAGCTTCATTCCTAACAAAAGCACTTTGATGTCTTTTTCTTTGGCAAACTTGATGGCCTTTACTAAGTTTTCTTTCGTCGCAGAGATAGGAAAGCCCCTGAGGCCATCATTTCCACCTAATCCTATAACGAGCAAATCGATGGGTTTTCTCATAACCCACTTAATTCTCGAGTTGAGGCTCGCTGATGTACTTCCTGAGATAGAAACATTTGAAATTTCAACCTTGTAGCCCTTGTTTATTAACAGGGTTTCCAAAAGTGTCGGGTAGGCCTGTTCTTTTGTTACTCCGTAGCCAGCGGAAATGGAGTCGCCTAAAAACACAATACGATGTGATTTTACCTCTGAGAATCCCGTCAGTGGCATGAGAGCAAAAGATAAAAATAGGGACAAAATTTTAATGCTTTTGTTCAACTCAACCTCATAAAAAAGGACGTAGAGTAAACTACGTCCTAGAGCTAAAATATGCAATTTAATTACTTTGTTGTTTTCACTTCAAATTCAACTTTAACTTCGTCATTTATTATTTTATCAGCAGCCAACTTTTCAAAGAATTTTGAAGAGTTGTAAGTGATATCATATTTGGTACGGTCAAAGACCATTGTGCCTGTGTAAGTATTACCCTTCTTATTGAAGTCGATTTCAATGGGATGTGGTTTTTCCTTAATTGTGAGGGTTCCCACGGCGGTGTCTTTGTCCTTTTGTCCCGTGATAACTAGTGTTGCCTCGGGGTATTCTCCGACAAGAAAAAAGTCGCCACTTTTGACGTGATTTAGAAACTTTTGTTCCCATTCGCCATCTAAATCGTCGACAGTAAATGAAGTCATGTCCATGACAAATTCGCCGGAAACGATTTTGCCTTTTTCGATCTTAGCTTTTGCCGATTTGAGCTTAATGGTTCCGTGATGCCCATCACCAATTTTTTTACTGGCCGACCATTTGAAAGAGCTGTTTTTGATATCAACATTGGTGTTCGCCAGTGATTGGCTGGCAAATCCAAAGGCAATCAATGTTAATAATGCGTATTTAAGTAGTCTCACTGTAATCTCCTTTTGATCTTGATGTAGTTCCTGGAGGCATCCTCTCAATGTGGAGTCCAAGGTAGGTTATTCTAGTGTAGAAGTTGAACAGTGGACTACCTTTTTTTTCTAGGTAGCATCGATTTTTCAATGCTGTCGAAAGTTAAATGAAAACTTATTCAAAGATATCCAATCTTCGAATGGAACGAATCTTCCATTCGCCATCTAGTTTAGTCCACTTGATACTCACAGGGACGACGCCATCTGCGACCGAATTGATCCTCAGGTGTGCGGTATAGTCGATGACAAATTCCGAAGTTGCTTGTCCGAGTTCGTGGACTTCGATGCTAAGGTCTTTTACTTGGATCTCAGCATTTTCCACAATGCGTTGAGCTGCATATAGATAACTGATCAGCTGATCTTGCTCGGAAATAAGTGGCTCAGATTCGCTCCTCAAGTCATCGAAAATTAATAAGTCTTCCACGGTGAATTGGAGTAATTTTTTTGCCAATTTTGTTTGTGCAATCAGTTTGTCGGGCAACGGAGTGGTTTGGACCAATTGAACAATGTTCATAATATTATTTTGAATCATTTTACGATCATTGGGCTTAAAGTAGTGCACAATTCCGGCCAACAAAACCCCCAAGGACGCTGCTAAGATGAGGATGGATTTGCGGCTCATAGAAGCTTCCCAATAATTTTACTCATATTCAATATCCCCAATGCAGTTGGTGGCTCAGTCAAAGAAATTAACATAACTTCATTGTCTTTTAAAACTCGACCGTCGTACCTTTTCTCTCTCACGTCCAAACGTAACAGGGGGTACAAATCTCCATCCACAAATAGGTCTTTTCCAATGATGTCGATTTTTTGGCCAGGAGTGCCGATGATTTGGGCGGCCATCATCGACTCCTTTCCTAATATCTTTAATACTACGACATCACCAACACTGGGTTCACCTAGACGATAGGCGAGCATATTTGCAAACCGAAGTCGAATTCCCCCGCTGGGTCCTTCGGTTTGAACTACAAAGGGATGTAATACAAAATTAAAAATTAATATTCCGAAGATAGCGATAGCGGCTAATCGAACCAAATATTTGCGAGAGAATCTATTCATTGTTTTCATAATGTAATAATGCGTGAGTAAAAGATTACTTGTAACAGCTTAACACTTAAGATATCACCAAATGTATATGTTGAAAAATTTAATATTTATATATTTATTAATTTTCAGCGTTAATGGGTATTCGAGTTTAGATCTTTTTGACAAAGACTATTCGTTTCTTCGCGAACGCTTCAAAAATAATTCAATCTCATTTTTAAATGCTCATCCATCGGCTCGACTGGGTAAAATTGTTATCGACAGTAAATCCGCACTGAATTTGACCACGGACTATCTTTATTTTGAGCCAACCGTTAAAAATAAATTAATCATTATTTCATCAGGCACCCATGGCGCGGAGGCAAAGATCGGGTCGTATGCCCAAAACCAATTTCTCAATAAATATGCCCATGAATTAAATTTGCAAGACACGGGATTACTTTTAATACATGGAGTGAACCCCTATGGGTTTGCCACTGGCCGCAGAGTGGATGAGCAAAATAGAGATTTAAACAGAAACTTCACATTAGACAACGAAGTTTTTGAATTTCAAAACAAACCCTATGAGAATTTAGATTCGATTTTAAACCCAACAGGAGCGGTTGGAAGTATCACGTTTTCATTCGTAAGGATGTTAGGAAAAGTTGTGAATGCTCTGACTATTGGTGGAGTGACGGTGAATGGGTTTCGCCAGGCGTCTGTAGGAGGTCAATACCATAAACCCACGGGAATTTATTTTGGTGGAACTTCGCCGGCACAAAACGTATTTAAAATTAACGAATTGTTTCAATCGACAATTCCCGGATATAAAAAAATCATGCATTTGGATTTTCACACGGGTTTAGGTGAAAGTGGACAATTGCATCTAATAATAAACGCCACTGCAAACTCAAAGGAGCGAGAGTCCATCAAACAATTATTTCCGAGATCGGATCAAAAATTCTATCAACTGAACACGGGAGAGTCTGAAGGATTTTACGAAGTTAAGGGTGATTTTACCGATTTTGCAAAAAACAATGTGGCAGATAAAGATGCCGAAGTCTACGGGTTGACCGCGGAATTCGGTACGATGGGGTTGGATATTTGGAATCAACTCAAAACGATTCACATTATTATCCAGGAGAACCAAGGCCATCATTTTGGTTACGAGTCTAAGGATCTCGAAACCGAAGTTCGAGCAAACTTTTCTGAACTCTTTAATCCAAGCACTTTAGAGTGGAGAAATGCCGTTGCAGAAAAAATTCATCACCTGTTTTCGGTCCCAGTCAAAGAATTTTCACGGCAAGAAATCCCTCGAAATTAGGTTATTTGAGGACTAAGTATTGGTTCCAATTTGGGTAGGAAATAGAAACAAATTTAAGGTCACTTTGGGATTCCGTGTAAATCCTTTTTAAGATTCATAAAAAAACTACTTAGTGTGAGTCGATGTAGCCGTAAACATCTAAAATAGTTGCGAAAAATTAATTAAATGAAGTAGTTTACCGCAACACATTAATCAAAGGGTAAGAATTATGAATCAAACGAACGCTCCTGTTGAATTGACCCCTCTCTCTATAGGTTTGGGTATCGTCTTAGGTGTAATTATGACCGCTGCAAATGTCTATTTGGGTCTTTATGCTGGCATGACCGTATCAGCATCAATACCAGCAGCTGTAATTGCCATGGGGATTACTCGAGGAGTGTTTAAAAAATCTAATGTCTACGAGTCCAATATTGTGCAAACAATGGCGAGCGCCGGTGAGTCGTTGGCAGCAGGAGTGATTTTTACATTGCCAGCATTGGTCATAGTAGGGGCATGGTCGGACTTTGATTTCATCCAAACTACAGCAATCGCTATTGCTGGGGGGTTGCTTGGTGTGATTTTCATGATCCCTTTGAGAAAAGCACTCATCATAGATGATAAAGATCTTACTTATCCAGAGGGCGTTGCCTGTGCGGCGGTTCTTAGAAGTGCCACGGAAACGACAGATGCCGACTCGCAAAAAAATATCAAAGCCATCGTTAATGGTGTCGGTATCGGAGCGATTTTTAAATTTCTGGTGAGTGGGGTAAAACTCTTCACCGGTGAAGTTGCAATTGCGACGAAATTGTTTGGACGGGTGGGGTTTTTTGGCCTCGATGCTTCCCCAGCGCTTTTAGCCGTGGGCTACATCGTTGGAGTTGAAGTGGCCCTAATGGTGTTTTTAGGGGGTGCTATCGGATGGGTAGTTGGAATACCTATGTTGGGAATTCCTACCGGAATGGAGTCGAAAGATGCTCTAGATATTGCTTGGACTCTATGGTCTACGCAAATTCGATATCTTGGTGTTGGAGCAATGGTTGTTGGAGGTCTTTGGTCCATTTTTACCGTACGAAGTGGAATTGTATCTGGTTTGTCAGGATTAAAATCGGCCTATAAAGATAAAGATGCGGCAGCAAAAATAGAGAGGGAAAACAGAGATATTTCTTTAGTTTCTATGTCCGTCATTTTTATGGTGTGTCTTGCAATCATGTTTACATTGTATGAATACCTAATAGGCAGCCACGCTTTATCATTGTTTACAACGTTATTAATGTTCGTAGTCTCATTTCTTTTTGTGGCAGTTTCTAGTTACATTGTTGGACTTGTGGGGAGCTCAAATAACCCAGTTTCAGGGATGACGATTTCAGCTCTCTTAGGGACGGCCGCGTTTTTTCTAGTTTTAGGGTTTAAAGGAGAATCTGCGATTTTAGCAACTCTTGGCGTTGCGGCTGTGGTTTGTTGTGCTGCTTGCACGGCTGGTGATTGCTCTCAGGATCTTAAAACGGGCTCTATTATTAAAGCGACACCAAGAAATCAACAGATTGCACAAATTATCGGAGTGCTTATTCCGGCTATAGTTATTGCTCCTGTATTGACGTTGCTGCACGAAGCCTATGTCATTGGCGAAGGGCTAAAAGCACCCC
Organism: Bdellovibrionales bacterium; assembly: GCA_041391465.1. Lineage (GTDB taxonomy): Bacteria > Bdellovibrionota > Bdellovibrionia > Bdellovibrionales > UBA1609 > UBA1609. The sequence goes on from JAWKNX010000009.1 coordinate 60,225, forward strand.
AGGCAACCTTATTTGCGTCGATCACTCAAGCGCTTTTTGGAGATGGTGATTTGCCCTATGATATGGTGGGGTATGGAGCCATTCTTGGTGTAATTGTCATTGCCGTCGACTCCTATTTTAAATCAATTAAAAGTAAGGTGCGATTGCATTTGATGCCTGTAGCGGTTGGAATTTATCTACCAATTACCTTAGCTGTGCCCATGCTCGTCGGCGGATTAATCAAAAGAGCTATTTCAGGGCCAAAAGATATTGACGAAGCAAAAGACCGAGGAATTCTGCTCTCAAGTGGAATTATTGCGGGAGAGGCACTCATGGGTGTTCTTGTAGCGGTCATTTTGTATTTAAATATTGATATAGCGATCGGCGCTGATTTGTCGATGGCAGTGAAAGAGATTGTATCGCTGATTGCGTTTATCTCTGTTGCTTATGTTGTCCACAAAGTGGCTAAATCGGCGAACTAAAGCTTTTGATAGCGCCAGTTCGTAACGGTCAATTTCAGCGGAGTTAAAATGGGGCTTATTTAAGCGGCCCCATTTTGGTTTTCAGACACCTGTAGCTCGGCTATTCTCATGTCAAACTCAGTAATAGGACTTAGAAATTTCAATCCTATATACAGGTTGTTGGTGATGGTGGAATGGCGAATCCAATGAACTGCACCATCAACACTGAATAGCTTTTTGCCTTCAAAATATAAAGTAAACTGGAGTGACTGTCCTTTTTTTAAAGATAGCTGTTCGTTCAGTGTGACGCAGACTCCAGACCGGTTGATACTAATAATTTCACCTTCACTTAAAATCCGATGATCTTCAGTTTCAATGGCCCAATGAGTTGCTTTGATTAAATTTACTTGTTGGCTTAAATGTGACTGTTGTCGTTCCATACCCTTACCTTTTTAAAACCCTTAATTCAGTGCCCAACCTAATAATAGGCAATGAGCGTGCCACTTCAGATTCAAACCAGGGGATCTGGGAAGCGAAGAGTATGTCTATGTCCATTATTTTGAATAGGAAATAAACGTATCAAACAAATACAAAGGCCTACAATATCGATGGTTTATCTTATATCTGTCCCTTCGTCAGTTAACTCAGCAAATTTGCACGCCGAACAGTAGGTGGAGATCTAAACAGTTCCTCTTGCTATAGGAGAAATGAGTGAAGAAGTGGATCAGCAAACTCATAGATCAATTTGAGTTAGACTGGACAGAGGATGAGCAAAGACAGGCTCAAAAGTTTCTCAGTGAGGAGCTAGCGACACTTGTGTTTCTTCTTGATACATTTAATAAAAACCTATTTGAACTGGACAGTCATCCCATTAGAAAAACTCGTGAAACTCTGGATGAACTTTCTAAAGAATTACTTTCAGCAGATAAATCATCACATGAGAAAGCACTTTTTCGATTACGTCAATTTATGTCAGCATATCGACTGGATGAATACACCTATATTCAAAAAACGTTTGATGAGTTTCGTAGAATCATTTGGGACTTTGTAGAGCAACTAGGAGATGAGATCAATTTTGAGGATTCTACGGATAAAGAAATCAGAAAAAGCTTTCATGAACTTCAAGAGGCCGTGGAAGCCAATAGTATTGAGGATCTTAAACTACAATCAAGGCACTTTATTGATTCCTATACTGAGTATCAGACGAAGAAAGAGGAGCATAAAGCAGATCGATTGGAAAATGTCAGAAAAAACCTGGCTGTTGTTAAAAAGAAGCTTGTGGAAGCACATCATAATATGAAAAGAGACCACTTGACACATGCCTACAACAGAAAAAGCTTTGATGATCAAATGGTACAACAGTGGAAACTGTATCAAGTTTCAAAAACACCGGTGTCTATAATTGCAATGGATATAGATCATTTCAAAAAATTTAATGATACCTATGGGCATGCTATTGGTGATTTTGTACTCGTCGAATGTGTGAAGGTCCTTAAAGAAGCGTTTAGCCGAGATAATGACTTTGTAGCCCGTACTGGCGGTGAAGAGTTCGTTGTAATTCTACCTGACTATAGAATCGACCATGCCGTGCAGAAAGCTGAAAAGGCTATGCAAAGAATTAGAAACAGTGCGTTCGTTCATGAAGGGGTCAAACTCCAGTTTACGATGTCCATGGGAATTGCCGAATTATATGAAAATGAATCCGTTGAGCAATGGATGAAACGTGCCGACGACGCCTTATATGCTTCGAAACAAAATGGAAGAAACAAGTTCACAGTATCTAAACGTGAAGAAGACGTTAATACTCCAGACGGCGTAGCAGCCTCCTAATGGCCTATAAATAAAATCGACACAGATGTTACCCTGGCGGGGGTGTTAGAATATTAACAGCACCAGGTGCATTTAATTGGTGCTAAGAGCTGGCATTTGGGTTCACTCCTTAGATTTGTACAATGAAACGTACAAAAAACATTTTCAAATCAAAAATTAAAATTTTTCTATTTGGGATATCATGGTTTTCTAGTCTAACCTCCCAATTAATATTGGCGGAGCAATTAAAAGGGAACTATGTAGAACTCAACTTGCCCATTCTGCATTTACATCAAAGTTATTTCGACGGTGAATTGGGTCTTGGGTGGTGCTCACTTCTAGACATTAAAATAACCCCCATTTCAGGCAAAGAAATGTGGGTAGATAATTAGCTTCGAAAACAGAGGTTATCTGTTGAATATAAAATCAGCTCAACTCAGAAACGGTCTCGAAATAATTGATGGTTATAAACTATTTTTGCACCCAATGGGTCCGTACGATCTTTAATAAGATTAGAGGATGGGAAGCAATATAATGTTGATTATCGAAGTAAAACATTGGCTTTAGTAAAAATAATAAATTAAATAAACCGTTTTGATCGTTGTTAGCACGTTTCATCGTACAAAGTCTTTTTGGGAGGACATATGCGAACGAAATTGCGAATACATTGGTTACTTTTTATGGTGATCATTCTAAATATGGTAGCGCTTTTATTTTATAGAAGCCTAAATGGAGTGGGCCGAAAGAGGAAGTTGTTTTATATAGCAATTCCATAATGCGAACTGTCGCGGAAACAAGAAAGAAAAAACAAGTTGTCATCGCCGTCATAGATACTGGCGCAGATACTCATCACAAAGAGTTGCGCCCTTATTTATGGGAGAATTTGGGCGAGATGGGCTATGATATGAATGGTCAGCCAAAGCAATCCAATGGGGTTGACGATGATAACAATGGGTATATTGATGACGTCCATGGTTGGATTTTGTAAGCGAATCTAACAACGTTGAAGACAACCATGGTCACGGCACACATATTTCGGGAATTGTTGCTGGACTTGGAAAAATTGAAGGAGTCGCCCGTTCGGCTGACGTTGGATCCATTAAAATAATGGTGCTTAAATACTATGATCCAAAATCAATCAATCGAGATGCAGCCACACTCACAGCTAGAGCCATCGATTATGCGATTAACAATGGAGCTCAGATTATTAATTATTCATCAGGAGGAAGCGCGCCTAGTGATCTAGAGAGAAGTGCAATTGTTCGTGCTTTGAAAAAAAATATATTGGTTATTACAGCAGCAGGGAATGATGGAAGGGATTTGAGCCGAGAAAAATTTTACCCGGCAAGCTACAACCTTCCTAATATTATATCAGTGGCTTCTGCAGATCCATTAAATAAAGTTGTGTCTAGCTCTAATTATGGGGCATCTCAGGTTGATTTAGCCGCATTGGGGTTTCGAGTAAATTCAATAATACCCAATAATAAACGAGGCTATATGACAGGAACTTCGCAAGCCACCGCCGTCGTTAGCTGGTTGGCTGGTCAATTGATGTCCCAATACGAGTTTAAAGGAAACATTCACTGGGTAAAAAATGTACTCGTTAATAGTGGTACAAAGTCAAATTTCTGGAAAAACAAAACGGCAAGTGAAAGAGTCGCTATACCTGAGGGAATTAAACAGCACTTAAATCGATCATACAAGAGGAGCCAATTTAATGGCTCTTTATATTTAATTTTCATTAAAGAGTTGACGATACTGTCCCAACCCATACTTTTTCCAGGTCAGCAACGGGAATAAATTTTAGTGCTGCAGAGTTTATACAATATCTCAAGCCAGTGGGCTTTGGACCATCGTTGAATACATGGCCAAGATGAGAGTCTGCTGATTTAGATCGAACTTCTGTACGAGTCATAAATAAAGAATTATCTTCATGTTCAACTATTACATCGGGTTGAATGGGTTTATAGAACGAAGGCCAACCAGTCCCCGAGTCGTATTTGTGTGTAGAACTAAAAAGAGGTTCACCACTTACAATATCCACATAAATTCCAGAGGCTTTGTTGTCCCAATATTTATTTTTAAAAGGGGGCTCTGTTCCGTCATTTTGAGTGACATCAAATTGAAGTTTCGTAAGCTTTTTTTTCAGCTCCTCTTTAGATAATTTTTTATATTTCTTAGTCGGTTCAAGTTTGACTTCATCTGACCAGTGTTGATTTAAAAATTCATCTCGGCCAGATCTGTACCTATAGTACTTGTAACGTAGAGGGTTCTTTTTGTAGTAATCTTGATGGTATTCTTCTGCGGGATAAAAAGCTGTGAATTGAGTGATTGGTACGATAATGGGTTTTTTAAATCTTTTTGCGTCGATGAGCTCTTGTCTTGAGGCCAACGCCGTTTTTCTCTGCTCGTCAGAATGGACAAAGATTTCGGGCCGATATTGATTTCCTCGATCAACAAACTGCCCTCCAGCGTCTGTGGGGTCTATGTTTCTCCAAAAGACGTCGAGCAGTTTTTTATAGCTAATGATCTTAGGGTCAAATGTTACTTGAACGACCTCGGTGTGTTGAGTGGTGCCTGAAGAGACTTGTTTGTACGAAGGATCTACTATTTTACCTCCGGAGAATCCCGAAATAGTACTCTTTACCCCCGGGACCTTATCAAATGGGGGTTCCATACACCAAAAGCAACCACCGGCAAAAGTGGCCTTTTCGAGCTTCTCTTCAACGGATTTTGCTGAATCGGCCCATAATAGTGATGGCAATAGATAAAGTGAAAAAATGAGAGCTGCTTTCATATAAATATCCTCCCTAACTCAATATACTCGAATCCTCCTAAAAAGTTACATGTTCGGAGTCTAAAAACGAAATTCAAAAATGGAATTATCAAAATGAGAAAACTGCGGTACTACAAATAAATGGATCAAAAGAGCCTGCCAGTCAAAACAGCCCCCGACTTTACTCGGATTAGGGAATTGCCATTAAAATTGGCTTTGAGCGGCTGTTTGGCGGGCTATAAATGCAATTATGCAGGGCAATCCAATGAAGTAGGGCATCTAAAGGAGCTTTTAGTCGCTCGGCGATCTCAATTGGAGTTGCATCATTTTTGCCCGGAAGAAGCAACGATGGGGACTCCTCGCGAACCAATGAATATTGTGGGAGGCACTGGGGCTGATGTCCTCGATGGCAAGGCCCGAGTTCTAACCCATTCAGGTGTGGACGTGACGGAAAAGATGATAAAGGGTGCGGAACAATTTTTGAATTTTTGCCAAAACAATCAAATACAAGTGGTTTTGTTGATGGAGGAGCCCGGCCTGTGGCACTCATTGGATCTATGACGGAGAATCCTGGCCCAAAAGAGTAAAATCAATGGCATGGGAGTGTCGGCGTTCTTGCTCAAGCAGTCGGGCTTTGTCACAATCAGTGCTCAAGATTTGAATTCCGTCCAAAACCTCATTCGACATATTGATGACCTACTCAATTAAAATCTTTATCTCGATGTAAATTTAGACTAATTTAGACCACTTGAAGAGAGGTTATCAGTGAGTGTAGATATTAGGAATATTGCGATTATTGCCCACGTTGATCACGGGAAAACAACGTTAGTCGATCATCTTTTACGTCAATCAGGAACATTTTCAGACCACCAACAGGTCGACGAGCGCCTTATGGATTCCATGGATTTGGAAAAAGAGCGTGGTATTACCATTGTGGCTAAAAACTGCAGCTACAAATACGAAGGCATTAAAGTCAATATCGTGGATACTCCCGGTCACTCCGATTTTGGGGGAGAGGTTGAGCGCATTCTCGATATGGTCGATGGAGCAATTCTGCTAGTGGACGCATCCGAAGGACCTCTGCCACAAACTCGGTTTGTATTAAAAAAGGCACTGGAAAAAAATTTAAAAATCATGGTGTGTATTAATAAAATCGATCGAAGCGATGCTCGACCAGATGAAGTGCTTAATGAAGTTTTTGATCTTTTTATAGATTTAGATGCGGACGAAGAACAAGCTGATTTTAAAGTTGTTTATGCCATCGCCCGTGACGGTATAGCCATGAAGAGTATTGATGAATCGGATAAGACGGAAAATCTAAAGTTTCTATTCGATTTAATTAATGAATTGGTTCCTCCGCCACAGGTAATAGAAGATCATCCCTTACAGTTTCTAGTTTCAAACATCGACTACAATAACTTTGTGGGAAGACTGGCTGTTGGACGCGTAAGAGCTGGTAAAATGAAAGTCGGTGATGAAGTCTTGATTTGCTATGAAAACCAAAATAAAAAATTTCGCATATCCTCATTATTTGCTTTTGAGGGCAATAACCAAGTGCAGGTCGACGAGCTGACAACGGGTGACATCGGAGCAGTTGCTGGAATGGACGAAGTGCATATTGGAGATTGTCTCACTTCGGTAGAGAACCCTAAGCCGCTACCTAGGATTGTCGTAGAAGAACCAACGGTTGGAATTTTGATGTCGGTTAATGACAGCCCATTTGCTGGTTTAGAGGGTGAAAGTGTAACGAGTCGAAAAATTAAGGAGAGGCTTGATAGGGAGCTGCTTTACAATGTAGCAATACGTGTTGAAGAAACAGACCAGACGGATACTTTTAAAGTGTTGGGCCGTGGAGAACTGCAATTGTCCGTGTTGGTCGAGCAAATGCGCCGTGAAGGCTTTGAACTGCTGATTTCAAAACCGCAAGTAGTTATGAAAAATGAAGGCGGGCAAAAACTTGAGCCAATTGAAAAAGTAACTATCGATGTTGCTGATGAATACACTGGGGCTGTGAACAAAAAACTCGGCGAGAGAAAAGGTGTATTGTTGAGCATGGACAGCAAGGGATCAGGGCGAACAAGACTTGAATTTGAAATACCGGCAAGGGGCCTTATTGGCTATCGCTCAGAGTTTTTAACCGATACGCGCGGGACGGGACTTATGAGTACTGAATCTTGTGGCTTCCAACCATTTAAAGGCGAAATAAAAATGCGAAACACGGGCGCGATTATTGCCGATCGAAAAGGTAAAGCTACAGGTTATGCCTTGGATAATCTATCTGATAGAGGTCGGTTTTTTATTGTTCCCGGTGTTGAAGTTTACCCTGGAATGATTATTGGCGAACATTCAAAAACGAATAATATCGACGTAAACGTGTGCAAAGAGAAGAAGCTTTCCAATGTTCGAGCCTCAGGTAGTGATGATGCGATTAAGCTAGCACCTGTAAAACCAATGACGCTTGAAGAAGCCATGGAGTGGATTAATGATATTGAGCTCATTGAAGTGACTCCAAAAAATATCAGAGTAAGATCACGATTTCTTGACCCAAATGAAAGAAAGCGTCACGAAAAACTTCAAGCATCCTCGAATTAAAGAACCCAATAGGGTTTTTCCTCATTGTTGTACATCAACTGCAAACCCCTCTGGCTGGGGGGTTTTTCTTCGAAGATTAGCTGAGATAGGTCTTTGATGAAATCAGCATACAAATAATAAGAATGATTGATGGAAAAATTAAAGAAGGACCCGCCAGTGCTGGATGCATCGATGGTGTCTATTTCATCAAAAACAGCTACCGGCGACATTGATCCCAAACGAGGTGCTCCGTTCAGGTGATCTGAAGCGGCAATGAGAGCCAGGTCTTTGTTTGATCCATAGAGTGAAACCTTTTTAGAGTGCACGGGGAAAATAGGGGCGTAACGATCTTTAAAAGTTATCAAGTCCACATCTGGCGCGGTGAGAATTACATTTTTAAAACTTTTCTCCGCACGACTTTGATTTTCTCGAAAGTGCCACTGTTCAATAGTTCTTGATAAAAGGTCATTCCCCATACTGTGAGCGATGATATTGATGCTGTCGTATAGCCCCGAATTCTTAACTTTTTTTAGAAATTCGGCAAGCAAAGGCACTGTTCGTTCTGAATCGGTTCTGTCAGATACATATTGACTGAGCTCTCCATCAGAGGGCCAAGAAAATGAAATGACCGACCCTTTAAATCGCATATCATGTCCGAGCACAGCCGCGTTCATTATGGAATCATTGAACGTTACATTAAAACCGTGAATATAAATGAGCGCTTCCCGAGTGGAGAGCCCAGCATTGACACTGTTTTGAAGCTCACTAAAAAATCGATTTTCATTCATGGTTTTAACGTTGTGAATAGTCACATGTTTTTCGGGATCCGACCGAACTTCGAATCTCCAATAAGAGGGGCGTTCCACTCGACCGGGAATATGATTTTGAGGAATTGATACGACCGCGTGACCGTAATTGAGTTGATGATCATCTTTACCATTATAATATGTGGGGTCGGAAAAAAACGGGATAGTAAATTCTCGCACCCTATTTGTTGCATAATGGACTTTCACCAAGTCGTATCGTGATTGGCCATTGGTTCTTCGAACGTCCAAAGGTTCACTTTCCGCTGTTGGATCTTGTCGCGAAGAAGGGGTAGGCTCAACGAGTTGATGAGTAAACAGTTCGGACTCATCAGTTGTGTGAATAAATGTGGTGTTGTCCATTAATATGGCGCTATCTTTTTGCTGAATTTCCTCTTCGGTTAAATTTCCAGAAGTTTGCCAGAGGACGGCACCATCGCTGTTGACTAATGTGTACACAAAATAAAATGTTTGTCCGGATTTAAAAACGACATTTAAAAATTGACTGTCTTCAGGAATGGACTGAGGAACATCTAATATGAGATCACCCAATATGGGCTCTAACCAGTCATTACATTCTTGGTTTGATTGGCGGGCGGAAATTAGAATGGGTTTTAAATAATTGTTTCCAAGGCGACTGGTAATTAGATCATCATTTCGTAGGGCCTCCAATGAAGAGCTCATTGCCAAGTTTGAAAACTCAGAGTGGGTCAACTCACATTGATCGGCATGGACCTGCATTGATATAAAAACAAAGACCGTACTCAACAAAACTAATTGAAAGTTTTGAAACATAACTCCCCCCAGAGTGACGCAGATGCGGAGCACCTCTCGTCGTTCCCGGGAGATAACACAGTCAGAAAAAAGAAGCTATTAAATTACTGTTATAATTCCCATAAGCAGCAATAACCTATTGATTTTACAGGACTTTGTTCAAACGCTCCCGAATTTTTTCCACTCGTTTGCGATTGACGCCAAAATCGGATCGGCCGACACGAGAGGCAGATCGAAAATGTAGCATGGAACTACCGGCGTCATAGTACGCTTCGAAATCATCAACAAACCTAAATATCAAACTGGTTTCGGTTGCATGCAAATAGGTGGGTTCATAGCCAACGATCTTGAATCCAAGGTCTTCTAATATGGATTTCAATTCTGAAATGGGGTTTGCTTCAGCTTTTAGTGGGGCTATATAATGAGAATCATCTGGGTTTTCGAAACTGCAGACACAATTGGGTGATTTTGGACATGATGCGAGTCGGCCATCATTAACACCAAGATTAGCACCCATAGCGACTCCTCCAAAAATTAAGATAATAATAAAGACGTTTAAATTTATTTTCATAATGATCAATAGACGTTTGTCTGGGTTTAATTGCAGTCTGTAAATATATCAACGAAAATATAACTATATAAAGTCTGGGGGCAATATGAAATTTTTAATTTTGATTACATTCACTCTAATTATCGGTGGTCCGGCAACATTTGCAAAATCGGGTATGACTAATGTGATGTCAATTGGGCAAGGGGTATCTTCTCCTAATATGCATGCCAATATTAACCTGTCATCTGGGTTCACGCTGCAAAATCCAGTGGGCGCATATTATCAGCAGGGGGCAAGGTTCTCTGCCCAATATATCGATGGGGACATCGTTAATGGTAGTGGTGGAGATTCTTACAACGCAATTGGTCTTGAATTAGGTTATGGCGGCGGTTCTTGGGGAGTAACGGCATCGGCTTACGACTACGATGATGAAAATGATGCGACAGATGATGATGAGGATTTATCAGCGGGTTTATATTTTGGAATGAAGCCTCTGGATTCACTTGGGTTTGGAATTGGTTTTTTAGAGGATCACACGATATTAGGTTTCATATTCAACCCCGATGGGATGCATAGAATTGGTCTCTCTTATTCTGTAGACACCTCCAGTAGTATAATTTCTGACGTCAACACAATCGCACTTGGATATTCCTATGTGGAAAACTCATTTACACTAACGGCAGATGCTTCAAAGCGAACTTGGGCGGAAGCAACAAATGGTCAGGACGACCCCCTTTTCCTGACTCTTGGATTCATGTTTAGAGCAGATATGTTTCAATTTGTAATCAATCACGAGATGGTTCAGAGTGATGACGGTGATAGTATAGCATCGGAAGAAACTTGGTACGGAGTTGGTTTTGGCAAGGAGTCTTGGCACGTAGGAATTTATTCTGAATACAATGGTGAACTCGCTGTCAATGCGAGCTTTATGTTTTAAGCGACGGACTTATTATTTAATGATTGAATTGGTTTGTGAGGAATTTTTATAACAAACCGAGTGTATTTTGAATTCACATCCAAATACAACTGACCTTGATGCGAATTAACGATTCCTTTTGAAATGCTTAGGCCTAAGCCGGTACCCACTCCGGCGGCCTTCGTTGTAAAGAATGGGTCCATAATTTTAGATTGCGATTCTTTTGGAATCCCAGGGCCCGAATCTTCAATGGCAAATTCTAAAAATTGTTCTGTAGATTTAACGTAAATACGAATCCACTTTTCAGATTCTGATTGTACGGCGTGAAACGAATTGTTGAGCAAATTAATAAAAACTTGGGATAGCTCCACGGACCGACAGTTAATTTCAAGGTTTTCATCAAAGTCTTCTATTTGCAATTTTATCCCATGGCTAAAAAATCGCTCTTGGCAAAAAGCCAACGTGTCGGATAAAAACTCACTTACTAAAATGAGTTCTATTTCGTCTTTGGAGCCATCCCTAGATACTTTTCGAAGACCCTTAATGATTTTAGCAATTCTTTTTACAGTTTTTTCGATGTTAGCGGCAATTGACTTTACCTTGTCGGTATCTAATTGACCCATTTCAGCCATTCGCCTGATGTTATAGGCATATCCATCAATGATAGCTAGGGGATTATTAAGTTCATGGGCAATACCGCCGGCCATTTCTCCTAGTGCGGCCAGCTGAGAGTTTTTAGCGGCAACAGTATATTTATCTCCGCTCTCACTAATTTCAATAGATTGTCGTAGAAGCTCTTCTTCCAATTTAATATTCATAACAGTAATTTTATCTTCTGTATCTCGACGTAAACTGATTTCCCACTCTAATTGATTTAATGCTAAATTCATTTTTTTCGCCTTAACGGAAAAAATTAATATAAATGCATTAAACAATAGAGAGATTGCAATAATGCCAAGGCAAAGGAGCCAATAGCTAAAAGTGAATTCGTTGAAATAATAAAATACATGAGGTGTTAGTGTGGCTTTTAGTTTCATGCCATTGACCTCTAGAAAAGTTGGGTCTAGTGACGCCCCACTCAGTTCAGAAGATCCAATATGAGAAACTTCAAAAATTTTGTGCCAAGAATTACTAAAATCTGATCGCATTTCGGCAAGAATTTTATGATCAAATTTCTTGAATTGAATGAGCACATCCTTTACTAAAATGTTTAGGTCGGACTGAACTAAAAACATTCCATTTTGTGAATTGAAGTCGTCGACAAGTTTATTTTTAGAGTCGAATTTCGATAGGGTTAAAATATTCCCATCGTGGTTAGATGAATCTTTCAAAATTAAATGACCGATCTTTTCGTCGGAACTGGCTTTAAAGAGCTCGTTAACTGCTTCCGCATTGTTCTTAATTAACTCTTGAAGAGTCATTCCTAATTTCATTTTGCTTTTTGACATTGAATAGGTAAGGACGAGATCTGATAAATTGTATTTTCGACTAAAGTGTTTTTCTAATTTATTTTTGTTTGATTTATGGACTTCAGAGAACCAATTGATAGACTTCACGCCATCTAAGTCAAAAGATAACAATTGAGAAAAGTTATGAAATTTTTCTTTAGAGATTTTGTCGTGACTTTCATAAAACGACCCGAGTGAGTTGATAAGAAAATTTACTCGATCCATATGTGCTGTTATGAACTGAATGGTTCTATCCTGTTTTTTGGAAAGTTTATGGGCTGCTTTTTCTGCTTGCCTTTTTTCGACGGTATAAACGAGGGTCCCTATAGCTATGAATACTATGAGGAGACTTGCTATCAACTGACTGACCCGAGGACTCCAGTTTCTAATTTTTTTATCTAAAACAATCAATGTAAGAGGAGTAAAGGTAATATTACCTAGAATAGCTGCAATCCAAAACTTGAAACTGGCTGCCGTTATTACTCCTTGATCCTGGATGAAATACCCTAAGGAAAATTGGGCGGCGAAATAGTTAGGGACAGAACTGACGATTCCGACGATTGTAAAAAACTTTAAAATTGATAATTCTGTTTTAAAGTAATTTCTTTCGCCGAGAAATCGACGGACTAGGTATATGCCGGTTGCGGTTTGCATTGCAAAATAAAATGCCGGCAAAATTGAGACAACGATTTGGTCAGGAGTGGGGATAATATTTCTGGAAAAGATAATATACAAAATTGCTGTTAAAAAACCGCCAAAGAATGCGGACCAGAGGATTCGATAACCAAAATAGATTCCTGCACCTAGCAACAATCCGCCACCAGGCCATACCGCAATGGGCACGTTCATATTTGTGTTCAACTGAAGGGTCAGAAACCCTATTGCACAAAATATTAGGGTGATAATGAAATTGATCCTCAAATCACGTAGACTCCCGAAACTATTCAGTTATTTATCGGAAGCTGCAAATGTGAATTTTACGTTAATTTTGCGTATTAGGCTGATTTTTGAGAATAAAGAGGCGCCTGCATCGCTTCGGCTCTTTTGATATAGCCGACGATCTGAGACTGGGTCTCCGGGTGTATCTTTTTGAAGCTAACTCCGACATAGCCCCCCTCGGTGCAATATTTCACCTCAGCATCCACTTTTACTTTGTGTTTAAATATAGGGCTGTCGATGATGAGTTGGACTGTTTCCCCTTTGTTATAATTGGAGTTACCTTTGAATCCCAGACCACCTTCTGAAATAGAAATAATTTGACCATTGGTGATATCGTTGGTTCCTCTGGATACCGCGACAGAACCACTGGCTTCAGCTCTAAATTGCTTTCTGCGATTGATTCCAAGTTCGCCAAGGATATCGTGGAACTCAAAAATAGGCATCCAGTCATTCATTCCATTCGTCCAAAGAAGTACATTTTCTAGGCTGGCCAAATTTTTGAGTTGAGCAATTAAATCAGCTCGTCCAAAAGGCCCAAATGAGTCTCCGCCAGTCCCATAATGCCATTCTTTACTTATATTCAATGAAATAATGTTGCTTGCAGCAAGAGCTTCATCGACCGTAGCAGCCCACTGATCAATATCAACCCAGGTCTTTTGAACTCTACCCCATACTAAAGGAGCGTTATTGTGGGTGCGATTCGCGGCAATCCCCTTAACCTCTGCGGTTGTAAAAGGACCTTGAACGATTTCGTTAACTAATGTGAACCATTTTACCATACCTAAGTATCGGCGTATCAATTCAAGGATTTGAGTAAATTGTCACTTTACTATTTGTAACTGATCTTGTTCCACTCGCCCAGGTCAACTTTAGTAAGCTTTAAGGTTAAACTAATAAAACGCTGTCCCAATTTGATAATTCTCTCAGGATTTGAAGACGGTTCAAGTCGATATTTCCTTGCTTTAGCTCTTCTTCATCCAAAGATTTCAACATGTTAAAACCAGACTCAATATTGGCGAACATTTTCTTTCTCGAGTTCTTAACACGTTTAGAATGACATCAATAATTTTTGGATTTGCAACATAGGTCTGTTTTTTTCCAGGGATTTGGGGACCTCAACTATAACACCGTAATAGAGTAGTTCCTTAAGTGAAATACTGACGAGGGCTTTAGAGCTACCGGTTCGATCAATCAACATGGTTGCATCTAACGGCGTGCTAGATAAATACAAATGAGTCCAAATCTTCCCATGAATTTTTTAAATCCCCAATATTTTATAAAAGCTCCGATTTGATCGGAAAAAACATCAATTCGGGCAGCTGCACAGGAGGGGGCGTTATCGACTCTATTTCTCTCATGCGATTAGACTATGAAAATGACACGACATCCGTCAAATTTTTTAATTCATCTTTTTCTACATGATAATGATAGTGCAAATTGGTCCGTTATAGATGAAAATCAAATTCATTTTACGCAGAGGCCACCTGGAAAACGCACCTAATGCAAAGAAATTGCCCTGCGGAATATTGCAAACAACTATTGTTGTTGAGAGTTTAATAGTTTATAGCAATGAATTAAAAATAGAGGAATTATGCCAACCATTACCCAGTTACAATATATTGTTGCAGTTTATAAACACAGGCATTTTGGAAAAGCAGCGGATTTTTGTCATGTCTCCCAACCTTCGCTGAGTACTCAAATATTAAAAGTCGAAGAGGATCTCGGATTTCATATTTTTGACCGAGGTAATAAGCCAATAGGTATCACAGAAAAAGGTGAATTATTTATAAAGCAAGCCCAACAGGTATTGCTTGAGCACGATCGATTGATTCATGTTGGGCAAGAGGTGGGCGGAGAAGTGCGGGGCACATTTACTCTGGGAATAATACCCACAATAGCACCCTATGTAATTCATCTGTTTATAGAAAGCTTTGCAAAGAAATACCCTCTCGTCCAGTTGATAATAAGGGAAATGGAAACCCACGAAATTGTTGAATCGATTCGGGATCACGCAGTAGATGCGGGCTTGTTGGCGACGCCACTGACGTTCGAAGGCATCATTGAACGACCGTTATATTATGAGCCCTTTTATCTCTATGTAGGTTCAAAAGATCCACTTGTTCAAAAGAAAAGAGTGACAGTAAAAGATATTGACCCTGAAAGACTATGGCTTTTGCGAGATGGGCATTGTCTAAGGAGTCAAATTTTGCATTTTTGCAAAACTCGAGAGGGACAAACTATTTTTAGCAATATCCAGTTTGAAGGGGGGAACCTTGAAACTTTGCGATATCTTGTGCGAAGGGGTCAGGGAGTTACGTTTTTGCCGTATCTTTTTGTAAGTTTGCTTTCAAAGTCAGAGCGAAATGCAAACGTTAAGCCATTCACGCGTCCAATGCCATCCCGTGAAGTTGGATTGGTTTTTAGCGACAAGTTATGGAAAATGCAAATTCTCGATGCATTGGAAGAAGTGATTTATGACTCCGTGCCCGAGGAATTGCGCCAATTTAAACCTAATGAAATGGAGATATTACCCATTGAGTAAATCCATAGGGTCCTTCTTTTCCCTTGTTCTTTGGCGAGAATTATTAGTAAATTCCTTCTATGAGTGTTTCATACTGGTTGGATAAAAGTTTATCAGGCGAATCTGTACAGGCCGATGTTTGTGTCGTTGGCGGAGGCATAGCCGGTGTCTCGGCGGCGTATTGGCTGCTAAAAGAGGCCCAACGTTAAAGGTAATGATCATCGACAAATCGACTTTGGCAGGTGGAGCTTCCGGAAGAAATGCCGGTTTCGTTACTTGTGGGTCGGTCGAGCACTTTCACCGACTGTGCGAATTCAAGGGGAACGATGAGGCATTGAAAATGGGCAATATCGGAAAAAAACCTCAGCCTGCTCAAAAGAAGAAATTTTATCCAATTGTGAAAAAGACATCGGGTATGAACAACTCGGCCGTTTTTCACTGGCTTCAACTAACGAAAAATTTAATGGTTTAAAAGAAACCGCGAGGTTAATGGATGAGTTCGGCATTAAAGTGGAGCTAGTGGGAGAATCAGACGTAGAACGAAGGCTAGGAGCTAAAAATTTCGTAGGTGCGAATTAAATATTGTGATGATGCCTCCGTCCACCCAGTCAGGCTGGTTGCTGAAATTCTAGATCAGGCTCTGAAAGTCAGAGTCGTTAAAATTTTTACCCCACTGCGAGTTGTTTGATATACAGGAAGTGGGAGACGACTTGGTGTTGCGAACAAATTTGGTGGAGATTCATTGTCAGTTCGTCGTCTTGGCAACGAATGCTATTCTAAAATAATAAATAGTTATTTCGAAGATAAAATTTACCCGACCCGTGGGCAAATTCTTATGACTGAGTCCGTCCTAAGTTCATGGAGGGGCCATGTTATGCGAACTTTGTATTGGATTACTTTCGACAATTGCCGACGGGAGAAATGGTGATTGGTGGGTTTAGGCAGTTGCGAAAGACACAGAAATTGGTTACGACGATCAAACCAGTGAAGTGATTCAAAGGCCCTTCATGAATATTTTGGAAAAACACATACCCGTTATGAAAGGCAAAAGATCTTCATCGATGGGCTGGAATCATGGGATTTTCGGCCGATGGTCACCCGATGGTCGGCGCATTACCTTCATGTAATCGAATTTATTTTATGGGTGGATTCACAGCACATGGTTTGGGATTGGCTTTTCACACAGGAAAAGTTTTGGTGGATTTGATTTTTGGTCGAGATATTCCTGATTTTATTTCTGCAAAAAGATTTAAAATTTAAATACACCGTCTGTGGGCGGGACTGCAAGGTGACTTCATTCGCGATCACTCCACGGTTCTTATATAAAATATAAACCCCCATTAATATGAGAAATACAGCGAATATCTTTTTTAGTTTTCTTGAGATATAAATTTTACGAAGTAGGCTCCTATAAATATGCCGGCGGTGGTTACTACAGTAAATTTCGTAAAAGAATATCCAATCGACAGTAACCTGATCAAGATACCCATAGAACCCCGAGTGATTTTAAAGCAATAATGATTAAACTGGTACCAATAGCCATATTTCATAGAAATCCCAGTCAATAGAACGAGTGCTGGTACAATCAAAAATCCTCCACCCACTCCGACAATTCCAGTAACTATTCCGACAAAAATGCCTTCCACGACAATAAGTATATTTTTGCTCGTTTCAGAAATTTGCTTAGGCGAGTGTCTTTCTTTGGTTTTATCATAAAAAAAGATGCAGCAAGCATTATGATGGCAAAAGGAGTATGAGTTGAGCTGATCCAGAAATATAGGCAGCTAATTTAGCTCCTAGATATGTGCCACCCATACTGAATGGGGCGAAAAGCATAGCAACCTTTAAGTCAATATTGTCATTTCGAAAATGTTGGATTGATCCGAATAAACTCGTTATTCCTACAACACCTAAGCTGAGAGCTATTGAGGTTTTGGGTCCATATCGAGAAGATATACAAAAATTGGCACAGTAAGTATGGAGCCGCCACCGCCCAATAAACCAAGAGTTATACCGATCACTAATGCTGATAAATAACCAATAATCATAAATTACCTCATCTATAGGTATATTAAATCGATCTCATCGAAAAAGAAATTGATACAAATCAATATTCAGAATTAGAAAACTGAGAGGTCAATTTATCTGAGTCTATAATCTCAAAATCTCTGCCATTTTTTGCAATGATCCCGTCTTTTTCAAATTGAGTCAAAACTCTAGCAACGGTCTCAATTGTAGTTCCGGCATATTCAGCGATTTCCTTGCGCGTCCAACTATAGTCGGGCTTTCTGAACTTCAAAAAGTAATTGATTCGGCGATACGGGACTTTGCGTCTCTTTCTTGCATATGGGCCAGCCGGATTTCTGATGATTTCAACTCCCGACTCATGACCTGAGCGACTGTGTAGAGTAGATCGGGGTTGTTGAGTAAGCAGGTTTAAATTGATTTGCCGGAGGCTGACGAGAGTCGTATTCATTAAAGTCATTGCGTTGGCATGGTAGGGCTCGTCCGCGATACAGCTACGGTGCCCAAAAATTATTTTCACCAAAGATTCGAAGTAGACTTTCGTTGCCGTTATCGCTGATATTGAACAACCCGACCAATCCAGATTTAATAAAATACGTTTTTAGGTTGATCTCCCTCGTGGTATATAAAGTCTCCACGGGATCTTTGTTGCAATACACCTTGTTTTCGAGCAGTTGCTCAAAGGCAGAATGCTGTAAATAGCTGGAATTCAAGATCATTCATTGGTTTTACTTTAGATATTGATGGAGATCAATGTATTATGACTCGGTCCCTATTAAACTAAAATAAATCATGGAGGTGAATCATGACTCAAGTTAAAGTATTTTACGATCAACCCACGTTTACTCTTACATATGTGGTTTATGATGAAGTCACCAAAGATGCGATCGTATTTGATCCCTTGCTTGATTACGATCCAGCGGCGTCAACATTTAGTAGCGAATCTGTGGAAGAAGTTCAGCACTTTATTAAAGAACAGGGTTTGAAAGTTCATTATGTGATCGAAACCCATGCGCATGCAGATCATTTAACGGGTGCACGTGAACTCATCGATAGAAACCCGGGTGCAAAAATCGTAATTGGCTCGGGAATTACGGCAGTGCAAGACACTTTTAAAGTATCTACAACGATAAAATTGGGCCGCTGATGGGTCCGAATTTGATGTTCTCGTAAAAGATAACGAGACCTTGAAAGCAGGAACTCTAGAGATTAAGGCAATCCACACTCCAGGGCATACTCCTGCGTGCGCGTCGTATTTAGTCAATAATAAAATGGTATTTACTGGGGACGCTTTGTTTATGCCGGATTTCGGTGTCGGTCGTACAGATTTTCCTGGCGGGAGCACTGAAGACTTGTATAACAGCATATTCGAAAAATTATATCGACTCCCTGATGATGTGATTGTTTACACAGGGCATGACTACATGCCAAATGGTCGTGAACTCAAGTTTCAGAGCACGATTGGCGAGGAAAAAAGTGAAAACATTCAATTGAATGCAAAGACAGAGAAAGAAGAGTTTATTAAATTTCGCGAGAGTCGAAATAAAAAATTAGCTGCGCCTCGACTTTTACTTCCGAGTATTCAAGTGAATATCAAAGGTGGAAATATGCCAAAGGCTGAAGATAACGGAATGATGTATTTAAAAATACCTTTAACACCCGCAAAGTAATGGAGGGCGATGATGGACGCAAAATTATGGCTTGACCCTTTAATCGGTGGAATTTTTATTGGCTTGGCCAGCTCGGTTATGCTGGCCTTTAACGGGCGAATTGCAGGAATTAGTGGGATTATTGGCCAAAGTCTTACAAAAATTAATCCTATGAACTATTGGCGATATGCTTTTTTAGGTGGGTTAGTTTTCGGCGGCGCAATGCTGAATGCATTTCGTCCAGAATTTTTTGAATTCCAAATTCATCTTGGTTGGGCTGAAGCCATCATAGGGGGGCTGCTTGTTGGATACGGTACGCAAATGGGAAGTGGATGTACAAGTGGGCATGGTGTATGTGGATTGCCAAGGTTTTCCACCAGATCGATGCTTGCCACAGCGCTATTTATGACTTCGGCGATTGTTTTTGTTGGAGTGAGGACTATCTTTTTTAGTTGAGGTGTATATGCATTTACTGACAAGTTTTATCTCAGGGCTAATATTTGCAATTGGCTTATCAGTTTCAGGTATGGTGAACCCGCAAAAAGTCATTGGATTTTTAAATATTTTTGGTGATTGGGATCCATCTCTTGCCTTTGTTATGGGGGGAGCTGTCCTGTTCAACTTTGTTTTTTTTCGAATGATTTTGAAAAGAGAAAGTACTTTGTTGAAAACCGACTTCTCTATGCCAGTCCGAAAGGCCGTTGATAAAAATCTAGTTTTTGGCTCTATTTTATTTGGTATTGGCTGGGGAATGTTTGGTATTTGTCCGGGCCCGGGATTGGTGAATTTATTTCGCTTTGACCCAAAAATATTAGTGTTTGTGTTAGCAATGATGGTAGGAATGGTGCTGTTTAGAAAAACTCAAAAGCAGTAAACTATGACTATTTGTAAACATGCTGGAATTTGCTCTGGCTGTGCATGGATCGATAAAAAGTATTCAGACCAGTTGGCTCTCAAGGAGAAGGCTCTCGAACACCTTCTTCCCTTAGATAGTCCTAAACCGAAGTTGATTTCTGTTGGCGAAAGTCATTTGCGAAATCGGTTGGACTTTACTCTTCTCAGGCAGCCTAATGATGATCTTGTTTTGGGCCTTTACTCAATTGTTAAACAATCCATTGTGGATATCGAAGAGTGCCCTGCTCTCGCGCCTAACCTAGAAGAGACTTTACGGGTTTTCAAACATGATTTCCCGCCTGTTATTAAAAAAGGATCAGTTCGACTTCGAGTGAGCCCAAGGGGACAACGTGGCGTGTGGCTCGATTTTGCCAACAATGACATTAAGGCGTTGTTTGATGAGAAAGAGTGGCTAACACGCCTTTTGGTACATTTTACGGTTGAAGTGGGTCAACGGCACAAACGCCTCTTACTGGAGGGAGGCCGACTCAAATTAGCGGACCCTCAGCCGCAACCGTGGATGAATACCTACGTTGGGCCCGACCTCGAGGAGTTTCCCCTTTATTCGACAATCGCTGGGTTTACACAGGTGAGTCAGGAGGGAAACCGGGAAATTATTAGCCAAATCCGAGACATTCTACGAGAGTCAACGAGTCAAAACTGGATGGAACTCTTTGGTGGGGCGGGTAACTTGACTTTGCCAATGGCCTCTTGGGAAAAATTTGTTCGAATGTATGAAGTTGATAAGATATCTCTGAAAAGTTTAGAGGTGTCCCTGAGACATTTTGAAAAGAAAAAAATATCGAGATTGTGAAACTCAATTTATATTCTGCCAAGGCGGAGGTAGAGACTTTCGAAAATGATTTTGGACTTCTTGTCGATCCCCCTCGATCTGGCCTCAAAAATTTTGTGGATAAAATAAAGAATTTTTCTTCGATTCCTAAAGAGATTATTTACGTATCTTGTTTTGCACAAAGCTTGTCGGAAGATATTCGCAAGTTTATAGAGTTAGGCTATGAGATTAAAAAAATCGTAGGAGTGGATCAATTCGCTCAGACGCCTCATTGCGAATGGATTGTTCACCTTATTCAAAAGCCATAATTATATTTAAATCGATTTTTTCTGGAAGTGAGCTGTCCACTCCGGTGGTTTCGGTAGAAATACTATTATTGGTGGAGCTTTTCCATTGAATGCGTTTTTCTGCAAACCCTTTGCTGGCCAATTTATATCCAAACTGAGTAGAGCGCCGCATAGAGAGGTCGTACATATTGAGCTTTCTTTTATCTGTACCTATCGCTTCGTCGGCGTAGGTGAGAAGTTCAATTTTTGGTTTACTCTCTTTGAGTAAAGGCATGATTTTCGTTATGACATCATCGGTTTGACTATTCGGTTCGATATCATCGCGACTGAATGCCTTGGGTTGACTGAATCTAATGCGCACATTGGTGTCTTCGTTAATGACTTCGAGCAAACCAGATTGAATATAGGGCGAGAGAATTTGATCGAGACTATTAGAAAACTGACTGGCTCTAAATTGGAGCTCCTGGGTTTCACGGCTGTTGCGAGTCATTTCGAGCTCGCAAAGAGTTTCTACCTCCATGGCCAATTTGGGTTCGCTAAACAGCATGTTTTGCAGAGAAACGCTGCCTTTCCCGTATTCGGTTTGAATTTCCATTCTTGAAGACATCATACTATCAATGAGTAGATCGGTTTCTACACCAAACGCTTCTCGTATAGAACCAATGGCACGTTTATATTTTGTTACGTCCATTTCGGCGAATGATAGGAGTAGGATAAAGAATGTGAGAAGTAGAGACATCAGATCGGCGAAGGTTGCGAGCCACCCGGGAGCACCACCGCCGCCCTTATCTTTCTTTGGTTCTTCTTCTTCCACTGTTCACCAATCCTTGTGTTAAGCGGCTTCATCCTCATCGCTGAAGTTCCTGTCGGAAACAGGGAGATAGCTCGATAGGAGCTCTTCAACGACAGCCTTTGACTGTCCTTTGCCAATGGCATAGACCACATCAATCATCATTGTTTTCAACATTTCTTCTTCGCCACTGCGTACAGAAAGTTTATCTTTGACCGGAGCGGCGAACATGTTGGCAATGACCGCACCATAAAGTGTTGTGAGTAGGGCAACGGCCATGGCAGGACCAATTGATTTAGGATCCGACATATTTGCAAGCATCTGTACCAGACCAATAAGAGTACCGATCATACCCATGGCAGGAGCAACGACTTCGAGTTGTTCAAAAAATCTTTGGCCATCATCATGGCGAGCGATGGTTTGATTTTTCTCTTTAGTTAAAATCGTTTTCACAATATCGGGGTCCGTACCATCCACAACCATTTGGACTCCACGCTTTAGAAATGGATTGTTGATTTCAAAGCTCTCCAATGCGAGTGGTCCGTCTTTTCTTGCTATGTTAGACATCTCGAGCGCTTGTGTGATGAATTCTTCTACGCTCTCAACTTTGAATAGAAATGCTTTTAAAGCCACTTTTACGGCGCCAACAGTTTGGTGCAAATTAAACTTCATCATTACAACGAATATTGAACCACCAATAACGATCAAAATAGAAGGGACGTTGATAAATAGAATTATACTGCCACCAAACATCATGGCGGCAACTACGATGGCAAATCCACCAATTAATCCTATGACTGTAGCTAAATCCATCTAGCCTTCCTTGCTGAGTAAATGGCGTTTATAGTAGAAATATCGGAAATTTCGAGGGAGAATCTTGAAAGAATTTGTTTCATTTTAAAAATCTAGACAAACAACAATTTGACTTAAGTCTTAGCGGCTAAAAAATTATGTCGGTCTAGCAAGAGGAGAAAAACATGAGTTTAGCCTATATCAATGGAGAGATTTGCAATAAGGAAGAGGCTAAAATTTCAATCTTTGATCGAGGTTTTTTATTTGGGGATGGTGTGTATGAAGTTATACCAGCTTTCAACAGAAAATTATTTTTAAAAGAACCTCATCTTGAAAGGCTTCGGAGAAGTTGTGGGGAACTCAACTTTGGGCCAGTTACAAATGATTTTGACGAAATTTTCGAAGACCTCCTCGTTGATGAAAAGGCAAATGACCTCATTTACTACATTCAAATCACACGTGGCCAAGCGAAGGATCGAAATCACATCTATGCTGAAGGAATGCAGCCTAACGTAGTCGCTTTTCTCCAACCTCTTAAGCCGACATTAAGAAGTGAAGCTGAGCAGGGGTTTAGTGCAAGACTGGCTCGAGAGCCCCGTTGGAATCGGTGCGATATTAAGGCGACAGTGCTGCTACCCAACGTAATGCATAAGATGTCAGCATTTATGGGAAATGATATTGAAACCATATTTTACACCGATGAATACGTGACTGAATGCACTGCCAGCAATTTGTTTATGGTGAAAGGGGATCAGATCATTACCCCACCTGAGAAACTCAATATTTTGAGGGGCGTCACCCGAGGGTATATTATTGAACAATTAAAAATCAAAGGTGAGAACGTAATTGAGCGGACGATCACTAAAAATGAACTGATCGATGCTGACGAAATTTGGATTAGTAGCTCCACGAAGAATGTATTACCAGTGGTTCAATTGGATGGAAAACCAGTGGGGGTGGGTAAAGCAGGTCCTTATTGGAGCAAAGCCTTTGCAATATTTGAACAAGAACTTGGATGGGCCGATTTATAGCTCTGGCACATGGACAAACTTTGAAAATTGCGGTCCAATAAGAGCCATATTTCAGGGGAGTCTTTAAAAATGAAAAAATTAATACTCATCGGTATTTGTTTTAATTTAGTTTCGTGTGCGTCGTATTTTGTTAAACAAGACTGCAACAAAACCAATTGGTTCGAATATGGAAATAAGGTGGCACTTCAAGGCAAGAGAACCGATTCTGATGCCTACCTAAAGAAATGCGAAAAAGTCGGTGCCGATATTAACTATGCTGATTTGGACGTGGGATTTAAAAAAGGAATGGCGCAGTACTGCACAAAGCAAGGCGCAGTGGACACCGGCCGTAAAGGCGACTTTTTAAATCTCGATTTTTGTGAAACAGCTAAGCACAGCATGTTAAAATCAGCCCACGCAGAGGGTGTAAGAGATTTTTGCTCCAGTGACAATGCTTACAAAGTGGGTGTTGAAGGTTGGGAGTACAATAATATTTGTCCCAAAGATCAAGAAGCCAACTTTTTGGTCCATTACAAAACGGGACGAAAAGAGTTTTTTAAGTTAGAAATTGAAAGGCGCCAACAGAGAATTGCCGAATTGAATCAAAACATTCGCGGTTATGAAAGAGAGCGAGAGCAAAAGTATTATCAATTAAGATCCTTACCAAAAAACCGTGTAATCCGAAGAGTGAAAAGCCCCACAAGTGCCGGCGGATCGGAAATTCAAGTTTCGGAGTCGGATGAGATTGCAGAACAAAGAAACGCAATTCAAAGTGCAATTCGAAGATTGGATAATCAAATTCAATCCGCCAAGAGCGAGCAGCAACAGTTATCAAGGGAGATTGCTGATTCAAAACGAAGTCTGAAAGCTATTAGATAGTGGATATCCAGGTGAAAATTCGGGGCGTTTATATTGGAATGCCAAAACCTTTTGAACCGAACCCAAAAATTCAAAGTGGCTTTTATAAAGAATCAACGACAAGGGCGATTAAGGTTGCACCTGGGCTGTTGCAAGGCGATGGTAGCGCCAATGAAAAACATCATGGTGGCCCTGATCGAGTGATACACCACTACCCCCAAGAGCACTACCAGATATGGAAAAATCAATTTCCAGAAGCTGCGAATTTATTCTTACCGGGCTCAATTGGAGAGAATATATCGACTCTAGGGGTAATTGAAAGCGACCTTTGTATCGGGGATGTATTTACTCTGGGGAGCTCTCGAATTCAAATCACTGAAGGACGTAAACCCTGCGGATTTATTGATGCTCGATATGGCGTTCGAAAAATGCACTTGAGTGTGAGAGATCAAATTAAAATGGGATGGTTTTACAGGGTGCTAGAGCCCGGAGAGTTTGCATTGGGAGACACACTAATTCTCGTGGAACGGCCTTGTAACTGGGCACCTCTGGCAGAGGTGTCCAAAACTATTATGCAAAAGGACAGTTCTCAAACTCAGCTTCTGGAGCGCCTCGCTGACACCCCAGAGCTCTCTGAAAGATGGCGTCAGCAAGCTAAAGATCTGTTGCTAAGGAGTTAAACTTGGCAATATCCAGCTGCCCTTCTGATCTTGCAACGGCAACAGTGACGGCAGCATCCCCGGTCACGTTAACTGCTGTACGTGCCATATCAAGTAGCCGGTCGATCCCAATGATTAGACCGATCCCTTCTTCGGGTAAACCCACTTGGTTGAGAACCATTGCGAGTGTAATAAGTCCAACGCCAGGAACAGCTGCTGTTCCGATGGATGCCATTGTTGCCATGCCTACAACGGTCAATAGCTGAACTCCGGTTAATTCGATACCAAAATACTGGGCAATAAAAACAGTTGCTACGCCTTGCATAATGGCCGTTCCATCCATGTTGATTGTCGCCCCCAGAGGGATAGTGAACGATGCAATGGAGTTTTTGACTCCCAACTGGTGCTCAACATTCTCCAAGGTTACCGGAATGGTTGCGCCACTGCTGGCTGTACTGAACGCAAACATAGGGACGCTTTTAAATTTTCTAAAGAAGGTGATCGGGCTCAAGTGAGCAACAAATTTAATGATCAACATATAAGTCACAAAGACATGAAAAATGAGAACGCCTAAAACTACAAAGAAATAGGAGGCGATATCGGCGATTTCAGCAATGCCTTTTTCAGCAAAAGTTTTAGTCAGTAGACAAAACACACCGTAAGGTGCAAAGGCCATCACGATGTTTACCATTTTCATGATGACTTCATTGGCATCATCGAAAAGCGTAAGAATTTTTTTGCCTGACTGGCCGGACATCGTCAGAGAAATTCCAAGTAAACCTGCGAAAAAGATAATCTGCAACATATCTGCATTGGCCAACGAGGCAAATGGATTCGTGGGTACAATGCTAATGACGGTTTCCACAAAGGTTCGACCCTGCTGTACAGTATAGGCACTTTCAGTGACCTGCACGACTCCTGAGCCGGGTTGAAAAATAAGTGCGGCTAAAACTGCAAATGAAATGGCTATCGCTGTTGTAGCTATATAAATTGCCAATGTTTTTGTACCGACACGACCTAATTTGGTGATGTCATCGATTGCCGCGGTTCCGCAAACCAAGGAGACCAGTACCAAAGGGGCAACAAGCAATTTAAGGCTCGATACAAATATGGAGCCACCCATATGAATAATTCCGCCAGTGATGTACTTTTCGATCCACTTGGATTTCCCATGGCATCGTTAATTTGAAAGAGTATTGAGCCGAATGCGATTCCAAGTACCATTCCGAATATAATTTTTCCCGTGAGTCCTTTTGGAACCGGAATTTTAAAAGCCATCTGCTCTCCTCATTTTATTTTTTAAGAGTTTAACCTAGTGAATATGCCGTAAAGATGCAAATCATGGGCTCGCTCTCAGTGCCACTTTTTGATTTGAGATAATGATGTTGCCGAACTCCTGGTAAAGTACTATAAAAATTACACAATTTTTCATAGAGGAGTGATCGTGAGAACACAATTATGTCTGATCATGGGTGTGTGTTTTTTTCAGTGATGTCAAATGCAGCTTGCCCCAGTAAAAGCAGTCTTCTTGATGCGATGGCTGGAGTTTGGCAGGGGATAGGGCAAAAAGTTTATCCTGAAGGCGCAAGCCCGAGACATGTTGATGTTGATGTTAAAGCCGAATTTGTGAGCTGCACGGTTTTGAAAAGTCACTCCAAGTTCATAGAAACTCAAGTGGATAATGGCGAGGAAACCGCATATGAGTCCATTTATTATGTCAAGGCCACCAACGAATGTGACGGCCAATTTCGGTCCTATGTATTTGGAGATAACGAACAGTTTGCCAACCCAAGAAGAGGCAAATTTGATGGATCAGAATTGGTTATGATTGAGCTGTTGCCACCCTATACATTGATCACTGAATCTGAGTTTCCGCGACCAGGAAAAGTGGACTCAAAAACAACATTTTTAAATGGGGATAATGTTGTTTCACGTACGGTAATTACTTACGAAAAAATTTCGAACTAGAGCCCTTCAAGCATATTTCTTAATACGGCTAAACCAGTGACCACTTTGTCAACAAAAGAGGCACTATGGGGCACGAAACGGAAATTGGGATGTTTGTGCCAGACTTCACGTAGGGACTGATCAATTCGTCTTGCGGCAGAAAGACTCTCAATTCGAGTGGGATTCCCACCTTCAATTGAGATATCACCGACTGCCGCACTTTCGAAAAACACAACGCCATCATATCGCTCAAACTCTTTTTCGATTGTAGTTCCCATTTCGGCACAAAATGTTTTCGCCGAATTGGGCCAATAAGCAAGACCATCAAGTGTTCCGCGATCACAAATTAATATTCGATGGTCAAAACAAATAGACTGAATGTCTTCTAAATTTTTTTGTACATGATAAATAGCCCTTTGCGTGGCCTTAATTACGTCTTCATTGTTAGATCGAGGAAACCCTCCCTTAAACAACAAAGTTGCAGATTCTGGTACTACAACAACCTTTTCTCCCAATTCTCTACGAAAGAGGTCTGCGGCAACCGTTTTACCGCCTCCAGGACCACCAGTTAAAACAATTTTTGGACATCTTTTTTTACTTTCCATTTGGATAGCATATTAGATATTTGGCTGTATGTGCACGCATCTGATGACATCAGGACTTTTGCATACACCACTGTCTAGTTTGTGGTCAGTTGTCAATCTGGAGTGAAACAAGATTTGGCAATCCTGCGGAAGGCCGCCCAATGAATCCAAATGAACCCCATAAGTATCTGATATTATTGAATAAAAATTAATCTATCTGGTATGATATTCGCACTCAGTCTAGTATGAAGTCTAAGGCATACAGGATTGCAATGTGGGGAGTTGGAAGGATTTCCAGCTTAAAGCCAACGGGCCCCCTGGACAGCGCGCAGAATCAAATTTTACCTAATATCTACGAAACGCTTTTTTATAAAAATGCGGCGGGGAATTTTTCCTCTCATTTTGTATTGCGAACAGAATGGAAGCCTGATCAAAATCTGTATGTACTTCACTTAAAAAACAAATACTTTCACAATGGTCAAAAAGTGGATGCCCATGACATCGTTTATTCCCTGGAAAGGGGATTTGCTGAATCTCTTCGAGTCAGCAATAACTCGTGGGAAGCTCATAATGTCGAATGGGATAATGTTTCAATAAAAACATCCGGAGATCAAACGGTATTAATTTATTTGCAGGGTGTCTCTCGAATGAGTTTTCTGAGGGAAATTTCGAACCTGTCTTTTGCCATTCGACCAAGAGGGAGCGATGCCTGTTCTGATATCATTGGAACGGGACCTTATAAGTTAGAAAGTCGGACCGGCGATTTTTCAAAGGTGGTCCTGCAAAAATTCCGTAAATATGAGTCGTCACATAAGGCTTTTGAAAAGTTAATATTCAAGGCGTACGCTACCAAATCGAAACGAGAAAAGGCATTTTTAGAACACAAAATTGATGAAATCACTCATTTTGGACAGATAGGGAGCTTACCGCCAAACCTTTTAAAATACGCTACTCGTAATTCCTATCAATTTCTTTCACTTTTACAATTCAATACCCGGTCTGAAGTTTTTGGAGATTATGAGAGGAGAAATTGGTTTTACAAAGTGGCGCATTTTTGTGGTCAACACATGCCCCTTAATAATCGGTTTTTGCCAACAACTGGACTGATTCCTTCAGGATATCTCGGTCATCGGCAGAAGCCATTTATGCAGTCGATGGATATAAAATTAAATTCATCACTTAAAGATGTTGCCATACGAGTTGGAGTAACCAGCGAAAGGCAGAAGCGCGACATACTTTCAATTTTTACCGCAGATTTGTTAGATCAATTTCAATTGAATTTACAATTTGTAAAAATACCGAGTTTTGCTAATAGAAAAGAGTACCTGGAAAGCAATGAAGTTGACGTCATTTTAACCTATTTGAAGGTCGAAAATGACAATTGCAGGAATGTAGTCTCCATTTTTGATCGAAACCACCCCCATCATTTTATGGCAATTGAAGATCCTGAAATTAACCGGTGGCTACAGTCCATTGAAAAATCAAAAGACAGAAATGTCGAATTGGATAAGTTCAAAAAAATAGAAGAGTTGGCTTTGTCCAAAAGGTATTGCGTACCTTTAGCCTACTTGCAGACGTATCAGTGTCGAAGTGAATCGGTGTTAATCGATTTGGAAAATTGGGAGCAAACAGGTCAGTATTACGAGATTCAAAAAGCCGATGCTTCAAAAGTATATGAAAGGCATCAGGCTAAAATGTTGGAGTTGAAAAACCAAGTGAGTGAGTTGAAATCATTTAAGCGAGCCTATAGTGTTGTCGAGCAACTCAACCATGATATGGGGTCGCCATTAAGTGCTGTTAAGTTGGTGGCATCTCAAATCGATGACCGACCCCAACTGCAAAGCCTGCTGCATGCCGCTGTTGGTAAACTGCAGGGGATGATGAATGAATTTAGAATAGAGGCAGAACGAATTAGGTCCTTTAAAGAATACACCTCGTACCTCTCTGCCAATAGCGCCTTACCAATTGAGTCGCCCGAGGTTAAAGATGTTATTCATGCCTCTGAATTTATCGCAAAAGAAGTAGGAAACTCACTGTTCGAGCATATTGATAAAGGCGATGTTGTCCTCAATATGGATGTTCCTCCTTTTTTGCGGGACCAAATTAGTATAAATAAGAGTCTATTACAGAGGGTCATTAGTAACTTGTTGAATAACTCTATACAGGCAAAACAAAAAGGGCCAGTGCGCATCAATTTTGACTTTTTCAATGAAGAGAGTCATTTAGTCGTAGAGCTCTCTGACAACGGTGTGGGAATTTGCAATGAATCTATAATGAAGGTCTTTGATTATGGCTACTCGAGTGCCGAAAAAAATTCAACGGGACTAGGTCTATACCATGCAAAACAATTTATGGAGAGTGTCCATGGCTCGATCTCTATTCAATCTGTGTTAGGGCAAGGTACTACTATTCAACTGCGGTTTCCAATTGCAGGCGCCTCCACTCTGACTACTAAAAATATTTAACATAAAATAAGTTTTACTAATGTTAGCTCCAGATTTCACCTATGGAGATCAAGTTCATCCATTAGTTTTGCTTATGTGTTAAATTGAAAAGGATAATTTTTTATTTCTGAATTTTTTAGGTAGATTGGTATTCAAGTTAGGGGCAACCCTACACCGACGACCTTAAAACCGCAGATGATCATCTGCTTCAACATCCCACCAACAAGTTCCATCAAATCCATCCAAGAGTCGGTGCGCTCCGCGCGAGTTCAGAGACATTGGCGATCTATGTAAGCAACACCTTTTTTACGGTAAACTTTTCCCCAATCGACATCATAGTGCTCGACCCAGACCTTACGGTTTTTGCGAACCACACTTACAGTTGATGAAGTAGAATTTGGCTGACCCTTTAGCGAGCAATCCTGTTTCATTTTATACATGGCAGATTTTAATTTTATAACCTCGTCTCTTGTACCTGGCTTTATTTCCTGCATCGACGGGGCCCGCCCTTGTTTAATAGGGACTTTGACTTTGAAACTGCTATTTTTGTGATTTTTTAGGTATTGATCGAAGCCAGGTGGTGCGATATCGGGGTGATTTGCACTGTCTTGCGCATAAGAAAAAAGTGAACCACCAAAAAAAATCAATATACCTATCAACAGTTGCATAGACCTATATCGGCACCGGCAGTTTTAAAAATGAGAGAAGCATCTCTATTTGAGGCAATATTCTTTGTAAATAAAATCAAATATTTTTGTGGCAGCGGTTTCCATGTGGTCTTCTTGGCTGAACCCACTTTTTTTTCTCGGCTTGAAGCTGTGATCCCCGTCTTCCAAAAACGAAACGCGAATTTTATGAGACAAGGAGTAACCCTGAATGTCTTGTTTTGACCCCATGCTATCTCTCTCCCCTTGAAGGATGAGGGTGGGGGTTTTGAGGCTTTTAAGGTGTTCTATGCGCTCACCTGGTTCTTTGCCTGGAGCATGAAATGGAAAACCGAGCACTATTAATCCAGAAACTTGCATTTCATCTGCTATGAGGCTGGCCATTCTCCCGCCCATGGATTTTCCGCCAACAAATATTTTCTTGTAGCTCCTGTGTTCAGCGATAACGCTTTTCCAGGCCTCTAAAAGAACGGGCTGCCTGTCGGGAGGCCGTTTTTTACCGGATCTTCGTCTCTCTGCCATATACGGGAATTCAAACCTTTTAATAAATAGGCCCTTTTGCTTCAGCTTTTTTGTGATGCCGTTCATCCAGTCTGAATCCATGGGGGCACCCGCTCCGTGTGCGAATAAAAACACATGCTCACTACTTTGTGGGCCATTGGATAGGTAGAACAAAAATAATCCTTTGAATCGAGTTCGAGAAAATAGAAGGAGTTATAACCCACTCTTTAAAATGATCCAACCCGTGTTGCACATAATGTAGGCACGCATGTCTTGCGAAATAGATTAAAAAGAGAATTCGGCTTTGCTTTCGTGGTTGTTTGCGATTGAAAATTGAATTTTCAACATTTCCTCCATGTGATAGAAACTGCTTCAAGTTTGCGGGGGTCAATGAAAACAGTTCAGCTCATTGGTTTGAGTTTCATAATTATTTTAATACAATCACTAGAGTCTTATGGTTTTGACTGCCTAGAATTACAACTTGAGCCTTTAATTGAGCATACATTTCCGGTAACACCCACGAGTGACTTTGAATTACGTGACCAGCTTCCTCAAACCGAGGTGAAGAAAGGGCTCTGGCGAAGTTGCTGTGGTGATTTTGGTCCCTGTCCGCTGCCTTTTCCAAAAGTGGTCTACCCGTCACTTGCTGCCCAACAAAATTGGCCCAGGTTGCGAGTTATCGTAGCAGCTAAAAAATATATTGGCCTAAAGTATCAGCACTTTCATATTCCAGAAATGGGTGGCCTTGATTGCTCCAACTTCACATCTTGGGTTTACAATTACGCTTTAGGAATAAGGATCAGTTCTAATGTAGAAACCCAGTCGAAAACAGCAGGGCATTTGGTGGATTCGAATGAAGCCTTAAAGCCCGGTGACCTAATATTTTTATGGGCCGAGGATCGAAATCGGATATCACACTCTCTGATTTACATTGATAGCGAGACTGTAATTGACTCTACTGGACCCGGTGTTGAGTTAAGGCGATTTCAAGGCAAATACAAAACCAGGTTTGCTTGGGCTAGGAGGCTCATTAATTGAGCACAATCTCGGGAAAAAAGAGAACTGCCGACCAATAAAAACTATTTACTGCGCTGGGCTATTTTGCCAAGAGTGGTGGGTAATTTAGTCTCAGGCAAAGTGCCTTCTCTTGATATTTTTGTTGTCATTTGGGAATGGGGTGTGCAACTTGCAAATCAATATGGACATCAATATGGAGCATAACCTTGAAGCCAGCGCGTCAGACTGGACTTATTTAGACCGGCCTGTGGAGGCAAATATATATTTGAGTTCAACTGCTCCCGACCTATTGTTGCTGCGTATTGAGGGTGTCAAGTGCTCAGGGTGTATTCGTAACCTTGAATCGCTTGTGGGTCATGTGAGCGACCTTCAGTCGCTTGAAGTGTCAATGGGAGATGGGCTATTAAAGATTAAAAAAAGCTCCGGGGGTCATTTTTCGAAGATCACGGAAGCCATAACTCAATTGGGGTACCGAATTACACCCCTTTCCCACAAAGACTTTAGCAGTTCTGTTCGATCGGCAGAAGTTAAAGCATTACGCAGTCGATTCGCCGTGGCAGCGGCCTGTATGGGCAACATAATGCTTTTATCGGTTTCTATTTATGCGGGCATGCCTAAAAGTTATGAGCAAGTATTTCACTGGATCAGTTTAATTTTAGTCTTACCAATTTTGTTTTACTCAAATCTCTCGTTTTACCAAAATATTGTTGATGCTTTGAAACGTCGAGAGCCTCATATAGATATGCCTATTGTTCTGGCTCTTGTGGGAGGAAGTCTCCTTTCGATTTTTAATTTACTTCAAGGTAACAATCATATTTACTTTGATTCAGTCGCAATGTTGGCGACTCTGTTATTAGGGAGTCGCTTACTTTTACTAAGTTTGCAGAAGAAATTTCTGTCCTCTCAACACTTAAGCCAATTTGTAAAAAATCAACCCATCCAAGTTTATCACCAAGGTCAATATCGTAAGGGATTTTCGGATGACTTAAAAAAGGGTGATTTATTTAAGATTGGGCACGGGGTGACGTTACCAGTAGATGCTCAGCTTGTTGAAACGGGATGTTTTGTAGACCCGAGCTTGTTGACGGGGGAAACCCTGCCAAAGTGGTATGACAAAGGGGAGATAGTTCAGGCTGGGATGAAAGTGAAATCGAAGGCGTTTACATGTTTTCAAGCTATGGGGGCGATTCAAGATACGTCTTTGTATAAGTATATATTGGACGTAGAAAAACAGATCCATGGGAAATCCTCAATAGTTAAACTTGCTGATAAAATTGCAAAGTATTTTACTTTGGGTATAATGACCCTTTCCGCATTTGTATTGTTGGTGCTTCCTTTTTGGCTTAGTATTGATATATATGAAGGAATTAACCGCAGTTTAGCATTGATTATTGTGTCGTGCCCTTGCGCTTTGGCATTTGCGACGCCATTGATTGAAAGTTTGGCATTAGTGGGTGCCAATCGAATGGGGATTTTCGTGAAATCAGCGAACGTATTTGAAAAACTACGTAATATTAAAACAATGTTTTTTGATAAAACTGGGACATTGACGCAGGGAAACCATGCCTTTTGTGGATTTGCCGAGGGGACACTATCGAATCAGCAAATAGAACGGCTTGTCGCATTGGAGCAGTTGTCGCAACACCCATTGGCGAGAACTTTGGTGAATGAATTCGCCAGTTCTATTGGCAAAAAATCCGTTCAAAATTTTTACGAAAATCACGGTGAAGGCGTAAGTGGGTTAATCGACGGATTGGAATGCAAAATATCAAAATATGATAAAAAATTTTTGGCAGAGCCATCAGCAGAAAACGGATCACAGCTTTCTGCTTACTATGAAAACGATGATCTTAAAGCCGTATTGCAGTTTGTGGATAATGCTGTCGAAGATGTGGATGAAGTCTTTAGTGGTTTAAAACAATTGGGATATAAAATTAAAATCATTTCTGGTGATCAAGAAGCGAACCTGACTTACCTGCAAAATAAATATGCTGTCGAAGTGTTCGGTGATTTGAAGCCCTCTGAAAAACAGCAGCTTGTTAGAAACAACCGACCAAGTGTTATGGTGGGCGACGGGTTTAATGATTTAGGAGCCATGGGTGAAGCGGATGTGAGCGTGGCGGTCCAAGGAAGTATTGCCGAAAACTTAAAGTTTGCAGATGTCTTTATAGACAAACCAGGCATTGGATTGGTTTTTCAGCTGGTTCGATTGGCTCATCAAGTTAAGAAATTAACAATCATTATTCTCGGCTTCTCGTTAATCTATAACTTAGTTTTGGGGGTTTTGGCGGTGATGGGTGCGATTGGTCCGTTGGCGGCCGCACTTTTAATGCCACTTAGCTCAATAGCCGTGGTGATGATTAGCCTAGTGGGAATGAGAAACTTTTCGCTTGTGCAGCGGTCCCATATAGAGAGCCAAAATAGGGCAATTCCACCAGTGACTCTGCTTGGTACTGGAGCGGTATCATGACAATTATTTACTTGATGATACCTTGCACTTTACTGCTTGTGGGTGGATTTGTTGCCGCATTTATTTGGGCAAATAATAATGATCAATTTGAAGATTTAGTCACTCCGGCATAAAATTTTAATTGAAAACAATGATGACAAACAAGAGGTTACAGAAAATGACAGATAGCTCGGGCAACGCAAAAGTCGAAGTCACCTATGACAATAAAATCGTTCGCTACTTTATGTTTACCACCTTGATATGGGCAGGGACGGCCTTTACCGTGGGCCTTGTAGCAGCTTTACAAATGGCCTACTTTAAATTTGGCTTCGATCTTGAATTTCTCTCGTTCGGTAGACTGCGACCGCCATACCAATGCCGCGATTTTTGCTTTTGCCGGTAATGCCATTTTTGCTGGGATTTATCATTCGACTCAGCGCCTATGTAAAACACGAATGTTCAATGATTTTTTAAGCTGGGCTCACTTTTTGGGGTGGCAGCTGATTATCTTGGCGGCGGCAATTACGTTGCCGCTCGGATTTTCACAGGGAAAAGAATACGCTGAACTGGAGTGGCCCATAGACATTGCCATAGCGGTAGTATGGGTTATTTTCGCTATTAACTTTTTCGGAACTTTGGCTCGCCGAAAAGAACGACACATGTATGTGGCCATTTGGTTTTACATCGCAACCATTGTCACAGTAGCCGTTTTACACATTGTGAATGCCTTAGCAATTCCAGTAGGACCATTGCAGAGCTATCCCATATGGGCAGGAATTCAAGACGCCTTGGTACAGTGGTGGTATGGGCACAATGCTGTCGCTTTTTTCTAACGACTCCGTTTTTAGGACTGATGTACTACTATATTCCGAAGGCTGCGAACCGCCCGGTTTATAGTTACCGCCTCTCGATTATTCATTTTTGGGCCCTGGTTTTTATCTACATTTGGGCTGGGCCGCACCATTTACTAAACACGGCACTTCCAGACTGGGCTCAGACATTAGGTATGGTTTTTAGTTTAATGCTTTGGGCTCCCAGCTGGGGCGGCATGATCAATGGCTTGCTCACTTTAAAGGAGCATGGCACTTGTTGCGAACGGAGCCAATGATTAAGTTCATGGTCGCAGCCGTTACTTTTTACGGAATGAGTACTTTTGAAGGACCGTTGCTCTCAATAAAAGCCGTGAGCTCATTGGCTCATTATTCCGATTGGATTATCGGGCACGTGCACGCGGGAGCCTTGGGCTGGAACGGGTTTTTGGCTTTTGGAATGATTTATTATTTAGTTCCCAAGCTGTACAAAACAGAGCTGTACAGTAAAAAACTGGCGAACATGCATTTTTGGTGGGGCATTATTGGAATTTTGTTTTACTACATATCCATGTGGGCCTCTGGAATCACACAGGGGTTAATGTGGAGACAGGTGGACCCAGAAACAGGGTTATTAGTCTATCCTGACTTTGTAGAAACTGTTCTTAGAATAGTGCCTCTTTATTGGGTCCGCGCCTTCGCTGGGCTTCTGTATATCGTGGGTTTTGGAATAATGGTTTACAACATTGTAAAAACCGTGAAATCAGCGCAGTCGGCTCCGGAAGACGAAACTGTGACTGTGATTGATCAGATGCAAACGAAAGCAGTAAACGATAAAGGGCATAGAAAATTAGAAGGTCTAGGATTTACATTCACTGTTCTCACCACGTTAGCGATATTGGCAGGTTCGGTCATTGAAATCTATCCGACTCTGAATCTCGATAAGTATGTTCCCCAGGATCAGCGACCGAGACCTTATTCTCCTCTGGAGCAGGCAGGGAGAGATATTTATGTGAAAGAAGGCTGTTATGTCTGTCACTCACAAATGATCAGAAAATGCCTTCCGACGTTATGAGATTTGGTAAAGCATCGACGATTCAAGATTCAATGTTTGACCGTCCATTCCAGTGGGGATCGAAAAGAACAGGGCCCGATTTGGCGCGTGTGGGGGGTAAATATCCGGACCTGTGGCATTACCGTCACATGCTAAACCCTAGGTTGGTAGTTCCCAATTCGATCATGCCTAACTATGTGTGGTTGTTTGATAAAAAAATCGACTACTACTCTTTGCGAAAAAAATTGTCGGTTATGAAAAGCTTAGGCGTTCCCTATGATGACGCTACAGTTGCGGAGGCGGATAGAATTGCCGCAGAAGAAGCTAAAAAAATTGTCGAAGGATTGCGGGAGCAAGGTGTTGAGGGTCCGATAGACGATAAACAAATTATAGCTTTAATCGCCTACATGCAGGCTCTAGGTCAGATGGAGGTACAGTAATGAAGCAAATTGCACTCTCACATTTTACAGATATTCATTTAACGATCGCAGGACTATTTATATTTATAATTTTTTTCACAATTACCACAATCATGGTTTTTTCTAAAAGTCGAAGGGCCCACTACGAAGAAATGGCCACTTTACCATTAGATGAAGGAGGACGACGTGAGCGATAAAACCAACAACGATGACGACAAGCTTTTAATTGCAGGTCATGACTACGATGGTATTCAGGAACTCGATAATCCTCTTCCCCAATGGTGGTTAGTCACCTTTCTTGGGACAGTTGTATTTGGAGTATTGTATTGGATGTACTATGAGCCATTAAGTGGCCCCACCCTCAGTGAAGAGTTGGCTCAAGACATGGCTAAAATTGAAAAACTTCAGTCAAAAGCCGAAAATAAGGCGCCGGATGTAAAAACCATCGATTTTGCAAGTCTAGCAAACGACAGTGAGGCAATGAATCGAGCGAAAGGGCACTATGATTTAAAGTGCGCAACTTGCCACGGTAAAGAGCTTCAAGGGTTAATCGGTCCAAATTTAGTGGATAACTTTTGGATTCACGGAAAAGGGCAAAATCAAGCGCTTGTTGATGTGATTCGAAATGGAGTCGTTGAAAAGGGAATGGTTCCTTGGAAAGGTATCATTAAGGACCAGGAAATTATGGAAATAGTCGCCTTTATTAAAAACCAGGTAGGGTCTAGCCCCCCGAACCCCAAGGCGCCGGAAGGGGAGCATGTTGAATAGCGACCACCGCGAAGGTCAAATAGGGCGCCCTAAATCTTTAGATGCCTATGGAAGCAGGGTGTTTCAATACCCAGCAGAAGTAAAAGGTTATTTTCGCACCCGAAGAAATGTAGTTTACGCAATTCTCATTATCATTTTTTTGGCCTTGCCTTGGATTAAAATAGGAGGGCATCAAGCCATCTTGTTGGATATACCAGGAAGGCAGTTTTCATTTTTTGGCATTCACTTTTGGGCCCACGATGCCCCGTTGATTTTCTTCATTTTCGCTTTTTTAACACTAGGTCTTGCTTTTGTGACCGCCATTTGGGGTCGAGTGTGGTGTGGATGGGCGTGCCCGCAAACGGTTTTTATAGATGGAATTTACCGTCGAATTGAAACATGGATTGAGGGGTCTCACCTTGCCCGCCGCAAATTGGATCTACAGGATTGGAACCGTGAAAAGATCTTAAAACGTTCATCGAAGTGGTTGGCATTTTTTGTGGTTTCGTTTTTGATCAGCCATTCATTTTTAGCTTATTTTGTCGGCTCACAAGCGATTATTGAATATGTTCAGCATCCTCCTTCTGAAAATTGGACGACTTTTTTAATCGTAATGTCCTTTACCGCATTTTTGCTTTTCGATTTTGGATGGTTTCGAGAGCAGTTCTGCATCATTATGTGTCCTTATGGGCGGTTTCAGTCCGTGTTGATGGACGAAAGCTCCTTAGCCATTGTCTATGACGAAAACCGGGTGAGCCACGTCGTGGTGCGGGTGTAAGTAAAGATCAGCAAGGCGACTGTATTGACTGTGGAATTTGTGTAAGGGCTTGTCCGACGGGTATCGATATAAGAGATGGCGTGCAAATGGAATGCATTGCTTGTACTGCCTGCGTAGATGCTTGTGATGAAGTCATGGAAAAAATTAAAAAACCAAAGGGGCTTATTCGATATGAGTCTGAATTGGGATTGAAACAAAAAAACAGTGAAAGGCGATTTGGAATCCGAGCTGTTGTTTATTTCGGGTTGCTTTTGTTGGCGGTTACAGGCCTGATCGTCAGCGTGGCTCAGAGGGAAGATTTGGATATTCAAGTGATTCGAGCAGTGGAAACCCCTTACGAAACAGCAACCATTGATGATGGTAAAGAAGTCATAATCAATCACTTCAGAGTGAGGGTGCACAATCAAAGTTTTGATTTAGCGTTGGTAGACGTGTTTTTGCCCGAAGATCTTGAACTGGAAATGGTAAAACCTCGTTTTCCACTACAAGCGAACCCCGGTCAAAAAAGAACTGAGCACCTATTTGTTAAATTTCACAAAGACCTGTTAGACGTGGAGGGGGCACAAAAAATTCAAGTTCAGTTTCGTTACCGCTTAAAAGACAGATTCGAAACTTTAAGTAAAGAAATTCAATTGATTGGACCCATGTGAGCCATTTCATTAATTCAATCTTTAAATGGGTTCATCAGCATTTGATCAATTCGATTTTCTTCGATGTTTTGAAATTCCTTTAGTCCAATAATGATTTTATCATTATCACTGTAGCTGGTGGTTTCATAAGATTTAAAAATGCGATCCCAAATCGATGTCGAAAAGCTAAAATTGGAATCAGTTTGTCGATGATTTTCAGAATGATGAATTCTATGCATGTCTGGCGTCACCATAAAGAGCTGTAAGAATCGATCAAGTTTTTCAGGGATTTTGATATTTGAATGATTAAAATTAGATGCCGTATTAAGTAAAATTTCAAAAATCAATACGCCCACAGGATGTCCACCAATTGAAACAATGAGAGTTAGCTTAATGATAAACGACAAAAGAATTTCCAAGGTGTGAAACCGAGCACTGGTTGATATATCAAAATCTCTATCAATATGATGGACTCGATGGAGTTTCCAAAGAACAGGAATTCTATGAAATATCCTATGCTGCCAATAAATGAACATGTCAAGAATCGCAACAGTCAACAGGACGTGCAACCAAGCCGGAACTTCAATAAGATTAAAAACTCCCCATCCATTTAAAGCAGCTTCTGTAGCATATAATATCGATGCGCCTCCAGCCAGTATTCGGAGGAGAGCCGTATTAAAAAATATAAGTCCAAAATTATTCAGCCATCGAAAAACTTTTGAGTGAATTAGTCTTCGGCGAGGTTTCCATACCTCTGAAATCGCCAAAATTAAAAAACTTCCCGCAAAAAACCAGAGTCGCAGCTGTGCTTCATTTTCAATTGTCCAATCGAGCATATTTAAATCCCTTGTTCTTGAATAAACTGGTCAACCCATTGAGGTACTGTATCACCAGCGAGCCCTTGTATACTTTGATCAAAATCAATACTTCGAGGTGTGTGCTCTCGGTTGAGTTCAATGCATTTGGCACCTCCAACTCTTTTGGCCTCTTGTACAAATTGAGCGGCCGGATAAACCAACCCTGATGTGCCAATTGATAGGAAGATATCAGCTGTTGCAAGCTGATCATAAATGTAATCCATCTGTAGAGGAATTTCACCAAACCAAACGACATGGGGTCGGAGTTGACCTGGCTGGGCGCATTGACTGCATGGGGTTTCTACATAGAGATGAGCATGATGCTCATAAATTTCCGAACAGTTTTCGCAACGGACTTTTAAAAGTTCTCCGTGCATATGAACACAAGGCGTATCCACACGATCATGTAGGTCGTCAATATTTTGTGTGACTAGAAAAAAATGGTCGTCTCCTAGGGCATCATATAATTTTTTAAGAGCGTGATGTGCAGGGTTGGGTTTGACCTGATCCGAAAGAAGCTGCTCCCGTCTTGCATTGTAAAATTGGTGCACTAATTCTGGATTTTTAATGTAGGCTTCGTAGGTGGCAACTTCCTCTATGGAGTGATTTTCCCAGAGTCCATTTTGATCTCTAAAGGTTTTTATTCCGGATTCAGCCGAAATTCCAGCGCCAGTCAGTACAACTATTTTTGGTAAATTCATAATTTAAACTTAACAAAAAAAGAAGTGGCGTACAGCAAAAACGGTACGCCACTTTTAGGTTGGAGGACAGCCCAATCTTGGGGTCCCTGGGGTTGGGGTTCAGGAAGGGTATTAAGGGTATTAGGCATCCTTACCAATTAATTTACTAAAAAAACCGTCCTTGTTTTTTTCTATTTTTATTTTTTTCGCAGTCTTTACCTCGGACTTAGGTATTAACAGGCTCAAAACACCATCTTGATAGTTGGCTTCGATACCTTCAGCATCTGTGTTTTCGGGCAGTTGAATCGATCGGGAAAACTTACCAAAGGATCTTTCAAAATGCTCACCTTGCCAGTTTCTCGATGTTCATTCTCACGTTGACCTGCAATCGTGAGTACATTCCCATTGAGTTCTACTTGTATATCTTCCTCTTTCATTCCGGGCACATCAATTTGAATTAAAAAATGATCCTCGGCTTCGCTGGCATCAAGTTGAGGGAAAAACCCTGAGGAGTGCGTAGACACACGATATCTTGGGGCTAAAAACCCTTCAAATGCATTTTCGAAGTCTTTAAAAAAGTCATCCGCAATTGGATTTCTTCGGTATGTTGTTAAAGTTCTCACAATAAACCTCCTTATTGATTTATCATTTCTACATTTATAACTTGGTATCGAAATTCGTATCGTCAAGGGGGCAGAATGATTTTTTTTCGTTAAAGAAACAATAAGTCAAAGGGCATATTTAACTTAATGGGTTGTAAATTTGCAGTGTCAAGGTGCTAAGAAAAAAATAATTCGTCATTGAGGTTGTGTTCTTTTG
Source organism: Bdellovibrionales bacterium (assembly GCA_041391465.1). Classification (GTDB taxonomy): domain Bacteria; phylum Bdellovibrionota; class Bdellovibrionia; order Bdellovibrionales; family UBA1609; genus UBA1609. The sequence goes on from JAWKNX010000009.1 coordinate 101,928, forward strand.
GAATGGACTTTTTAGTAAGCAGCCGATTGGGGTTGGATAAAAAGTGTCTTATATATTCGCGAGTTAGGGGCCTAACGCTTTGATCATTCAAGGCGTGGTCAATTTCCCAAAAGCGGGCTTCTAAAATTTCGCCTTCTGGCCATGTTAGTGTGGCGGCCAACTCATCAGCGACCTCTGCTTTGTAGATATAGTAGATGTTCGCCGAGTGGTCCTTTTCGATACGGTGACGAATACCAATGAGGCCGGTAATCCGTACGCTCAATCCGGTTTCTTCATAGACTTCTCGAATGGCTGTTTGCTCAGGGTGTTCGCCTTTTTCAACCATTCCCCCGGGGAGAATCCACGCTCCTCGTGCTCTTCCATAGTTAAGTTGTACCAACAAGACCTTTTCATTTTGAAATATCATGGCGCCGGCACCAATTGTGGATTGAGTATGATTGCTCACTCTTTCAACTCCTTATTCAGATTCCGCAGAACCCAGGATTTTTAATAAGGTATTTTTGATGATATTCTTCGGCTGGAAAAAATTCTTCAGCAGGTTCAATGATTGTCACAATAGGATCTTCAAAATCACTCTGCACTTTTTGCTTTGAGATTTCAGCTTGGGTTTTTTGTTCGGCATCAGTGAAAAAAATTCCACTACGATACTGAGTGCCAACATCTGGTCCCTGCCGATTCAATGTTGTAGGGTCATGAAGTTGCCAAAACGTAGACAACAAATCAGTGAAGGGGAGTTTTTTAGGATCAAATGTAACTTTTACGACTTCAGCATGCCCGGTTGTGTCAGTGCAAACCTCTTTGTAGGTCGGGTTTTTGGTATGTCCATTCATGTATCCCACTTGGGTTTCAATAACGCCATCCAATTGAGAAAGGCGGTGTTCGACCCCCCAAAAACAGCCAGCTGCTAAGTAGACTACTTTCATAGAAATCTCCTTTTTATCTTTATAGCATTGTTGAGCGATACTCTGTTATCAGTTTTAGGCACGAAAAGTCTTAATGATATATGATTTGGTCATTAAAGAGGCAAGCTACGTGTCATTTGGTAGACTTTAGTTTCGAGATGTTTCAGAATGGACGCCTTGCATAGCAATTTAACACGAGGAGTTTTTATGGAACATACATTACCAAAACTACCATGGGCGAAAGATGCTTTGGCCCCCAATATTTCTGCTGAGACTATCGATTACCATTATGGAAAACATCACGCGGCCTATGTGACAAAATTAAATGATGGCATTAAAGGTACTGAATTTGAAGACATGCCACTTGAAGATATAATTAAAAAGTCTTCTGGTGGAATTTTTAATAATGCTGCTCAAGTTTTTAATCACACTTTTTATTGGAACTGCTTATCACCTAATGGCGGTGGAGCACCTACTGGTGCAGTAGCAGATGCAATTGCTGCAAAATGGGGAAGTTTCGATAAGTTTAAAGAAGAGTTTTCAACAAAAGCTGCTGGTAACTTTGGGTCCGGTTGGACTTGGCTTGTTAAAAAATCAAACGGTGATTTGGATATCGTTAATACCGATGATGCTGGCTGTCCTTTGACTGATGGCCTTACTCCAGTGTTGACATTGGATGTTTGGGAGCATGCTTACTACATAGACTATCGGAATGCTCGGCCGAAATACATTGAGGCCTTTTGGAACCTAGTGAACTGGGATTATGCCAACGAAAATTTATAATGAGTTAGATTTTAAATAACAAAACTTTAAAAAGCGACCTTCACCAGGTCGCTTTTTTTATAGGAAATACCAATACCCACCCAGATAGGCGAGGCAATCTGATTGGGCAACCGCAAGAATTGGGCCACTCACTGCCAGAACCATTAATTAGAACTCTCCTATAGGTGACGCATCTTCCAACAGCCCCAGTGGTGTCACGGGTGAGCTGTGTTACGGTATTGAGCGAATACTGTGCTGTTGGTGAATAATAGAAGGAGTGGTTTGAGCACAGAGATTCTGCGTCGGATTCCATGATATTTTTCATAAAATTCTAGGCTACGTCTCCACCGACCATCGCAAGAGGCACCATTCATCAGTAGCTGAGAAGTGGGCTGATCGCCGCTTCCGCCACCCAAACATCCTGTACACATTACCAAAAATATTGTTATAGTTAGTCCTCGAATCATTTTTTTATTGTACAGTATTGATGTACAATTTTCTAAACTCTCTCCTAAAAAGTGGAAAAGATTCATTGTAATTGGTGACATTCATGGATGTATTGGGAGTTGAACTCTATAATAAAGTGTCGTATCAATCTGATACAGATATCATCGATGTGGGCGATGTCATAGGAAAGGGCTGACTCATTAGGGGTTTTCTTCTTCGGTCACAAGAGGCAGCCATTGTTATGGGCAATCACGATCTTAGTTTTTTGCACCACTTGGAAAACCCAAGTCGGCGCAAGGAATGGGATGAGTTAAAGCGTGATATGGGAGAGGAACTCTACAAGTGGCGTGAATATATTGGCGGATTTCATCACTTTATTGTTGAAAGTTCGATGATTTTGGTGGTCCATGCTGGCCTTCGGCCGGGGCGGCCTCCAGAAAAAACAGATCAAGAAATTCTGCACCATAAGAACTTGGGATGGTACTGGCGCTCAGCTCAACAACCCAGGTAGAAGACCCGGCATGGTACGATCTTTATTCGGGTTCGAAAAAAGTGATCTACGGACATTGGGCCATGGAGGGTTTTGCAGGTGAGGAGGCAATACCGTGGGCCTCGACTCAGGGTGTGTCTACGGGGGAAGCGATTTGGTAGGTTTGGCCTACGGAGCAGATCATGCAAGTGGATGCCTTAAAAGCTTATAAATCTCTAAATTAATTAATATTAATAAATAAACAGGACTTTTGCCGAGTTAAATCCGACCCCATAGTACCGATATTTATATATGTTCGAAGGGGTTGAAATGAAGTTTAACGTTCTGTTTTATATCTGTTCTGATGCTCCTCGTGGGGTGTTCTGAAAGGGTGCAGAGTTTTATTCATTTCAAGAGGGTATTGGGTCTGAGCTTGTATTCGAAGATTATCAGACAGGTCAATTTTTTGCTTGCGATGACTACTCTTGTGTATTGAGTAACGGGCAGGTGGTGTCGTCCTACAAAGACTCCATTTATTTTCAAGGAGAAGACGTTTGTCGAACTGGAGATATGTGCAGCCGAACAGCTAAATGCACAGACAAAAATAACGTAAAAGACTTTGCATTCTCGACGGAAATTTTAAAATCTGTGCCTTCGAGCTTACGAATATGGTGCCGACCTTGGCGAACAAGAGGGTCAACCCGATTTAGCCGCTGAGAGAAGATTAGCCTCTATTGACCGGGAGCCTGACAATTTCACCGATCCGAGAAGGAAGAGCTCTGCTCATCATTTACAGCCTTTGGATCTTCGCCATTGCAATGACACTCTATATGCACGCACCGGTGATTATCTACACTTCTATTTAATTTCAATCGTAATAACGTCACTTAAACTTTTTCCATAAGAGTCGAAAATCGACACACCTTGAATAACGTAAGGAGATGTTTTTACTGAGCCCTTCAGCAAGACGACATGATCCGTTCTAAGCACGTTATCAGCGGCGTCAGTGATGCTCTCTATTCCCGTTATAAGATTCACAGACCTGATTTTGAAGTCGCGGGAATATCAGTGTTCCAAGAGACACGAGGTGCCAGGGCGATCTGGGTCTTCTTCGGCTAAAAAGTTGGAAATCACTGGGGCAACTCCAACAACACAAGGATTAAATAGAGCTTGATTGGGTATATAGTAGTTATCGGCAACTAAGGGTTTCCAACCTCACCAATTTCAACAAATTGAGTATGTGATTTTGGTTGAGAATCATTAGCGTAGTCAAAGTACTGTGTTTCCTTACTTTCCACACTGAGGATCTGACCCTGCTTCTTCCCTGGAATCAATTTTTCTCCACATCGGTATAAGAGATATATGGTATCTTGGTCCTTGGTAGTACAACAATTCTGCGGGAATCTCAGTATCCACATCCATCTCAACCACTTTGGAACTGCATCCAAATTTAGTGGGGTGATTATGATCATTATTAACTATTGTTTCATATTCACCTTGGTTGTTTCTCATCTTCAAAATAGATCCATCATCGGAGAGGAGTGCAATTTCATAAAGGCCGGGCTCATCTTCGGGCCCGAGCGTACCACAACTGTCGACATTTTCAAAGCAAAGTATTCATAGAGATCGCGGCCATCATCCGTTTTTATTATTTGGCCTGTTTCAGAAGGAAAGCCTTTGTTGAATAATCGAGTTGGAACATTCATTTCTGCAAAGAAGAGAGTTTGAGACGACTTTGTTCCGTTTTCAATATAATCCAACACTCGTATAGTGAGGTTGGTCTGCGTTGAGTAGTAGAGTTCCGATTTAATGCCGCCATTGAAGAAGTCGGGTCGGAACCGTGGTCAAAGGGATCACAAACGACTTCGTTGAGCTTATACATGTTGACGTCATGGGAGATCATTTGTTGTTTTGAGTTTTTCTTCGTCGGCATATGGGGTTTCGCCCCGAGGGTATCGCAACCGGCAACAGAAAATGCTAACGCGGTAAAATGGCAGTAGATAAAAGTCGATTTGGCTTCATGGTTCTCCCCCCGAACAATAACCCAGGCTTCATTTTACTAGGCATCCCGTTGGGATGCTCATGAGTATCAGTTGAGATATCAAATTAGACCTAAAAATTTAGTCAGTTTTGGCGGACTTCCAGATTTAAAACAAACAAAGCCCAAGAGTTCGACACTAAATTTGGAGTTGAATGAGTATTGTTTCGATATTGTTGTTTTGGTCTAGGGGCTTGTGGTGGATGTAAAAAAATCTGTTGTGTGTTGTTTGGAAACATAATTCCTTTAACGCGGCAGGACGGTTCGCAAACAAAGTTTTCAATTAGGGCAGTTGACCCTAGAATAACAACATCTGTTTTGCAGGATTGTAAATCATGTCTGTTCTATCTGTTATTAATCAAAAGGGCAGGTGGCGAAAACCACTACATCAATAAATATTGCATCGGCAATTCGGATCGAGGTAAGTACTACTGATCGATTTGGACCCCCAGTCCTCTGCGACTCACGCTATATTTGGTGATCGTGAATTCGACAACACTGTATTTGATGTTCTCATTAACCGTCTTCCGGCTGAGCAGGCTGTCGTTCATTCAGAGGACTTCGATATTGACGTTATCCCATCTGAAATCATGCTTTCTGGCGTAGATATTCAACTGGCGGCGCATTTTGGTCGGGAGAGAATTTTAAAAAAAGCGTTGGATGGTATTAAGCGAAAATACGATGTTGTTATCATAGATTGCTCACCCTCTTTGGGATTGTTGACCGTGAATGCACTGCTGGCATCAAAAAACATCATTATCCCCATTTGTCCGGAGTATTTTTCGTTGAAGGGCATAGAGCTGATTTTAGAAACATTGAAAAACTTAAGGATTGGTCTAGGGCACAAGGTTGAGGTACAGGGGATTGTAATTACCCGGTATCGAAATCGAAAAGTAACCAATGACGTTATTAAAGACGTTAAAGATACTTTTGGATTAAATGTTTTCAATAACTTTATCCCGGATAATATTTCCGTGGAAGAAGCTCACCACCGTCATATTCCTGTGCATAAGTATGCTCCGAGCAGTAAAGGCGCAAAAGCCTATGGTGCCCTATCAAAGGAAATCATTATATGAGCAAGACAAACCCGCTATTTGTTGATTCGACGAAGATTGGCAGCGATAGTATTGGCTGTCGAATAGAGCTCTCCGGGCTAGATATTGAAGGGGATCAATCCGTTTACGTTAAGTTTTGTGACTCAAATGGTTTTGAGGAAAGCACTCAGCTGCAACAGCACCCGGAAGAACCGATCTTTTTCGGGAAAATTTGGTTGAATCATCAGCAGCATGTAACCTTTCAATTTTACGTAATGAATCACGAAGGAATCTTCCGCACGTCTGTACCGAGCCAGGCAAAGGCAACGTACATCATAGAGTCGAAATGGAAAGAGGCCGAAGGGCAAAAAGAGCTCATTGATGCGCACTCATTGTCGCCTGACATCGAAGAGGAAAAACCAGTTTCTGCCCTCGATGAACTGGGTGACCTGAGTTCACTCATCGATAAGTGGGGCTTGTAGAAGGTTTTCAATGGAATAGAACTTTGAATTTGGCTCAACATCGGGGTGGGTTCCTTCAAAGACATAAAATAGGAGAATCAGATAATGTCAGATCGCCGAATGACCGAGCGAAGAGATGATTTAAGAGAGCGGACCAAGGAACCTTCAGATCGCCGGGACCAGGCGCAAGATCGCCGAATGATTGAGCGATTTACGAACAAATCAGTGCGAGAGTCCGTTGAGCAACTGCGTTTTTGGTTAAAGGTTTTATTTATTGTTTTAGTATCATTTGCTGGTTACCAGCTGCTCACCATTGCCTTTAAAGGTATTCGCGACGCAGGTCCAGAAATCCTCAATGTTGTGTTGCTGCTTTCCTCAGCATTTTTTGCTTATTCGCCCATACCTTGGATAAAAACCTATCTGTTAAACGAAAGTGTCTCAAATTTTGAGCAATTTTTTGATCGAACAACGGGCATGGTGCGGTTTGCAAGTTTTCTTGCGGCACTTTATTTGGTCGTTTTTATCGTTAAACATATTTAGAGATATTCAATAATTCTTGAATTATTTGTTTCACTTACAGTACATATTCGCTACTATTAGTTTATTGCAAAATTAAATTAATAACTCACCTGAGAGGGAACGACTATGAGAACAATGAATAAAGTGGCTATTGCTGCCAGTTTGTTATTTGCTTCTTCTGCATTCGGTAGTACTGGATACGAAAAAGCAACTATTTTTTCTGCGAAAAACGCCGGTTTGGCGAATGCTACGAGTGGGGTAGTTGGTGGTGGAGATGCCATTTACATTAACCCAGCTGGTCTTGTAAACGGTCCTGACCGACAGTTTTCTTTCAGTTTGGCACCAACATCTCGAGAAAATACTGGTCCTACGATTGCTGGATCAAGCACTCGTGAAAGATCTGAAAGATATTTAAGCCCGAACTTAGGGATCACTGCTAAATATAAGCTCGACGAACAATGGCACCTCGGTTGGGGTATCTATGGAATCGCCGGTTCTGTACTGGATTTCGGAGCTCAAGACTTCGCTGGAACTGGAATCCCTTCTTACGCCGCTCTTACACTTGAGCCCGAAGTGGTTTCTGCTATCGGCATTATGGAATTCTCTGTAGCTGCTGGTTACAAAATCAATGACGAGTGGAATGTTGGTATTGGTTGGAGAGCGTCTTTTGTTAATGCTGAACTCGCTGGATACTCGGCTCTTGATGCTTCAACTCTTCCTCCTGCTGGTGGTTTGGCTGCAGTTAAGTATGAAGATCTTGCTGGTCAGAATTTCTCTGGTTTACGTCTCGGTACACAATATAATGGCGGTAACTGGGGAGCTGGTTTTGTTTACAGAACTAGAGTTGACTTCAAGGTTGAAGGAGACGTTTCAACTCAAGCTCAGTCCTTCCTAGGTGGTTCAGTGATTGATCTAGGGACTTCTGATGTTGAAATCGAGAACGCATTGCCTTCA
>JAWKNX010000010.1:0-107492 GCA_041391465.1 Bdellovibrionales bacterium
TTGAGAGATTCAAGGGTGAAAAAATAGCGGCACACGTGACTCTTATGAAAGGGGAGCGATCTGAGTTGGCAGAACTCGCTGCGAATATCCTGTAAAATTTAGACCACAACCAGACTTTAATCTTGCGCCTGTAAATACAGGCGTTTTTTTTTATCTTTTTTGATTATCCCATAGTCCGGTATTGCTTCGAGACGCTTAAAGCCTTGAACGGCCCTTCCGATATATAACATAGAGGCGGATGTTTATTTAGCAACGCAAGTTAGGAGCTTCAATGTTCATCCAAGGCGATTTACAAACAGTTTTCGATGCTCTTTTTAATTTAGGAGTTATCGACCCTGTTTTGGAAGAGGATTGGACGGAGGCCATTGACGAGATTCAATATTATTATAGCGAAGTGCAAGAAGCGATTCTTGTAGTAAACGCGAATCAAAATGATTTGGGTCTGTTAATGAGGTAGTTAGAAAGGTTTGATAGCAAAATTTTAGGATTCTTAGCGATGGAAGTTGCAAGATAATTCGCGGATTTTCACTCAAGGGAAGAGTTGCACTGATGAAAAAATTTGGACTCATACTAATTGTATTACTTTCGTGCGAGATCGGATACTCGGAGTGGTCGATTGACTTGTCTCGGAGAACAAACAAACTCATGCAAGAGGATGCCAGGATGCCTGCTTCCGAGCCAGCAGCAACACAAGAAGCCGGTTTTTTTGAAACGATATTTGAATCATCTGCGCCACTCCAAGAAGTTGTGGTTATGAATACAAAAAAAGGTTTTGTTCCAGCTACAGTCCGGTTACGACAGGGCATGAATTACAAGTTTCACGTCGTTAATATTAATGAAGAAGAGCGCAATGTTAGCTTTGTTATGGATGCATTTAGTGAACATCACGCAACTTACTTTGGAAATATAAAAACATTTATTTTAAGCCCAAAAAAAGAAGGCGTTTTTTCATTCCAGTGTCCTGAAACTTCGGCACAAGGTAAATTGGTCGTTTACCCATCCTACAATATGGATGATTCAATGGAATTGCGACAGCCGGCGTCGAGGTAAGCATGGCTTATGAAGGTGCTGGTGTCTATGAAGATGCAATCAAAGGATACCTTCAGCCAATTTGGCATCTCCTGCAAGACGAAAAAGTCACTGAGGTCATGATCAATGGACACCAAGAAGTGTTTATTGAAGTCGATGGCAAACTGCAAAAGTCAGATTCCCAATTTGTAGATGAAGATAGTTTAAGAGCAGCCATTACCAATATTGCCCAGAGTGTTGGGCGGAGGATTGATTTTGAAAATCCTCGATTGGATGCGAGACTTCCCAATGGTTACAGAATTCATGCAGTCATACCTCCGATGTGTAAGGGCACAACCGTGGCCATTAGAAAATTTTCGAGTGTTAAATTAACATTCAAAGATTACATTCGATTCGGGACGCTTTCGTCTGAGACCGCATTGTTTTTAGATATATGTATGAAACTTGGTAAAAACATATTAGTCAGTGGTGGTACCGGATCAGGAAAAACGACTTTGCTGAGTGTTTTGTGTAATAAAATTCCACCGGGCCAAAGAGTGATTGTCATTGAAGATTCTGCTGAACTGCAAATTGATTATGAGCACACGGTTTTTTTTGAAACGCGAATGGCCGACAGCCAAGGTAAGGGTGAAGTGACTATGGAGGACCTTTTAAAAAGTTCTCTACGATTGCGGCCAGACCGAATTATTGTGGGCGAAGTTCGAGGAGCCGAAGCACTAGACCTTATTCAAGCGATGAGCACCGGCCACAAAGGGTGTCTTGGTACCGTCCATGCAAACAGCGAAGAGGACGCCATCGTTCGACTGGAAGCGCTTGCGCAAGGCGCGGAAAATCAATTGAGTGAGAAGGCGCTGCAATACCAAATTGGAGCAGCCATAGATCTCGTCGTTCAAATTTCACGTATGGCTGACGGGTCACGCAGAATCACTGGAATTTCTGAAGTTCTTGGGAGCAACCAAGACGGATCTTACAACGTTCAATCCATATTTAAAATGAGTCGATTAGAAAAGCTGCCGAATGGGAAAATCAAAGGAGCCCTCCTGCCTCAAAACTATATTCCCTCTTTCATGCATGAAATTGAAGATCACCGCCTACCGTTTCAACGAGATCAGTTTAGGCGACGTCAGAAAGCCTCATAACGCAACGTATCAATCATATTATTGTTAAAATATAGTCCATTTACGCAAAGCTCGAGTTTGTTTTTCGGCGTGCCACAGTATAGACATGGAGCGTGTATTTTAGCGGTAAAATTTCAAATTCAGTTCTGACGTATTTAGATCATAGAGGTGTCAACCTTGAGGGCCTCTACGAACTCACTGAATTGCCCGTTGAATTCCTGCGGGACCCCGCTTGCTGGCTTGAAGCCGATAAACTGGATAACTTTTTGCGAACAATGGATCAAAGCTTTGGCCTTCGGCTCAACGAGGGCTTAGTTGAGACTGTGGGTTTGCGTGGCAATGAATTACGATCTTGGGGTGTTTTGGATTCTGTTATAAAGATGATGGAAACCGAACGAGATATTTATTCTCAGCCCCAGCGGCTGCTTTCCTACTTTGTCTCCCCGGAACCTCCAATTGCAAATTTAAAATTGAGTGAAAACTCCGTTCAGTTTGATTTGCCTATTTCTTCTGAAGAATACCCCTACGTAGTCGAGTATTTGAAATCTGCGCTAGAAGGTCTGCCAAAATACATAGGTCGAAGTGCTGCTAGTGTAAGGTGGGTCGACAACCACATTGAAATTAACTGGAGCTTTGACCAACCCACTTTGCTTAATAAGGAATCTTTGCAAAAATCCTTAAGTCCTGAACTTTTACAAAACATGGTCGCTTCATTAGAAAACCTACAAACGCAACTTGAAAAGAAAAATGAAGAACTCAAATTCAAAGACAAAGAAATAAGCCGACTAAAATCTGATGTGCAAAATCTTCTAAGAACGCCAGTAAATAGAGCCTTTATCCCAGATGTGGGTGAAGCTGTAGTGGGACGTGAAGAGATTAAATTTTCTGTGGTAACCCTACGAAATGAAATCTCACGGCTCTCGGATTACATTTCACGATCTCAGCAATTGGTCACGCTGCTGATCGGGAGGGGTCGTTTAGATAGCCAGGCGAAAACGGCAATGCGCCGGGTAGGATGGGATCAAGTACTCCAAGGCCGCATCCTTTCTGTACGATCATCTTTGGCTTTACTTGAAAAAATTGAAAATAATTTGGGCGATTCAACTCAGGATGAAGTTTCTGAAGCCAAATTGGAAAACTCATTTAACCTCTAAGGAGCAAATAGTGTCTGCAATTGTTGATGTTATCGCTAGAGAAATTTTAGACAGTCGGGGAAACCCAACCATTGAAGTTGAAGTTTGTACTGAAAATGATGTTGTCGGCAGAGCCGCCGTGCCGAGTGGTGCTTCTACCGGTGCTTACGAAGCAACAGAATTGAGAGATGGTGATTCCACCCGATATAAAGGAAAGGGTGTTCTACAAGCTTGTGAGAACGTTGAAGAGATAATTGGCCCAGCCTTACTCGATATGGATGTGACTCGACAGACTGAAATTGACAAGATTCTTATTGAACTCGATGGAACGGATAATAAATCTAAATTGGGAGCGAATGCGATTCTTGGCGTCTCACTGGCATGCGCCAAAGCTGGCTCGGAAGAGGTGGACTTGCCTCTTTTTCAATATGTTGGAGGAACTTTTAGTTCTCGATTACCAGTGCCTCTGATGAACGTACTCAATGGTGGAGCCCATGCCAACAATGGTTTAGATGTACAGGAGTTTATGATTGCGCCGGTTTGCGGAGGGAGTTTTAAAGAAGCCCTACGTGCTGGATCTGAAATTTTTCATACTTTGAAATTGATACTCAACGAAAAAGGCCTCTCAACTGCTGTGGGTGACGAGGGCGGATTTGCTCCGACATTAAAAAGCAATTTGGAGGCTATGGAGCTTCTTATGCTCGCAATTGAAAAAGCGGGATATAAGCCAGGCGAAGAAATTTTATTGGCGCTAGATGTAGCAAGCACGGAGCTTGTAGATGGTGATAAATACAATTGGGAAGGTAATAAGATTTCTTCTGGCGAATTGGCTCAGGTCTATAAAGAGTGGAGCAGTCAGTTTCCACTGATAAGCATTGAGGATGCCTTTGGCGAGGATGACTGGTCAGCTTGGAGCCACTTTACAGGAGACTTCGGATCTAAAGTGCAATTGGTTGGCGATGACCTGTTTGTGACAAATCCTAAAAGATTACAAAAAGGAATTGCCGAAAAGTCTGCGAACTCTCTACTCGTCAAGGTCAATCAAATTGGAACTCTGACAGAAACCAGTGAAGCGGTGCGGATGGCACAAGCAGCTCGGTTTACAACCGTCATGTCTCACCGGAGTGGGGAAACGGAAGACACTTTAATAGCTGACCTATCCGTTGCGTTAGGCTGCCAGCAAATCAAGACTGGGAGTTTGTGTCGTTCGGAACGAATTGCAAAGTACAATCAATTGCTGCGAATTGAAGAGTATTTAGGCGACGCCGCAGATTTTGTCGGGCGCAGGGCTTTCGCACAGGCTTAAGTTGCACAAAATAATTGTTGTTCAGTATTTGAGCGGATCTTTGCTATGCTGATGGCATGTTACGTAAGTTATTTGATAGATTTTTTTCATTGGTGAATTTGATTTTGTATCGACCTAAAAAGGTCTTTTATGTTTTCGCGGGTTTAGTATTTATTAGTTTGGTGTTCGACGGAACATTGATTCAGCTTTGGAGACTTCAATCGGAATACAAACAAGGTGCGAAGGAAATTCGAGGCCTCAGTCAGCGAATTCAACAACTAGATGCGGAACTCTTACGTGCGCAGAAACTGGACTATATTGAAAAAGAAGCTCGCACCCGGTTTGATTTGGTTGAAGAGGGGGACTTAGTTTTTGTATTCACTGAGTCAGAACTTCCCAACTAAAGTCCTAGCGCCTCAATATGCCTCTTATTCAATAATAATTGTTGTCGAAAAAATAATCTCCATTTAATAATGTTAAAAATCCCTTGGGGGTCACATATGACGACGTGGACGGGGCCGCTTGTGCGGCATTTACGATTACGGTTGGGGTGGAGTCAATCCGAGTTGGGAAGACGCTTGGGGCTCTCACTGCAAGCAATGATGGCATTAGAGAAAAGCTTGGATTGTGTTGATCAGGAGTTATTTCATCAGCTGGACTATTTGAAAGACCAAACGGACAGCTATTCTGAAAGACACCGGCAGAGGCCGCAACTTGAAAAACATTTAAAAGAAAAAAACCTCTCACAGGTGGATACGGGCCGTTCGATTAAGTAACAGGCTCATTGGCATTTCGGTTGTAACTTCCCGCAATACACCTAGCAATAACATCTATATTTGCTTACAACCGATTCATGAAAAAATTGTACCTAGTTGACGTGAGTTCTATGTTTTTTCGGGCCTTTTTTGCTGTGCCTCCAATGAGTACTTCTGAAAAAGTTCCAACAAACGCTCTCTATGGTCTTCTTTCTATGACCATAAAGTTACTCAAAGATATTCAACCTGACTATATGGTATTCTGCCAAGATCGAAAAGAGCCCTCTTTTCGTATTGATTTGTACAAGGAATATAAAGCCAACCGGACTGAAATGCCTGAGGATTTGGCACCACAAATTCCCTACATTCATAAACTCGTAGACATTTTGGGAATCCCACAAATTAACAAAAAAGGCTTCGAAGCTGACGATATTATCGGAACATTAACAGAGTTTGGCAAAAGTAAGGGCTGGGAAGTCGTTATTGTCAGCGGCGATAAAGACTTTGCTCAATTGATCGACTCTCATGTCATTATGTACGACACCATGAAAAATAAAATTTATGATGAACAGGAGTCGTGGATAAGTGGGGGTTTCGGCAAATCAATTTATAGATTATTTAGCATTGATCGGTGACCCAGTGACAATATTCCGGGTGTTCGAGGAGTTGGGCCAAAGACGGCGGAAAAACTACTTGCTGAATATAAAACTCTGGATGGAATTTACGAAAATTTGGAAAAAATCAAAGGTAAAGCCTTAAAAGCAAAGCTCACGGACAATAAAGATATGGCCTATTTGTCTAAACGGCTTGTGACTATTGTTAAAGATATAGATCTTAGCGTAACAGATGATGACCTGAAAATGCGACCCATAGATCGTGAAGCATTGTCTGAAATTTTATCAGAGTTGGAGTTTAAATCTTTTGAGAAAAAATTATTTAACAGCAGAGAAAAAGATGAAAACACAAAAAAGATTTAACTCCAACGCAATCAAAGTCCAAAAATAAAACCATAGAAGTAGAAAGCATCCCCTGCTAAATCTCAAAATCCTAACAAGGCCAAAGAGCTTTCGAATTTGTCGAGTATTAAAATATCAGAAATGGACGCCACGCAAATAAGGTCTAATATTGACCCCTATTCGGAAATTTGGGCTCTCGAATCCGAGGGGACGTGGTTCCTGTATGACGGAAAGAAACTAGTTACTCCCAAAGGTAACCGATCAGATATTTCTGCAGTTCTTAGTGAAAAGCATCTTATTTGGAATGGTTTCGATGTAAAGAGCTATGGCATAAAATAGGGATCGAAAACCCACGTACTACCTGTGACCTTATGCTGGCCGCATATATTGTTCAGGCGGAAAACATTAAAAGTTTTGCAGATGTATTTACCAAATATACCGGTGACAAGCTCCCGGAATTGTGTAGCCCTCAATTGTTATTTCAAAAATATATCGAGTTAGAATCCGAGCTGCTAGGTCAGTTGAAAGAAAAAAACGGACTAGATGTTTTCAATAATATTGAATTACCGCTAGTACCAGCACTCTATGAAATGGAGAAAAACGGAATTCTTATCGACGCCAATATACTGAGCCAGCAAAGCCAGGAGTTAGGTAAAGACCTCGAAGAATTAGAAAAGGCGATTTTTGATTTGTCTGGAGAGTCGTTTAACATTTCGTCTCCTAAGCAATTGGGCGTGATATTATTTGAAAAGTTGGGATTGCCGACTTCTAAAAAAACTAAAACCGGCTATTCGACAAATAGTGATGTTCTCATGGGTTTGAGAAATCAACATCCAATTTGCGATTTGATTTTGCAGTACAGAGAAGATTCGAAATTAAAAAGTACCTATGTAGATGCTCTGCCAAAGTTAATTAATCCAGAAACAGGCCGGGTGCATACTCAATTTAGGCAGGCCGTAACAACTACGGGTCGGCTTTCCAGTGTAAACCCAAATTTACAAAATATCCCAGTCCGCACAGAAAAGGGTCGTATGATTCGTAAGGCGTTCGTTACCGACGAGGGCTACGAGTTTTTATCGGCAGATTATTCACAAATTGAACTGCGTGTTTTGGCGCATATAACCAATGATCCGGGTCTATTGAAAGCGTTTGAGTTGGATTTGGATGTGCATGCTATGACAGCCAGTGAAATATATAATGTAAAATTAGAAGATGTTACCACTGAGCAAAGAAGAAATGCCAAAGCCGTCAACTTTGGCATTGCCTACGGGCAGGGTGCCTACGGGCTGGCCGAATCTTTGGGGATTTCCAGATCAGAGGGTAAAGAAATCATCGACACTTACTTTAAAAAGTTTAAAAAAGTCAGGGAGTACATTGAATCAACAACTGAAAAGGCTAAAGCAGATGGCTATGTGGAGATGCTATCTGGAAGACGTCGATATATTCACGAGTTTGAGTCAAAAATGCCTGCAATCAGAAAATTCGGCGAACGTGCGGCTATAAATGCTCCAATGCAGGGGACGGCATCAGATATTGTTAAATTAGCTATGATAGAGGCTTATAAAAGTATTGAAAGCAGAATGCTATTGCAGGTTCACGATGAATTGATTTTTAGTTGTCATGAAAGCATTGTGGATGATGAATTGAAAGATATTGTATCCATCATGGAAAACTGTTTTTCGCTTAAAGTTCCACTTAAGGTAAATGCTTCAACCGGTAAAAATTGGGACGAAGCCCATTAGATCAGTGGTTTGTTCGATCCCAGCCAGCGACAAGACCTGACTCGAAAACGATGATTCGGTTTTCTTTGTTGTATCCACTTTCAGACGAGACATATTTAGAATAAGTCCATCTTTCGTTTCCATATAATGAATCCCCGGCAACTTCTATGAAGTCAGGATCTCCCCAACTTTCCTTGACGGCACTTTTAGTCATCCCAAGAATGATGTCATTTGATTCGATTGCCGCAACCGTATTGTCATCATAATTTTCGTCGTCAGAGGTGACATTCTTCATTTGAAGAAAAGCCTTTTTTTGTGATGGAGACTTCAGGGACAAAAACCGTATCCGATCGACATCATTTGCAAAAAAAGGCTTCAATTTATAGTATTCTTGCTTTTCGGATCGTGTGGTCAGCTGGCTTTCCAAATTTCCTAAAATCATTCTAAGCCGTATCTTAGATTGATCACTTTCACTGACGGCGCTTTTTCCTTCATACCCCAACTCAGCTTTGGCGAGATCGACCTTTTTTTGATGTTTTGCCTTAAAATAATTACGAGGATTGGTTTTTTGAACATTGAGTTCATTGGAATAACCATATCCACTTGAGTCGGACCTTCTCAGGGAAGAGCAGGCCGTTAGTCCGAGAATTGATAAAATAATCAGTAATTTCATTTTAATTGACTCCTCTATGTTTTGTTTCGGAATAGGACGTATTTTTTTGAGTCCAATTATTGGCAAAAACCTGTCATACTATTTTTATGGCCGAAGAATCGGAAAAACAAACAGACGTTAATCCAGATAGTGATTCTCCTGTGGAAGCGGACTCATTAGATCAAGCTATTGATCAAAATGAGGATTCGGACGAGATTTCGTTGGATGATATTGATGCTCTCATTAGCGAGGCGGCTCCGGATTTTGAGGATGATCTCAAAGATATCGAGGAAAGCAGTTCGGACACTGAGGGTGTAGAGCTAGCAGATGCTGGTTTTCATCAAAAATCACTTTCCTTTGAAGAGAGATTTCCAAAGATCTACACAAAGCTTTTGCCAATAATAAGAATATTTCAAAAATTAAAAAAATTCGGACTCTTGTTTACATCCGTTTTTGGGCGGTCTTTCCGCTGGATAGGCCAGATTTTTGGGTTCTTTAAACATAATTTTCTGAGGCTGTTTGATTTACTCAAATTCTATATCCCCATTTTTGGCCGATTCTTGCTGTCAAACGCCAAGGATTTTGCAGGCTATTTTATTTCACAGCTAAAAAACTTTGTAAAGCTGCCTTGGAAAGTCAAATTATTAGGGTTTGTGGCATTAGCGAGTGCGGTCTTAACTGTTTTAGCAGCAATCAAAAGTACCGAAGGGATATGGTTACCTATCTTGAAAGACAAGCCTGTAACTTCATTTTATGGTAAAGCCCAATATGTTGGCACATTTTCATCTCCCCCAACTTTACAAATGTACCATAATGCATTTCCACAACCTGAATACACACTTTTGCTAAAGCATATGGTTGTTAGTTTAAAGCGAGCAACTTTTGAGACGACTCCTATGGCGGCTTTCGAGTTCTTTCTTAATCTTGACTCCCAAGATACCGCTATTGAGGTAAAAGACAGAGAGCCTCAGGTTTTAGATGCGATCCAAAGGATAATCGAAGGCTATACTTATGAAGAATTGAGCACCTTTCAGGGATTGAAGGACATGAAGAGAGATATTCGTAAAGAAGTGAATTCGATGCTCAATTTTGGATTGGTGAGAGATGTTTATATAAAGACAAAAGTACTTAAGCCGTAGCTATTCATTTTTTGGGTGAATCAGTTTTTTGATATCAATATTGTAATACTTAATTTGATCATTCAATGTACTTTTTGCCATCCCTAATTGACGAGCTGTTTTTCTCTGGTTTCCCGCGTTTGTCATTAGTTTTGAAATTATAATGCCTTTTTTAAGCTCATCAATAGTGTAGTCGACAGGGGAGCCTTCTGCTGTTGGATCGATTCTATGCATAGAAATTTCTTGAGTATCCATTTTGTCCACAAGTTCGGCCACCATAAATTCATTGATTTGCTGTGTGGGGTATAGTGCTTTGGCTCGTAAAACCACATTCTTAAGTTCCCTAATATTTCCGGGCCAATCGTGGTTTTTTAAATATTGAATCGAGCTAAACGAAAAAGAGACCCCATTGAGTTTGCAAAAGTAAGACAAAAGGTTATCAAAATCTTCTTTTCGATCACGCAGAGGAGGCGGAATTAAAGTTACAACACTCAGTCGGTAATAGAGATCTTGTCGAAATTTCTTCAATCGTATTTGGTTTTTCAAGTTTTGGTGGGTGGCTGCAATGATTCTCGCATTGGTTTTTATTGTGTAGTCTGCTCCGAGAGGCCGAATTTGTTTGTTTTCAAGTGCTCGCAATAGTGCGGGTTGAAGGGTTAAGGGTAAGTCTCCAATTTCATCCAAAAACAGGGTTCCGTTTTTTGCCGATTCAAAGGCGCCTTTCCTGTCTAAATGGGCGCCAGTAAATGCCCCCTTTTTATGTCCGAAAAGTTCAGACTCAACGAGAGACTCACTCAGTGCCCCACAGTTCACGGCCAATGTGGGGTGGTTCGATCGATCGGAATAAGTGTGAATACAATTATAGAGGACTTCTTTTCCGGTCCCTGATTCTCCAAGAATTAAAAGCGGCTGATCGGATTGGGCAATGAAGGGAAGCGTTTTGAGCTGTTTCGACCATTCGCTGTTAAAAGTATTGATAGGTGTAGTTATGAGGTGGTGATCTCGGTTTTTGCTAACAATAAAATGAGTGTTATCAATCGTGATCCAGTCGCCTTCAGAGATATATTCTGTGTCAATAGATCGACCGTTTAAAAAACCTGAGACTCACATTGATCAGATTTTATAATTTGTGTGAGGGATCCAAGAATTCTGATTGTAATCGTATCTGATTGTAATGAATTAACAAATTTCACGTCCTGTGAACTGTCCGTCCAGTATAAAGGTTCTGCTCCAGCGGTATAGGTGGTTAAGGGCTTAGTAAATAATTGGTGTAGGTAGGTGGGGGGTATATTGTTTAACATTTTATTCTCCTTTCATGATGTTCTGCATTCCAATTCAAATGCCATGCTGTAACTCCCTGTAAATTCTACTTTTTTGATATTAGAGATGGCATTTTTTGGTGCTAGATTTAGGATTTGTCTGAATTGTAGATTTGAAAGTAGGTCAAATTGAAGCTCAAATTTCTACAATCTGCAGCAGCGAATGGATCAATGCCCTCAGGATTTGGTACCTGAAGTTGTTGTATTAGGCCGCTCCAATGCTGTTAAGTCTTCAATTATCAATGCTTTGGCTCGTCAGATTGTGGCTAAGGTCAGTCAACAGCCGGGTAAAACCAGACTACTGAACTTTTTCCAGGCCGGAGAGAACATTATCGATGGGTGGACATGCCCGGATACGGGTTTGCTAAAGTCAGTGCAAAAGAGCAAAGAGTTGGCAAGAACTCATTGAGAGATTTATTACGGAGCGAACCTCGTGGGAGGGCTTGCTTGTCATGGATATTCGCCGTAAATGGAGTGAAGACGAGCAGATGCTAGTGGATCTATTTGTACAGTTGAATTTGCCGATAGCTGTATTTCTGAATAAATCAGATAAAGTGGGCCAAAAAGAAAAGTCTCTACAAAAGAAAGCGCTTAAAGCAGTTCATGGGGTGGATTTTGCCTTTTTAACATCGGCGTCAAAGGGACAAGGGGTGGATGAGGCCGAAACAGCGATTTTTAAAGCCTGGATCAAGCCATTATTGGGCTCCGAAAACCTACTCGCCACCCATGAATAAATTAAACTATAGCAAGCAATACTATTAAATTTCTTTGAGCTATGGTAGCTTGGCCTATGCAAATTGTGGGAGTAATTCCAGCTCGTTTTGGTTCTGTTCGTTTTCCGGGTAAGCCGCTTACGCCGATTGGATCTAAGCCTCTTCTTCAGTGGGTTTTAGAAGGCGCCCGCCAAAGCAGTAAAATCAGCAAAATTTTGGTGGCCACAGATGATGCCCGCATTAAAGACTTGGCGAATAGTTTAGGTGCTGAGTGTGCAATGACGGCTAGCGACCTACCTACAGGAAGTGATCGCGTATGGAAGGCCATTGAGCACGAGACTGTAGACGTTGTCGTCAATATTCAAGGGGATGAGCCTTTGATTAGCGGTGAAGTTCTTGATGCTTTGGTCAGCCCGTTTATGTCTGACCCCCAGCTCGATATGGCAACTTTAGCATGTAGTATTAAACCGGATGAGCTGCAAAGTAAAAATACGGCAAAAATAGTAACGAATCACTTAGGTGAGGCCATTTACTTTAGTCGGTTTCCAATACCCTATTCAAGAAACAGCTATGAGGGGCAGCCCGATGCCTGTTTAAAGCACATCGGTATTTATGCCTACCGAAAAGATTTTTTAAAAAAATTCTGTGATCAATCACCAGTAAGTTTTGAAAAAGGTGAGAGTTTAGAGCAACTTCGAGCACTTTACTTAGGGGCAAGGATTAAGGTTGTTAAGGTGGACCACCAGTCGTGGGGAGTGGACACACCAGAAGATGTTGAGTTAGTCGTTAAAAAATTAAAGGAAAAGTATGGCAACGTTTAATGGAAAAAAGAAATCCAGTCGAAAAAAGGTATCTCCCACAAAAACACGGAGCCAGGAACTTGCTCAAAAATTTATATTTGTTACTGGCGGGGTTGTATCGTCCATAGGTAAGGGACTTTCTGCGGCGAGTTTGGCAAGCTTACTTGAGCTGCGAGGATTAAAAGTCACGCTTATGAAGTGTGACCCTTATATTAATGTGGACCCCGGAACTATGTCCCCTCTGCAACATGGTGAAGTTTACGTCACTGAAGACGGTGCTGAAACAGACTTGGATTTAGGCCATTATGAGCGCTTTTGTTCTGTCGAATTGAGTCGATCTAACAGTGTTATAGGCCAAATTTATGAGGAAGTGTGATCTCAAAAGAAAGACGTGGAAGTATTTGGGGGAACGGTTCAGGTAATCCCTCATATTACCGACAGGGGTAAAAATAGAATTTACAGGGGCGGCTCAAGGGTCTGGAAGTAACCATTGTGGAAATTGGTGGAACCATTGGAGACATTGAAGGCCTACCATTGTGAAGCCATTCGACAGATGCGGGTGGATGTTGGGATTGAAAATTCCATATTCGTTCACGTCACTACATTCCTAGTCGCGGCTGCAGGTGAATTAAAGTCAAAGCCAACTCAACATAAATTTAAAGAGTTGAGAGAAGTCGGTATTCAACCCGATTTTTTAATTTGCAAGAAGTGAGAAAGTTCTTTATCCAGAAATTAAATCAAGGAATTTGGTTTGTTTTGCAGTGTGAACCTGAAAATGTCATAGCGGCCACAGACTCAAAATCTATTTACGAAGTGCCGGTTTCTCTAAATAGAGAGCAGTTTGATGTTGAAAAAGTAGTCCGCCGGCCTGGACTTGAGACATCGCCTCCGGACTTAAAGAGTGGAATGAGATGTTAAACACTCTCTTCAATCCAAAATTGGAAGTGAACATTGGAGTGGTTGGCAAATATGTAGACCTTAAAGAGTCCTATAAATCTTTGCACGAGGCACTCGTTCACAGTGGCATTTCAAATAATGCGAAAGTTAATGTTATCTATATTGATGCGGAACCGCTAAATCCGAAAAATGTTAAAGAAGCCCTAAATGGGGTTGATGGAATTTTGGTTCCTGGTGGATTTGGTGAGCGGGGAGCTGAAGGAAAAATTGCGGCCATTCAATATGCCAGAGAGAGCGAAGTTCCTTTCTTTGGAATTTGCTTGGGTATGCAGATGGCGGCCGTTGAATTTGCTCGGAACGTATGTGGATTTAAAGATGCCGCCAGCCATGAATTTACTCAAGTAAAAAAAGGACGCCGAAATTTAGTTATCGACTTTATGGATGAACAAAAAGATATCAAAAATAAGGGCGGCACGATGCGACTCGGGGCATACCCATGTCATTTGAAGAAAGGGAGTCGAGCTTTCGAAATTTATGATGAAAAATTGATTTATGAACGACATAGACATCGTTATGAATTTAACAATAAATACCGTCCTATTTTCGAAAAAAACGGCATGAATTTGAGTGGAATTTGCAAAGATAGAGATTTAGTAGAAATTATTGAAATCACCGAGCATCCATGGTTTATCGGCGTACAGTTTCATCCTGAATTTAAGTCCAAACCATTAATGCCACACCCGCTGTTTAGAAGCTTTATTGAACATTCTTTGCTGAGTAGAGAAAAAAATGTGGCTCGTGCGGACGACAGGCCTAAAAAGAAAAAGACCAAAGTAGCTTCCAGAAAAGCCAAAACTCGTCAGACGAAAAAGAAAAATCCATCGGCACGATCGGTTAATTAAGAAGGATATTTTGTGGAAATTCAAGAGGCAAAGAGAGTATTAAAAATTGAAGCAGAAGCCATACTGGGTAAAATGGAAGTGCTCGGAGATGAGTTTGTGGAAGCAGTTCAGCTCGTACTTCAATGTGAGGGAAAATTAATTGTTACTGGAATGGGGAAATCCGGTCAAATTGGCTCGAAAATTTCGAGCACCTTCAGTTCAACAGGAACTCCCTCATTATTTTTAAGCCCCGCGGAAAGTATTCACGGCGATTTAGGGGTTGTCACTCCGAAGGACTTGGTCTTAGCCATATCTAATGGCGGCGAATCAGCTGAAATGTTTCCATTGATCAACTATGCCTCGAGAAAAGGGATTCCAATAATTGCAATGACAGGAAACCTTGAGTCCACTTTGGCTAAGTCAGCAAAAGTCACATTAGATATCTCAATTGAAGAAGAAGCCTGTCCACTTAAATTGGCTCCTACAACAAGTAGCACTGTAACGCTTGCATTGGGTGATGCCTTGGCAATGACTGTGCTTAAAAAAAGAGGGTTCAACGAAGAGAGTTTTGCTGAGTTTCACCCAGGCGGAAAAATTGGCAGAAAACTTTTAACCACGGTGAAAGATGTTATGCATTCTGGGGAAGCCTTACCTCTCGTTTCAGAATCTACACCTATGAATCAGGTGATTAGTGCAATGACCTTAAAAGAGGTAAGAGGTGTTGCAGGAGTTGTGAGTGAGTCTGAGGAGCTCGTCGGTATTGTTACTGATGGGGACATTCGAAGAATTTTAGATAAAGGTGACTTGAACCTTCTCAGTGGAAATGCTTCCGCTTATATGTCGCGAAACCCTAAGACAATTGACT
Organism: Bdellovibrionales bacterium; assembly: GCA_041391465.1. Lineage (GTDB taxonomy): Bacteria > Bdellovibrionota > Bdellovibrionia > Bdellovibrionales > UBA1609 > UBA1609. The sequence continues at coordinate 15,243 of JAWKNX010000010.1, forward strand.
GCAGAGAACTTGCTCAAAAAGCCTTGTTTGTTATGGAGCAGTTTTCAATTCAAACACTTTTTGTTGTGGATAGGGATAGTGCAACACCGTTGAAACCAATGGGACTTATACATTTGCAGGACTTATTGAAAGCAAATGTTAAGTAACTTATGACTTTGGACTAGGATCCTCAATACCTAAGCCTTACCTATGTGATCACTAATGGCTTAAATTCCACATTTATTTAAAATAACAAAGGATTGGGGTGAAATATGAAACTTCACATTCTTTGTATGTTAGTCGTTTTTGGTCATATCAGTGCAACCATGGCCGAAGTGATCGAGTTTCCAGATGAAGATTTGGCGACAGAAACCGTACTGCCTGTATTTGAAAATAAAGCAGCTGTAAGAAATCGAATTATTGATTTGAACAAAAAAGTCGAAGCAGGCTTTCTGCTTGGAGCAACTTTAAATGAAGCGTTTTACAAGTCTGAAGTTTTCGGAATCAATTTGGGGTACCACTTTAATGATCTCCACGGGCTTGCATTTCATTATTTTACTTGGTCGGGAGAGCTCTCAAGTTATGGAGGCCAATTAAAGAATGCTCCGGCATCAGTGATAGACAGTCCCATTGATTTCTCAAAAGCTCCTTCTGCGGAATCAATGTACATGTTGAATTGGGAGTACAATGCGTTTTATGGAAAAATAAGTTTAAGTAAACAAACCGTTTATAATTTACATGTTTACTCTATGCTGGGCTTAGGTCAGATCAAATTCGGCGACCAAAGCAATTTAGTGGTGAACGCTGGAATTGGACAAAGAGTGTACTTTTCAAAAAACTGGGCTTTAAGGATGGATTTTAATTTGTTGTTCTACAACGCTTTAGATCCATCAAGCTTAGGAGCTCTAGATCCATCAGGTCCATCCTATTCAGCTAGCGATTTCTCAACGAAAAATTATTTCAATCAATCCTTAACCTTTGGTCTTGTGGGAATTCTATAGGTCTAGTCTTACGTCTGGAAATAGGATTTATTTGGTTGCTCATCACTAGACGACACTAAGTCTAGATCAATTTTAAAAATCTACAACTTTATCGATAACTTAGATAACTTTAGATATTGCAACGTTGTAAGTAGGATGCCGTGAAGATATTTAAGTACTACATCGAAGTTTTTTTAAGTTTACTGTTTTGTTTAACAGCATTAAATCCTACTCCTTTGTTGGCTCAAGACACCGAAGTGAATGACGACCCCGAGATTGAATCACTCTATGATCGTATCGATTCACAAGAAACCGCGAAAAGACAAAAAAGACTGGATGCAAAGCCCGTCGAGGAAAAGCAAATAAACACAGTTTCTGATTTGTCGAATCTGGAACCATTTTCCGATGTTGCGGTTATTCAGAGAAAATTCCTTCCAACTTCAGGGCGATTTGAAGTATCCGGTTCTGGATTTTTCGGACTCAATAATGCTTTCTTTACAAACTTGGGTGGAGCAGTCAGAGCGGCCTATTACTTCACCTCAAAGCTCTCCGTTGAGGCCAGTTACTATGCTCTCACCGCAACTGAAAAACAGGTTACTAAAGATTTGAAAGACTTGACCGTCAAAACAGAAAGTTTAGTTACACCAAAAAGTTATACGGGAGTGGCAGCGAGATGGACGCCGATATACGGAAAAATGGCACTTTTGGGGAAGAAAATTAATCAGTTTGAAATGTTTTTTTCCGCTGGCTTAGGGACTACCGATACAGAAAACGGGAGTGCGGCAACGATTCATCTAGGAACCGGGCAAAATTTTGCAATCAACAAAGGAATGGCTTTTCGGTGGGACGCCGGAGTGAACTATTACCAACCTGAAGTAGTTTTAGGATCTGATATCGAAAAACAAAATCAATATGACATTTTTGTAGCACTTGGTGTGAGTTTCTACTTTCCGGAGGCGACATACAGATGAAGCCTTTTATCCTTAGTTTAATAATAGTATCGTTTTTATCAATTTCACCCAGCGGTGATTTGCACTATGTACAAGCATCACAGTTGGATAACGCACAACAGGTTGCACAGAATAGCTCAAGCCGACGGCGTCGATCGGAAACAAAAAATTCAAAAAGAAGAAAGAGAACTACAAAACGTAGATCAGAGAGCCCTCTCATTAAAGCATTACAACCATAAGGCAAAAAATTATACAGAAGCGTCTGAGTTACTTTTCAGGTTGAGTCACAATCTCGCTATCGAGCCCAAAGAATGCAAATCAAATACATTTTAGGTTGATGCTGTATGAGATGCAACTCAACCAAGCATCGGCATTTCAGTTCGTTAGTGTTGTTAAACAAGGGCAAAATAAATATCTACGACAAGCCCTAGAAAAAATGTCCCTTGCTGCGGACTCATTGGGGGACGACACTTTACTCAACTACGCGCTATCAAAGGTTAAAGTAGATGAGTTTCCCAAGGCGCACCGAGATATGCTTTATTATAGAATTGGAGAATACCAACTGGCTAATCAGCAGTATTCAAATGCGGTATCAAGTTTGAAAAGAGTAAATGTCGCCAGCCCCTATTATCCGAGATCTAAGTATCTACAAGGGTTGGCTTTCGCAGAACAAGGCAACAATTCTCAGGCTATTCGTCAATTCGAACAACTTGCAAATGTTAGAGCTGATAGAGGCATTACAGATGAATCTCGAGTTGCTGCCTTGTTGGGACGAGCTAGAATATTCTATCAAGGTAAAAAATGGGAAGAAGCAATTGATGCTTATCGCGATATTCCAAGAGATACTGAATTCTGGCATGACTCCATATTTGAAATGAGTTGGGCCATGTTGAGAATGGGTCGATTTAGATCGGCGCTTAGTAACTTTCATTCTCTTCATTCGGCATACTATGAAGACACTTTCCAGCCTGAATCTTTGCTTCTAAGATCAATAATCTATTTATATATTTGCAAATATGATGAGATGGAAAAAGTCCTTCAATTATTTTCCAAGGTCTATGGTCCGGTGCTTCAAAGCATTAAGAACGTACAAAAGACTAATTTGTCGATGGAGCAGTTATTCGATCAAGTTATAGATGCTCAAGATTATATTAAAGGTAATAAAGAAGTTCGGGCTTGGTCTAATATGGTTCCTTACATAGTTGCCAAGAGGATCTATTATGAAGGTGATTTTCAGCGAATGAGAAACTATATAGATAAGCTAATGAGTGAAAAATCCCGGTTGAACAAAATGCCTGATGACTGGAGATCTTCTGCTATTGGTAAATATTCTGCAAAAGTTTTAGAGACTCGGCTGAGCAAAGCCAAATCGAAGGCCGGACGCATAGCAAAAGCGCACATAAACGATATCCGCGCAGAGTTGTTTGATTTGTTTGAACAAAAAGATTTCATTCGTTTTGAAATGCTAAAAGGTAAAAAAGATGCCTTGAAAAAAGATCTCGCCGGAAAAGATTTGTCCGATGTACAAATCGATGAAAAATCTGAGCGCGACTTCTACATTCAAAATGGATACCAGTATTGGCCGTTTAAAGGTGAGTACTGGTTAGATGAACTTGGAAACTATCATTATTTAGGTGTACAGAGTTGTGAATAATAAGATCGTAAAAGTCCTCATTTTAATTATAGGGTTTTCAGCATTTATGGATGCTTCGTATGCTGAACGCCAGAAAACCATAGGGGATTTGCTGGGCAATATTAAGAGGCAGTCCTCTAAGGTTAGAATTGAGAAAAACAAAACTAAAATTAATGCCCCTAAAGGGTTCTCAGAAAAAAGACTAAAAGTTAATTTACAAGATGTCCGGCCGCCGTCTACAAACTCCATGCGGTTGGGAACAACAGATCCTAAAGAAGCTAAGATTGAAGAGTACACGGACAAGGAAATCGAGCAGTTATTTCTTTTGACAAAGAAATACAGAAAAAGTCGGGCTCGCGGCGAAATTTGGTTAAGACTTGCTGAAGCTTACGTTGATAAAGCTAGGTTTATAGAGTTCAGGATTCAACGCAAATATGACGAAGATCTCTTAGATTACCAAAACAAAAAAAGAAGATCTCGTCCGCGACTGGATCTGCGTCCGGCACAGGTTTATAACAAAAAAGCCGTTGAACTCTATGAATGGTTTTTACGTGACTTTCCTAAAGATGAAAAAGTAGATCAGGCTCTGTTTTTCCTAGGGTATAACCACTTTGAGCTGAATAACATCCAGCGGGGACTTAACTATTATAGTGAGTTGATTAAGCGTTTTCCAAAAAGTGATTATGTAGATGAAAGCCATTTTGCCATTGGCGAATACTACTTTGAAAAAGAGCAGTGGAAAAGAGCTGCCCCGAGCTACCGCAAGGTTTTAAGTCGCAAAACATCCCAACTTTACTCATTCTCCATGTATAAATTGGCATGGTGTGAATTCAAACTCGGAAAAACTCAAGCTGCCGTGCAGTTGCTAAAAAACGTAATAGTTTTGGGTAGAAAATCTGGAGATAAAGGTGGAAGAATCAGGTTAGTGGATGAGGCAAAAATGAACATGGTTCCATTTTATGCTGATCTCCCTGACTATCAAAAAGCTCGACAATTTTTCATGTCGGTATATTCACGGGGCGAATATGTTAAATATTTAGAACGACTTGCATATTACTACGCTGATGCCGGCAAGCGGTCTGCTGCTCGTCATTATTTTAAATACCTTATTGAAAGAGACCCTAACGCACCGAAAGCCTACGACTATCACTATCAAATAGTAACAATGTATGCTTCTTCAGGTGATACTAACACATTTAAGAGAGAGCTCTTTTCGTGGGTTGATAAATATGGGCCAAAAAGTCGTTGGGCACAGAAGAACATGGAAAAGAACAAAAATCTCGTAGAAAAATCTGTGGCTCTTGTTGAGACGACCCTAAGAACATTTACTTTACAACAGCATCAAACAGCGCAAAACTCTCGCGGTAAGGCCTCTCGAGAATCAGCCGAAGAAGGGTATCAGAAGTACTTCCGAGCCTTTGATGATACCGCCGAAATGGGCAACATGAGGTTTTATTATGCGGAACTTTTATTTGATATGGGCAAGTACAGCAATGCCGCCCAAAACTATCTGATTGTTTCCGACAAATACCCTAAGAGCGAATACTACCAAAAGGCAGTTTTGAACGCCGTGTTGGCGCTCGAGAAGAAGCTCCCAGACACCAAAGATATTAAGAAGGTGGTGGGCGACAGCAATGTTCCAATACCACTTGATCAAACGACGAAGGTCTTCGAGCGAGTAGCGGATCGCTACTTTAAAGCATTTCCTGATAAGCCTGAAGGCGTGGCGATCAAGTACAAGTTAGCGAGCTTGTATTACTCCTATAACTTCAACGATAAGGCTGAAGAACTTTATAAAGAAATTGCTCTTAATCCACCTCAAAATAAATTCACTGAGAGTGCGGGAAATACAGTATTAGATATTTATAATACTAAAAAAGACTATATCGGATTAGAGAAGGCAGCTGAGGAGATGTTGGATAAACCTCATATCGCAAAATCGAAATTTGGAGCTCAAGTTAGAGAAATTTTAATGCAGTCAGTATTCAAAAGAGCTCAAGATGAAGCCGACAAAAAGAACTATGCAGCTAGCGGCGAGATGTTTCAAAATTTTGCTACAAAATACCCACTTTCATCTTTGGCTCCCAACGCGATTTTCAATGCTGCCGTGAATTTTGAAAAAGCTGGAAAATCTCAACTTGCAATGAAGAATTATGAACAACTGATGTCTTCGCAAAATAAATCAGCAACTTCACTAAAGAAGCAGTCGAGGGAGTTTTTAGCAACTATTTATCAAAATAGTGGACAATTTGATAAGGCAGCGAGTGCCTTTGAGGGTATTGCAAGAGATACCAAAGACAATGAGAAAAAAGCGGGTTACTACTATAATGCTGCAGTTATTCGCATGGGAATGCGCTATTACACAGCTGCAATTAAAAACTTCGAAGAGTTTCGCAAACTGACAAAGACTAAAGAACGTGAAGAAGCATTATTTTACATTGGCAAAATTTGGGAAAACAGAAGAAACAACAAGCGAGCCATTCAATATTATAAGATGTATATTGATGCAAACCCGGCAGACAGAAAAAATGTCATGGAATCTGCTTTTAAAATCGCACGTTCTTATCAATCAGATGGCGACAAAAAGATGGCACAAGAGTGGTTTAGAAGAACTATTGCCATTGATCGAAACCTTCAACAGCAAGGCTTTAAAGGTGGAGTTCCATATGCCGCCGATGCAAAATTCAGATTGTCTTACTATACCTACCTAGAGTTACAAAAAATTAATTTTACAAAAGATCCAGCTCAACAAGCGAGAGCATTAAAAAGTAAAATAGAAATGATCGACCGGCTTGCTAAAGAAATGGCTGTTGTCATTGGATATGATGACGGTTTTCAAATTGTCGCAGCACTGGCGACTTTAGGGCAGGCTAATCAACATATGGCCGCGAGTTTGTATCAAGTGCCCTTACCATCAGGCTTGAATGCCGAAGAGCAAAAGCAATACAAAGAGGGAGTCGCGACTCAAGCTAAGCAATTTTCTGATCAAGCTGTTAAGCTGTATAAAGACGCCATCCAGAAAGCCACTGAATTTGAGGCCTATTCAGAGTGGGTAAAAGTAGCTACTAGCGAACTTAACAGAATTGATAGCAAGTCCTATGAAGAGTTCGGTGAAATTGCTTATTTGACTCAGTTGGCAGATGAATATGAGTCTGTGAAAGGGAAATCGAAAGCAAGTTCAGAGGAACTTGAAGAATTAGTAAAGGCCCGCAAGAGTGGACAGCACGACAAAGTTGTAGAAATAGCTGGCGAAATACTTTCTGATAACTCAAATGACCTTTACGTTCTGAATCAACTGATATTGCATTACAACCAAAAGGAGCAGTTTGGTTTAGCAAAAATACTTGTTGATAGGGCATTAGAAATTTCTAAAGACGACAAAGTAATTCTAAATAATTTGGGTGTAATTTTAGTTGCGGAAGAAAATTTGCGAGAGGCAATTAGCACTTTCCGGAAATCCTTAAAGTCAGATTTGGGGTATGCCTACGCAACAACAAATCTCGGCTCCATTTATCTTGATTATAAGGACTATAGTCGAGCGAAAGCCGCGCTTGAAGAGGGTTATGATATTGTTAAAAGAAGTCTAGGAAAAGGCGATGAAATTGCGGTGGAAGTGGCAAATAACTACGCTTTGGCTTTAAAAGGTCTAGGTGAATATGACAAAGCAAACAATGTGTTTGAAAAGATCATGGATGAGAATTCAAGAGTTGTGCCTGTCCTTTTCAATTATGCTATACTTTTGGTAGAAAATTCGAAAAAGTATGATGATGGGTTAAAAATCCTAAGTCGTATTAAAGTTTTGAGTAACGACAGCAATTTATTGAAGCGTGTGAGTCAGTTGGAGAAAAGGGCGTTCGATGCAAAATTTAAGTAAATTTATTTTGCTTTTAAGTATTGCGATGTTGCCCCTTTTTGAGGTGCACGCCAAAGACAAAAAGCGAGCAGTAATCAACTTTGAAGATGAATTAATTCAAGGGGAAGCCTCGAAACCAGAATTATTTTATCTACTACAGAGAAAACAATATAACTTTAAAAAATTGATACGATTACGCGAAAACTTTTTGCCAGAAATGCGTCGAACATCTGAAGAACTACATCGGTCTGGGAGTGAGAATTGAGTGCGCCAGTATTAATAAGAGTTTACCTTCAGAATAAGTTGGTTGAGGTAAAGCAATTTACTCAAGATCAAATTGTTGTCGGTAACAATGCTGAAGTAGATATTGATCTCAGCCACGAGAAGATATCACCACTACATTTTTTGATTGAGAAAAGAGAGAGTGGATACTACTTAACAGACTTGGGTTCAAAGGAAGGTACCGTTCTCAACGGAGAGAAGATACTTGATCATTCCATTGAGTCATCAGATGAAATTACGGTTGGCCCCTATAAATTTGAGTTTTTCATCGGAGTGCCGAAACCTAAGGCAGCACCTAAAGGGGCGGTGTCTGAGCCGAGAAAACAAAATACAGAAGAGCCGCCGCCGCCACCGCCAGAAGCAAATGAAGTTAGGCTCGTTGTCAGCGAAGAGCCTCCTGATGCCCCTGAAGACGTGAACGTTTTGTCGGATTCAAAAGTCGATGATGTTGGTGACCCGCCGTCTTTGCCGTCTTCCGTTCCAGTAGATTTAATTGGCGGAGATCGAGATAGTTTTAAACAAGAAAAAATCAAAACGGAACCCCAGGATATACAAGTTGATTTCAGTGGACTGAAAAAGGCAACCTATGCTCCTCCGAGTGCGATCAAGAGTTTAGATACTGTTGTTCAGCCGTCGAAAGGAACGACGCTTGAAGTTTTAGTCAGCTGGAAGGAAAGAGTTTTATCGACCCATCATTTTAGTGAAGGTGGAGATATTACTGCTGGATATGGTTCAGGTTGCGACATTGTTTTGCCAATAAATGGGCTGCCATCAAAACAGTTCAAACTAGTTTCTCTGAGTGGAAAGGCTGTTATTCATGCGCCAAATTCCGCTAAAGGTGTATTGTACTTCGATGGCCGAACGAAAACTCTCGATTCGATTCGGTTGGAGTTGGGTGCAAAAACAAAAGATCTTGATGTTACCCTCAATCAGGGTGAGATGATTCGTTTGGACTTTATTCACGATAATATTTCTGTATTTATCCGTTATGTCCCGGAGTCACCAAAACCAATTGCGGCACCATTGTTTCCATTAACAAGTACTGAAATGACGGGTTTATTATTTGCTGGTGTCATGATGGTAATATTTGGGCTTTACATGTACGTTTACTCACCAGGATTGGATGAAGAACAGAAGCTAGAAGAACCCATGCGGATGGCATCCATTCAATTTAAGCCTCCGACACCTCCGCCGCCACCAAAAGAAAAAAGAGTTGTTAAGGTCGAGGATAAGCCAAAAACTCAACAGGTAAAAAGGGCTCAGCCAAAGGCAACACAACCTCCGGGTAAGGCTGCAGCCGTTGCTCCAACACGTTCTAATCAGCCCGCTCGAAAAAAATTAGTCTCAGCAAGGCCTGGCGGCTCAGTAAAGACTGGCGATAAAGCCGGGTCAAACGCTGAAAGCCGAAAGAGAGATGTTACAAGAACAGGAATACTGGGCGTATTTGGTTCAAAGGGTGTACAAAACAAATTAGATCAAACCTTTTCTGGAGTTGGTGGTGTAGCTGGCTTGGCAGATAAGCAGACAGGAGCCTCAGGTTTTAATGAGGACCGAGAAGGCCAGGGTATTGGGACTCGATTGAAATCGACAGGGTCTGGCGGAAAAGGTGCTAGTTTAAAAGGTATTTCTGGCGTGAGTACAAAAAGAGGATCTGGGGGCGGAAACTCGGGAACGGGTCAAGGCGGATTTGGAACCAGAGACCGAGTGAATATTAATTTAGGTGGAGCAGAAGAATTCTTTGAGGGAACAATTGATAGAGAAGCTGTTCGTCGAGTAATTCAACAAAACAAAAATGCTTTTCGTTTTTGCTATGAAAAAGAATTAAAAAGAGACTCAAGTGTCTACGGTAAAGTTTCGGTAAAGTGGACGATCGTTGCTGGCGGGCGAGTGGGCCAGGTTTCAAAAGTGTCAAATACGACTCGGAGTAATTCTCTGGCAAGTTGTATTATGAATAGAATTAAGGGTTTAAAGTTTCCTGAGCCACCTCAGGATACTGTTGCTGAAGTAATATATCCATTTGTGTTTCAATCGCAATAACATGGGAGGGCGTTTTGGAAGATAATGTTGCAGAATTAGCGGGCTTAGCTGCGGAGTGTGCAGATAAAGCCTTTTTTATAGAAAGAGCCTTCTGCGAAGGCGGAATAGTCATGTGGTTCATTGCAGTAGTGGGGTTTGCTACAGCATATGTGATCTTTGAGAGGATGGCTAAGTTACAAAAGTTAGTCGTCGATAAAGTGAATTTAAACGAAAATCTTTTTGCTATGCTTATGCGAGGCGATTTGAAACAGGCCATCGCATTTTGCGATAGTCGACCGGCTCCTTTAACAAATACTTTGAAGGCAGGTCTTGTTCAAGTTTTGAATAAGCGGCCAGATGAAGAGGTTCAGGTTGCTATGGATGCAGCGGTACTTCGTGAAACCCCACGTTTAGAGGGGCTATCTTCGCTGCTGGCAGTTTCTGGAAACGTAGCTGTTCTAATTGGTCTATTGGGAACCATCATTGGTATGATTAGCTCCTTCCGAGGGGTTGCTCAGGCAGATGCTGCGACGAAAGCTCAAGAGCTGACTAGAGGTATTTCGGAAGCATTGAATTGTACGGCCTTCGGTCTGTCAGTGGCCATCGTTGCCATTATTTTCTACGGATTTTTTCAATTGAGAATTGGTCGAGCGATCAACGATATGGTTGAAAGTAGCATGAATTTAATGAACTTAGTGACTGCAAATAGAGATAAAATGAAATACTAGGACGTCGACATGGCCAATATTGAAGAATCTGGTAGCAGTAGCCGCCAAATAGCAATTGAACCAAACATTGTTCCATTCATTGATTTAATGAGTGTGCTGATCATATTTCTTTTAATTACGGCCGTTTGGACTCAGGTTTCTATGATTCAAATTGGAAGTTCCGTCTATGGTAAAAAACAAGATGAGCAAGAAGTACAAGTCCCTCCCAAGGCTGATATAGCTTTTCGCTTAGATGTACTCACGAATGGGTATAGAGTTTTAGTTGGTACCAAAACCATCAACTTTCCAAAGGTCGGAGCCGAGTACGATTTTAAGACACTGGTAAATTATTTGAAGGAAGTTAAGCAAACTTATCCAGAAAAGAATGATGCTATTGTAACGATAATGGATGAGTTGCCGTACGGCGATTTAATTAAGGGAATGGACGCCTTGTTGGTGGCGGGATTCCCTCAAATAGCAGTTGCGACATCGGGAGTAGAATAATGGCAATACACATTCCTGGTCGTAGAGATAGACACGGAAAGAACTTTGGTTCGACTAGAAAGATAGTAGCTGCGTTGTCTCTTACGGCTATGGTGGACATGTTTACGGTGCTCGTCGTGTTTTTACTTCAAAATTACAATGTAACGGGTGAAGTAATCAATATTGCCGACGATGTAAGCCTACCAAACGCCCAAGCGGTGAAGGAGTTATTGCCAGCTAATGTGGTTGTAATTTCAAAAAATCATGTCGCTCTCAACGAAGAAAAAATCTATCAATACCTTGATGTGCGTGAAAGCAAGGACTGGATGCTTCCAATATTGTACGAAAAAGTCGAAGGGATCGTGCAGGCCGGCGAAACAGAAAAAAGCAAAATAGGTACAAAAATTAAACAGGCAGTACAGGGCAACGCGTCCACAGAAGCGGAAGTCGACGAATTTAGAAGAGTAACAGTTCAAGCAGACAAAGAAGTAGATTTTTTGACAGTGAAGAAAGTTATGTATACATTGACCGAAGCAGGAGTTCAAGAAATCAACTTTGCTGTGATAAAACGAGAATCCTCTAAAGACTCTGATACACTTTAAAGGCTTTATGTTCCTAGCAAAGAGACAGTCCTGCCAACATTAAATAAATTGGTTGTTGTATGAAACGCTGGATTCAATTTGGACTGCTCTCGCTATTTTTATTTTTTATAGCTGAATTGGTTATGTTTGCTCCAGAGAGTATGTATCAGGGTTCAGGCACATTCAATGCCGTTACAGAAGAAGCTGAAGAGATTCAACAGGCAATGGTGGGTATTCACCTTATCGAGACTCTAGAGGGCGCAAAGAATGGGAGCTATGGGCTGAAAAAGCTTTGAACTATAGGGGCACAGAAACCTGGAGAATGAACGCCGTTAAAATGGTTTTCTTTACTGAAAAGGGCGATAAATATGTGGTTACAGGTGAAGAAGGGCTAGTCAATTCTGAAGAGAGAATTGTTGAAATTAACGGAAAGGTAATCGTTCGATCACAAAATGGTTACAAGTTTTCAACTGAAATCGTAAGATACAGTACGATATCAAGAAAACTTTTAGGTCCTAAACCCATAGAGATGTTGGGCCCAAGAGATATCAATGGAAACTCGCTTTATCTCACTGGTGATAGTATGGAAGCTGATATGACCACTTCAGAAATTCAAATTAAAGGAAATATTAAATCCAGAAAAACATTTGCCAATGAGAGATTGGTGAAAATTGTTAGTGATGAGGCAAAGTTTAGTGGTGAAACTTATTCTTCCCGGTTTCTAGGTGGAGTGACTTTAGATTCGGAGGCAATGCGGAATTACCGGGCCCGAAGCATTTTTCAATTTGACCCGGGAAGTGATCAGGTGGTTTCAATTCAGCTCATCGGAGGAGTTAGGGTAAGTGATCCCGATAAATGGGCAACGGCAGAGTCATTGACAGCATTTTTTGATCAAAATAAATTTATATTTAAGGGGAGCCCCCGAGTCGTTCAAGATGCGGATGAACTCAGAGGGGATGAAATTATTTTTATAGACGGCGGCAAGCGAGTAAAGGTGTTGAGGGCGAAGGCTAAAGTCGATAAAAAAAGACTGGAGAATGTGAATTGAGTGAACTGTTAATTGATGGAATCAGCAAAAGTTTTAAGGGGCGTAAGGTCGTCAAGTCAGTCTCTTTTTCTGTTAAAAGCGGTAAAACAGTAGGCCTTCTTGGGCCCAATGGTGCCGGCAAAACCACAAGTTTTTATATGGTCGTTGGGCTTGTGACTCCAGACCAGGGGCAAGTTAAAATTGATGACTATGAGATCGGCGGAATGCCAATGTTTCAAAGAGCTCGTTTTGGCCTCTCTTATTTGGCACAGGAACCCAGTATTTTTAGAAAACTGACAGTAACAGAAAACATACAAGTAGCTTTAGAAGCACTAGGTTTAAGTGCGGCCCAGAGAAAAGAGCGACTCAATCAACTTCTTGATGAATTTAATATTGGTCATATTGCAGAAAGTTACGGTTTTTCTCTTTCTGGTGGAGAAAGGCGTCGAGTTGAAATCGCACGAGCTTTAGCTGGAAAACCCAAATTTATCCTACTAGACGAGCCTTTCGCAGGGATTGATCCCATTGCTGTCAGTGATATCCAAACCATCATCAAGCAGCTGCAGGAAAAAGGTATTGGTGTATTAATTACTGATCATAATGTCCGGGAAACCTTGGGTATTTGCGATTATGCATATATACTGAAGGAAGGGAAAATCGAAGTCGAAGGGACTGCAGAAGACATTGCAAATTCCGAAGTGGCAAGAAAGTTCTATTTGGGTGAAAACTTCAAATTGTAGGTAATTTTATATGGCTATGAACTTAAAAGTATCGATGAAGCTGTCGCAGAACTTGAGGATGACTCCTCAGCTGCAGCAAGCTATTAAGTTACTTCAGCTCAGCCGTATGGAACTTGAAAATGAAGTTCGTAAAGAACTAGTAGAAAACCCCGTGTTGGAGGAAGTTCAAGATACAACGGACAGTGACCCAGCCAAAGATAACTCCCAAGTCAATGATGATGAAATAGCCAGCGCCTCTAGTGATGAAAAGTCATCTGACCAACAGGATCCCAGACAACAGGATGAGTTTGAATGGGAAAACTATATTGATTCACAGTACAAGCCGCCCCAAGGAACTGGAGGTGGTAACGAAGAGATAATGAACTATGAGAACATTATCAGCGCAAAGACATCTTTGTCAGATCACTTACTATGGCAAATGAGTCTCTCAGGGTTTAATGATGAAGAAGAGGCCATAGTTCGAGTATTAATTAATTATATCGAAGACGACGGGTATATAAAAACATCATTAGAAGAGATCGCGGAAAATGAAGAGTTTTCGGCAGAAGATCTGGAAGAGATGCTGCCGTTTATTCACGAATTTGACCCTCCAGGTGTAGGCGCCAGGAGTCTTCAAGAGTGTTTACTCATTCAGGCAAAGCATTTAGAAGAAGATACTCATGACTTAGTTAATATTTTAAAAAACCATTTATCCGATCTAGAAAAACGCAATTACAAGGGCATAGCTAAGGCAATGAACTTGGAATTAGAAGATGTCATAGAGCTGTGTAAAATAATCTACACAATGGACCCAAAGCCGGGCAGAGCCTACATGAGTCAGGACACCCAGTTCATTACACCTGATGTATACGTATACAAAGTGGGCGAAGAGTATATGATTTCTTTGAATGAGGACGGTTTACCCAAATTGCGTATATCGAACCTTTACAGAAACTTACTCGCTGAAGAGCAGGCCGCTCGAAAAGCCGGTAAGACAGGTAAAAAGAACGATGCCCAAGAGTATATTCAAGACAAGTTAAAATCGGCTATTTGGCTTATTAAGAGCATTCACCAGCGTCAAAGAACTATCTATAAAGTAACAGAGAGTATCGTCAAACATCAGCAGGAATTTTTTGAAAGCGGACCGGCTCATATCAGACCTATGATTTTACGTGATATTGCAAATGATATTGGAATGCACGAGTCGACTGTATCGCGTGTGACGACCAATAAGTATGTGCATACTCCGCAAGGAATCTTTGAGCTCAAATACTTTTTTAACTCCGGTATCAACAAAACAGATGGGGATTCACTTGCAAGTGAATCGGTCAAATTGAAGATCAAGAATCTTATAGGAGATGAAGACCCTAAATCGCCACTCTCCGATCAAAAGATAGTGGATTTGCTTAAAAAAGACGGGATTAAAATCGCTAGAAGAACCGTAGCAAAATATCGAGATATGCTAAAGATTTTGCCTTCATCGAAGCGCAAAAAATATTTCTAAAACTGTTTCTCGGGCCGAACAAATCCGAATTTCCTTTTAACATCTTCAGGGGTCAGCTGACTTCCGGTGACGACGTTATATATTATCAGTAGCACTTTCGCCGGCGTATAAATAAACACACGTCTCAAGCCCCAGTAAATGGGCTTAACTATTTTATGAAAGCTCCATACAAATATAAGATAGTGTAAATGTTTTGCTGTGTAATAGAGGCGAATATAAGCCCTATAGGTGAGAACATGCAACTTGATGTACGGTGTGAATAGTAAAACCCAATAAGCTTTAATCAATACAAACTCAACGACCCCAACAAGCCGGCGATATATCCGGTGGTAAAAGAGGATAGAGAGTCTTTTTACCAAGCCAAATAGTTTTCTAGAAAAGCCAATCACTTCGGATGTGGGATGATAAATGAGTTGGAAATACAAAAATGAAAATCCGAGTTTCACTTTATGGAACACAAAAATTTCAAATTTAATAATTTGTCCTCTGATCCGATTGATTATTCCGAAGAATTGGCAAACGGGATTAAAGAGAAAATGAAAATATATAAAAATGACTGCAATTTTAATGGGGTGGTAGGTCGCAACTCCGATTCTGACAACAAGGCCGCCGACCCTTTTGAGCATTCCCTTAATTTGACAGTAAGGGTTGTAAATGGTCCTGAAAAAGAGAAACGATCCTCCGATTTTTATGGGGTGGTAAATTGCTACACCTAGACGGGTTAGTTGGCCCCAAGCCCGTGCCAGTAACCCCTTCAACTGGCAATAGGGACTATAAATTAAATTAAAATATAAAAAAAGAGCTGCCAATTTTTGCGGGGTGGTAAATTGCTACACCTAGACGGGTTAGTTGGCCCCAAGCCCGTGCCAGTAACCCCTTCAACTGGCAACAGGGACCATAAATTAATTTATAGTAAATAAAACTCACGGCTTTCAGAATCACTTCATTGTAGATGCGATGAATGGATTTGAAATAAATGGGCACCAAGAATTGTTTGACAGCCCTATGGTAAATCCATAAATAAATTGAGACAAAAAGAGGCCGGGTTTTATGGACCACCCTGTGTATGGAGTAAAAATAAATTTTGCTCAAAAATAATTTTAAAAGGTGCAGGGTTGAATGAATCATTTTGTAGTAAAAACCAACAAAAAGTAACAGCTTTAATTTGTGCAACCCTGTTAAAAAGACGCGCCCCCATACCCAAGTGAACGGATGGAGGGTTCCTAGTCAAAGAAAAGTAACACCTAACAAATAAATGAAGTGGCGCCCAAAGGGCCCAAAAGGCGTTGTTCCAATTGTTTGATGGAATTGAATCCGAACGTGGACGGTCAGTTGAAATCAACTCTGGGCGGGTATCTAACTTTGCTAGTGGCAATACCGTAATAAAGCCGCGTTGGTTGCCAACAACGGTTTTATAAAGCGTCCTATTTAAAGTGCGTCGAACATAATCGTTATCTAGGGGTAGAAGTGCCACACCTGCGATCTTTAGTAAAATATGAAATACCAGGGAGATCGGCTTAACAATTAGGTATTTGAAAATCGTAGAGACCCATGTCAACGAAAAGAGAACGGTGATAAAATTGGGGTCAAAGGGGCTCTTCATGAAAACGGAAAGTTCACGATAGATTTCATCATCGAAGTGGTTTCGGTAAAAAATCTGTGCTGTTTTAGAAAGAATCTCGTGGCGTCGAATGTCCGAGTTATCAAATTCAGACCGCTCATCTTGGTGAAACAAGTGATACAATTTGGTTTCGTTAAGGTGCAGTTTGTATCCTGATTTCACCAATCGATATCCCAAGTCTGTATCCTCGAAGCCATAATAGATAAAAGTTTTTTTAATCCAACCTACGCTTTCGTAGACACTTCTGCGCATAGATAGACTGTGAGTACAAACATACTTCCAGCACGCAGGAAGGTCGTTCCAGTCAGTGCACCTGTCATAAAAATCAACCCAATAGCCTTTGTCAGTGACAAAAGTGTCTTTTTCGTGATCAACAGACTCATAATTTACTTTTTTGACGCGGGCGGCATCCTTGGTCAAATCATAACGTCGGCCTTGGATGACGTCCCATTTTTGGTGTTTGGTTAATAAATCAGTTAAAAACCATTTCGGAGTTAAAATATCCGAATCCAAAAACAGCAGATACTCACCCGTGGCATGCTTGGTACCAAGGTTTCTTGAGACTCCCGCGCGAAACTGAGAATCTCCCATTTTTCTTTGTTTGTTTCTTGGAAAGTGAATGTACTTAAAATTGACCCCGTAAGGGTTATTTTTAAATTTCGATTGAATTAAATCGAGAGTGTTATCGGAGCTACCATCATCGACCACAATGACTTCGAAGTAATCTTTCTGCAAATCTTGATCAAATAAGTGCTCTAGAGTTCGAACAAGATAGGGGCCGTTGTTGTAAGTCGGAATCACAACGGAGATACGTTTCTCATGAGCTGGTTGAGTTGACTCAAGTGTAAAAGTGGGAGTGTATGTGGCCTCCAATGTGGCATCTGATGCAGATCTTGGTTCATAGAGTTCAATACCCGTTGGACCCAGAAGTTTTAGCTCAGCATGGGTTTGACATTGTCGAGTGAATTTATGGGCCTGCTTTGGCGTCAAAAAAACATCATTGGAATCAAGTTTAGCAGGGCAAATCGTATTCAAAACTTTGACATTGTGGGTTTTAGTGAACTTTTTAACATCAGCAAAACTGGTTTTAGTTGTAAGTAGCAGAGCGAACTCGATTTCTTGGTGTAAATCGAGCATTTGCAAAAGACCTTGAATTCGGTCGTTCCATTCATCGATAACAATCTGAACAGAGTGTGCTTTCTCAATGACTGCAGCCTCAATAGAGCTATTGCCAATAGAAGAGCTTAAAACCTGCAAAACTATCGGTAACTGAAAACGTTCTAGTATTGTCAAAATGGGTAAACATTTTTTGCTCAAGGGGGCTGTGGGGGGAAGTAAAAAATGCGTATATTTACCACTTAGGGCTTTTTGCGCCTTCCGTAGGACGGCTTCTTCGGTGACATCAGGTTCATACCACCCTAGTGCAGCCCCCTCACTCTCTAAGCCAACTGGAGGCATTTCAGAAAGGGGCACAAAATAACGGCGGTTGTTCAGGAATTCCCTTTCAGGAACATATTTTTCCACAGACATGTTTTGGTTGCGCCCCCTTTAATGGCTAAATATATTAACTCCTGCTGAATTCGTCTACAACGCAAGAGGTAATCCAGGGGGCTATTTGCAGTCGATAGAGAAGCTATCCATTATCATTCCGACCCATCGTAACCCATTGGGTGTACAGGCATTTTTAGAAAGTCTAGAAAAGCAGGTGGAGATAGGTTTCATTCAATTGGAGGTTTTGGTTGTCAGCAATCTTAATGATCCCCAATTAGATGAAATTCTCGCAAAATCATGGACGTTTCCAGTGAAGGGCTTTGTTTCTGGCGTTATTGGTGTGAATGCGGCGCGAAATACAGGTGTGCGTTTAGCATCAGGAGATTGGTTTTACTTTGTTGATGACGACTGCCGCTTTATACATCCCGATCACTTATCTCGACTTCACCAAATTATTCGGACCACACGGGAGCCCATTGTAGGAGTCGGTGGTGGATACACCATAGCTGACAAGTCGAGCTTGGCGGATATTGCTTATATGCTGACCTGTCAACACTGGCTAGACATGTCAAAAACGGACGAAGGTGATTTTCATTTGGTAGGCGGGAATGCGTGTATCTGCCGAAAAATATTTGATGCCGGATATACGTACAACGAGTCTATTTTATTCGGAGGAGCAGAAACCGAATTTAATTTGCGACTATGCGGCCAGGGCTTTCGGTTCAACTATAACTCAAAACTTAACCTACTCCACGAAACCAAAATGACCTTGGGGAGCCTCTGTCGAAAAGCATTTTTGCAAGGAATGGGATGGGGTATCAGGGAATATTATGGAGTGAAAGAGATGAGTTCAAAAAAAATGACTTTGGTTGAATACCTCGCATCACAAAACTACAGTGGTTTGGCGAAATCTCTACTCTCCGTCCAACTGTACCTTTACGACATGTTTTATTTGACGGGCTTTAATTATTTTAAAGCCTATAAAAAAACCGAAATTCATCAATGGAATGCGTTTTTAGGTCTCGTTCAAGAGTTTGAACGTCGAACTTTGCAAACTTTGAAAAATACGAAAATGGGTAGGTTTTATCAGAGAGGACTTTTGCGACGAAGGGGTGCCCGTCGATGAGTTTGAACTCCTGTGAGTTGTCACTAGTAATCCCCAGTTCATTGAATGACAGGCCCATTGAAGCCCTGTTGGACTCTATATTGATTCAAAATTTAAATTCGAATGCCTTTGAAGTGATCGTAGTCATAAATGGTGAAGGAATTTGGAATGAACAGCGAATTCAAAAATTAGAAAATCAGTATTCTAATGTTCGATTTTTAATAAATTCTTTTCCTGGGACAAATAGAGCACGAAATGTCGGGGCAAAATACGCTCAAGGTGATTTTTTATTTTTTATCGATGACGACTGTCGATTGGTTGACCCAAGTCAACTCAAGAGAGTTCTGAGCTTCTGCCAGGAGAGAACTGTAGTCTATGCAACCGGAATGTATAGGACTCCAATTAATGGCAAGTGGCACCAGCAAATTTATAACTTTATCTCCAATTCATGGTTGAGAGCTTATAGTGACAGAACTGGTCAACACTTCACATTTTTAGGTGGGGCGTTGCTGATTTCAAGGCATCTACTTAGTGAATGTGGCGGTTTTGATGAATCCATTCAGGGTGGTGGAGAGGAGTGGTCGTTGGCTAAGAAATTACTGCCTCGGAGAATCACATTTTTAAACTCTCTTTGTGTTTGGCATTCTTTTCAAGGGGGGTGGTGGCGACTCCTTAAGAAAAAACATGAGCATGCCGAGTCGTCTTTAAAACTCGAAATGGCGCCAACCTTCGATAGACGGTTTTTTGCTCTGGCCGAGGAGCTGTCCGCGAGTCCTTCTTCGAACTTATTAAAAACTTCGATTTATATTATATTGGTTCTTGTGGGTGGTTTGGCCCAGTTGTTTTCTACTGCAAAAATGAAAAGGAATGCCTAATGGGAGTTCAGTTATCAGTGGTCTTACCCTGCTACAATGAGGAAAAAGCGATTCCAAAAGTTTTAAACGAGTTGATAGATTTTAAGTCAAAAAAAATGAAAGAAAATATTTTATCTGATTTGGAGGTCATTGTCGTTGATGACGGCTCAACGGATACAAGCCTGGAGTTACTGCAAAAAATTGACGGTATTAAAATCATATCCATGCCTAAAAACGAAGGTTATGGGGCCGCATTGAAGGTGGGAATTTCCGCCGCTCGCAATGAGTGGATCGGATTTTATGACCTGGACGGAACCTGTCATCCCGAAGACTTGATGCAAGTGATTCCATTGATGCAAAACCAAACTCCTTATATGTTTTGTGGTGTTCGCATGAATATGGATTCGAAAATGCCATTTGTTCGAAAGTTGGGGAATGGCATTTTTAGAAGCCTAGTGTCTTTATTTTTGGGTTCAAAGGTGAAAGATGCTTGTTCTGGCTATCGCTTTTTTCATAAAACTTACGCCGATAAATATGTGGCTCATCTACCCAATCAACTGAATTTTACGTTGGCAATGACAATACTAACGCTGAGAAATCATTTGAACTATAGGGAATTTACGGTCAACTACACGGAGCGGTTAGGAGAGTCTAAACTTTCGGCTTTATTTGATGGGGTTAGGTTTTTAGGAACCATCCTCCGTTATCGATTTTCCAGACGACTCAGAATTATCTAAAGAATATTTTCCTGCCAGGTTTTTGGCACGTTTTGATTTTTATTTCGAGATCGAGGTCGTATTTAAAAGGGCAGAGGCCCCATTTTCTTCATCCATACTGCCATTTCGTGAATGGCATCTTCAAGGTGAATTGCGTTGAATAACTAAAAGTTTTCTAGACTTTTTCAGCAGAACAAGTGGCCCACCGACTTTCACCAGGCCTTCTGTTCAAATAAATAGGATCAATCAAAATGAAGTTCACGGGCAATCTTTTGGGCTAACTCATTAATCGATACGAACTCTTCATCGGGTCCCACGTTGACGATTTGCCCGAAGCCTTTTCAGAGAATGCCAAATGGGCCAAAGGTTTGCGGAGTATCTCCGATGTAGCCGTATCTTTTCTGTTCTCCATCGCCATAGATAATTGGTTGTTTCCCTTGCAGCATGCGATTCATCATAATTGCAGCTACGTTGCGATAGGGATAAATCAAATTTTTGCCGAGGACCAATGATGTTGTGAACACAAATGCAATATTCCATATCATGCAAATCACACAACGACTTGATAGCCATTTCAGCTGCCAATTTGGCAACTCCATATGGGGTAATTGGGCGAGGATTTACATCTTCTTGATAGGGAATTTGTTGATCCCCATATCGCGCCATTGAAGAACAAAAACAAAGCGCTTCACGCCTTGATCAATACTTGCAGATGCGAGGCTGACTGTGTTTGAAAAAACATTTTGCGTGACATAGTAGGGAGAAAAAACGCTGAATCCGTCATAGGCCGTGGCAGCTGTGTGAAAAACAATTTCAACCCCTCCTAAGGAGTGGGTGGAGTCGTTGTTGATCGGAGAGATCCACTTGGTGAAATTCAACTCCATCAGGAATGTTTTTTCAATATACCCGCCTTGCAAGTTGTCGCAGCCAGTGACTCGGTGCCCAAGCTGTAACATCTGCTCGGCCAAATGGCTCCCTAAGAACCCAGCTATTCCAGAAATAAAAACATGGGAGGCAGATCCACTCATTTAATTGATATCCTACTTAGCAATTGAGAATCAAAATAGTATGGGATATCGTGAGCCACAGTCAACATTCATGGGCTGAGGGGTGGTTTTGAGATCAATGGACGCAAAGCGGTGCACAGTCAGCGTGTCCGTGGTTGCTTACAATGAGCAATCACGAATTTTTCGATGTTTGATGTCTTTAAAAAGACAATCAAATTATCAGGATATTGACCAAATCATTATCATCGATAATTGCTCCACAGATAATACTTCCGCAAAAATTATTGATTTTATTCAAGAGCATGGAGACGAAAAATGGTCGTTTTATAGGACGAACATTAACGCGCTGGGAGACAGTCGTAACTTTGCATTGAAACAAGTGCGTGATTCTCGATGGATCACCTATGTGGATGCAGACAGCTATCTGCCAGAAAATTGGCTGGCCAATCATATTAAAAACTTCCAAAAAATTTCGAAGAGAGGTCTAAAGGTAGGTGCTGTTGGTGGGGTAATCAGCTACCAAATACCAATTTGGTAAGAAAAGGGATTAATTTAGCCATGGGATCTTATTTTACCCACGGAGGAGTTCGCAGGGCTTAGTTCGGATCGGCCCGTCATGAAAAATCATATCCCCATGGCCAATGGGATGTTTTGTGTGCACGCACTCAGAGAAATTGGCGGAATTGCTTCGTTGCAAACGGGAGGATTTCGATCTCGGAGTTCGACTCACTCAATCCGGGTACCGACTGTATCATTGTCCAAGACCTGTTTGTGAAAACGACTGCATTGACAAACCATCAGACTGGGCATTGAAATGATTCGATTTGGAAAATTTGGCGGAGCTTATTTTCCTAAGCACAAGGTTTCCACTTCCCAGTGATATTGAGTGTGATCGCCCCGGTTATCGCGGCTCTGGCACTTTTATATCCGCAGTTTATTTTATTCTATTTGTCGTTGCTAGCTGTTGATCTGTTGAAAACCAGCACGAAGGGGCAGAAAAGGTTAGTCCCCTTGGCACTTATTGTAATGATAGCAACCCATATATCCTATGCATTTGGTGTTTGGGCAGGTATGTGGAATTACTTATTAGGTTGGAGCGAATTATCTTCCTTAATCAACATGAATCGTTTGAAGCTCGACTCATTTCGGTAGTCAAAATAGAGTTCTCCTGAATATAAAACCTCACTCATCGGGAATTTTTCTATAAATTCTTGAACCGATTCCACTCGATTGACGTGATCATCGATACGCATATCTGTATTTTGTAAGACGACCCACTGTCCGGGTGGGATATTTTCCCACCAAGTGGAGTGGGGCATATGTTCGGTAGAGGTATTAATGACAATATCAGGTGGTGGGCTTGAGCGTGTTTTCCCCATTGAGCCAACTCGTGACGTCACAATGATGCGACCTAAATTTTCCATTTCTCCATACCCATAAATTATTAATAATTTCGGCTTTACTAGAAGAGTCTTTGTCCTGGTCAAAGCTGCGAATGGTGTTGATGGGGATCCTACCCCGAGTCGATAAAATAAAGGGGAGCATTCCTACCCACCCTCCAAGTACCCAAATCGTATATTTGACTTGAGGATCAACCAATTTCTCCAGCTCCTCGCAGGGCCAAATCTTTGAACCGATTTGACCGCTCGCAAAGCAGTCTGCCATTGAGCTCTAAATTCAAATTGACCTCAAG
Organism: Bdellovibrionales bacterium; assembly: GCA_041391465.1. Classification (GTDB taxonomy): domain Bacteria; phylum Bdellovibrionota; class Bdellovibrionia; order Bdellovibrionales; family UBA1609; genus UBA1609. The sequence goes on from JAWKNX010000010.1 coordinate 38,444, forward strand.
TTCGCCCCAAATTGAGAAAATCTACACCGCACCCTATCCTTTGGTCCAGTTCTGCCGATAAATACTGTCTATGCGCAACTCTGCAAATCAGTGCAACTCTAACTTAAAATTTAAGATCCTCCGGCAACTAGGATCATTTTATATAACCACTATCAGTCAAACGAAGGATATCCTATGAAAATTGAATGCAAATTCAAATCGATTGATTACTCTCCAAGCCCTCGTAGATTACACAGAAGAAAAAATGGAAAAACTCGCCAAATATATGTTGAAAGATGAGAAGATCATTGTGACCTATGGCGTCAATGGGCACAGTCGCATGGTAGAGTGTTGTATGCAGCGAGCCAATGAGTTCGTTCGCGCTGGCCCCACGCTGAAGACTTTTATGACTCTGTCGATAAAGTGGTCAACAAAATGAAAACCCAATTGGCGAAGCGAAAAAAGAAGGTTCAAAACCATAAAAGATATGGTCATTCTAAAGAAGGTCGGTTGAAGCAGCTCAATTCCGAGCTAGAAATGGACCACTCCCAATATCATAGAAAAGCCAGCTGAATCTGTAGGGAGATTTAATTGAATTTCATGGGAGTCGCTTCTATTGAAGCGGCTCTTTTTTTACGTTCAACGCCACGCAAACCGACCAATAAAGTCCTTTGCTTGTTTGACGCTATTTATCCGTGCTGATAGAAAGCCAGTTCAACCTCTTTCCTAAAGGGCGATGCTATGCAGAATTATTTATTTACAAGTGAGTCGGTTTCCGAGGGTCACCCGGATAAAATGGCAGATCAAATCAGTGATGCGGTATTGGATGCATTGTTGGCAAGGACCCAAAAAAGTCGCGTTGCCTGCGAAACGATGATTTCAACAGGTTTCGTAACTATTGCTGGAGAAATTACGACGGAATGCTACGTAGATCTCCCAGATATTGTGCGATCCACTATTAAAAATATTGGATACGATAGCAGTGATAAAGGTTTTGATTACCAGACGTGTGGTGTTTTTACGTCAATTGATCGTCAGTCTCCAGATATTGCAATGGGTGTAGATGATGACAAGCACGAACAAGGTGCTGGCGACCAAGGGCTGATGTTTGGTTATGCAATCAATGAAACGCCTGAGCAAATGCCATTGAGTATTTCTTTGTCTCATAAGTTGGTTCAAGAATTGGCGAATTTGCGTAAGTCTGGAAATGTTAATTTTCTTCGACCAGATAGTAAGAGCCAGGTAACGATAGAATATGAAAACGGTAAACCAAAGAGAATCGATGCGGTTGTCCTTTCAACACAACATTCAGAAGATGTTACACAAAAAGAGATTCAAGACTTTGTTCGCTCTGAGCTCATCGAAAAAGTGGTGCCAAAGAATTTGATTGATAATAATACGAAATTTCATGTGAATCCCACAGGTCGATTTGTAATTGGTGGCCCCATGGGCGACTGTGGCCTCACTGGAAGAAAAATCATTGTGGATACCTACGGAGGACACGGCGCTCACGGTGGTGGAGCTTTCAGTGGAAAAGATCCTTCGAAAGTGGATCGATCAGCGGCCTACGCCGCTCGCCATGTTGCCAAAAACATTGTTGCGGCGGGTTTGGCTGAAAAGTGTTTAGTGCAGGTTGCATATGCTATCGGAGTCGCTGACCCTGTCAGTTTGATGATCGAAGACTATGGAACAAGTAAGGCTGGGTCTGATGTATTAACCAAGGCCGTGAAAGAAATCTGGAGTCTTAAGCCCGCAGATATTGTTAAAAACTTAGACCTGTTGAAGCCAAGGTACAAAAAAACAGCAGCTTATGGTCACTTCGGTAGAGAAGAGGCCGAGTTTACTTGGGAGGCGACAGATAAAGTCGCGGCACTTAAAGATGTGGTAAAAACACTTTCTAAATAATTTTTTTCGTCATTTGACAAAGGTAAAGCCCTCATTGACCTGAGGGCTTTATTTTTTTTTGATGCCTTCGGTCGAAGGTGCCTCTTTCATCACGTAAGTTCGATTGCAATATATGGCAACATACAGTACCAATTCTACATGGCAAAAAAGGTTGCAACGACTGTGTATATTACCACTGAACAGCAGGAAATTTTGAAGCTGTTAAATGAGAGATCAAAAGTGCCGGTCGCCGAATTTATCCGCCAGGGGATCGATTTGGCGATACAAAAATACCAAAATTTATTGCCTGGACAAATGGAACTTGGACCATTGCCACCAGGACACCCTTCCTGTGACGAAAGCGTAAACAATCAATTAGAACTATCGAATCGGTAAGGATTTGGCGTCAAAGCAGAAGTGAATACAGAAATATGAACCCAAAAAACATTCGAAACTTTTCAATCATAGCGCATATTGACCACGGGAAATCAACTTTGGCTGACAGCCTTCTTTCTGTCACAGGTGCACTCACCGGCCGTCAGGCGAAAGAACAGTTTTTGGACAATATGGAAATTGAGCGTGAACGGGGAATTACCATAAAAGCTCAAACAGTTAGGCTAACCTACAAAGCTGAAGATGGTGAAACCTACCAATTAAATCTTATTGATACACCCGGACATGTCGATTTCAATTACGAAGTCTCGCGCTCATTGGCTGCATGCGAAGGAGCAGTGCTTGTTGTGGATGCAGCACAGGGTGTGGAAGCGCAGACCTTAGCAAACGTTTATTTGGCTCTAGACAATGATTTAGAAATTATACCGGTATTGAATAAAATAGATTTGCCGGCAGCTGACCCTGAAGGGGTGAAGCAACAAATTGAAGATGGCATCGGGTTAGATACCAGTGAGGCCATCGAGGCAAGTGCTAAAGAAAACATTGGGATTAAAGAGATTCTTGAAGCCATCGTAAAGAAAATCCCCCACCCACCCTCAGAAAACCTAGATAAACCATTGAGAGCATTGATTTTCGATTCATGGTTCGATGCCTATCAGGGAATAATTATTCTTGTCCGAATCGTTGATGGAGAGGTGAAAAAAGGGGACCGTATTAAGTTTATGGATTCGGATCAGGACTACGAAGTGTTAAAACTTGGTGCCTTTACGCCGTTTGCCGCGGAGATGAAGTACCTTGCTTCCGGCGAGGTGGGTTTTCTTACCTGTGGAGTTAAGGATATCCGCGATGTTCGAGTCGGAGATACTATCACGACCTATTCAAAGCCAGCCACTGAACCACTTGCAGGATTTAAAAAAATAAAACCAATGGTGTTCTCAGGTATTTATCCGGTGGAATCCAGTGATTTTGTCAACCTCCAGGAGGCTTTGGAAAAGCTGTCATTGAATGACTCCAGTTTAGAGTTTGAAAAAGAAAGTTCTGCGGCTCTCGGGTTTGGAATGCGCTGTGGATTTTTGGGCCTTCTCCATATGGAGATCATTCAAGAAAGATTGGAAAGAGAGTTTGACCTCAATCTCATCACCACGGCACCTACAGTGGTTTACAAGTACATCTCACAAATGGTGAAGAAATCAGCATCGAAAACCCTGCCGATATGCCTGATCCGGGTAAAATTGATTACCTCGAAGAACCATTTGTGAAGGTGACTCTACATACGCCATCAGAGTATATTGGCGGAATCCTAAAGCTTTGTGAAGACAAGCGTGGCGTTCAGCAAAAAATGGACTACATCAGTGATACCAAGGTGGTCATCGAATACATGTTGCCACTGAACGAAATGGTTTTAGATTTCTATGATAAATTAAAATCCATCTCTAAAGGGTACGCTTCTATGGAATATGAGCTGGCGGCTTATCAGAGGTCTGATTTGGCGAAAATGGATATACTGCTCAATGGAGACCCAGTGGATGCCCTGTCGGTGATTGTACACAAATCCAAAGCGCAACACCGTGGACGCCAGTTGGTTGCAAAACTAAAAGAATTAATTCACCGCCAACAGTTCAAAATTGCAATTCAGGCGGCGCTTGGAGCAAAAGTAATTGCTCGAGAGACTTTGGGTGCACTTCGTAAAGATGTGACTGCGAAGTGTTATGGTGGTGATATAACGAGAAAGAGAAAGTTACTTGAGAAGCAAAAAGAAGGAAAAAGAGAATGAAGCAGGTTGGATCTGTGGAAGTCCCGCAAAAGGCCTTCTTGCCATATTGAAAGTGGAGGATTAGTTCAATGTCGATAGCGAGTAGAAAGTTTTGGACGGAAGGACCCGGATCTTTTGTTTTAGCCATTGGAATCGCTTTTGTGATTCGATGGGCATTTTTGGAAGCATATGTTATTCCATCGGGAAGTATGCTGCCTTCTCTTGGTAATGATCATATTTTTGTAAATAAAATGGTTTACGGGGTGAGGTTCCCATTCACAGAGAAGTGGATGGTCAAATTCAACGAACCCCAACGGGGAGAAGTGATTGTCTTTCGATACCCCGAAGATATGACAAAGTTTTATATTAAAAGAGTCGTCGGGACACCTGGTGATACCGTTTACTACGAGAACGGAAATCTTTACGTCAATAATGAAATTATTGAAAAAACGGTGCCCGATGAGAAAAAAGACGACTTTAAATGGGTCGAAGACCTTACGGATGGAGTAACACCCATTCGAGACAACTATGTTCACTGGGAAGAAAAGCTGGGAGAGCATCTTTACAGTGTAATGCTGAGAAAAGGCGATTTTTTCGATGGCCCTTTTGGCCCCTACAAAGTTCCGCCAGACTCCTATTTCGTAATGGGGGACAATAGAAATAACTCGAAAGACAGTCGCTTGTGGGCGGCTGATAAAAGATTTGTCCCTCGTGCTAATCTTATGGGGAGAGCGAGTTTTGTGTGGCTGAGTTGCGAAGAAAAATTTCCTGTGGTGAATATCTTTTGTAATCCATTGACAGTTCGGTGGACTCGATTGTTTCACTTCATCCATTGATAATGAGGCTTTCTTGATCAAGTTGTCGACTCTCAAAAGCGAAGAGTTTTTGGTCACCCTGAAACGTATTGCTCGGGTGTATGCCGAAATTATTATTCTTGCAGTTTTGTTAGCCGTTTTTCTTCGTGCGTTTGTGGTTTCAATCTATAAAGTCCCTACGGTTTCTATGGCGCCTACTTTTTTGGTGGGCGATGTGCTCGTAGGTTACAAGCTCCCGTTCTCTAAGTTTGTGTCGGATCGGTTAGCGAAAATTAAAAGGGGAGATGTTCTGGTTTTTAATTGTCCTGGTAATGGTGAGAAAAGCTGTTTGGGGCGAGTGATCGGGTTACCCGGCGACAGAATACTCGTTCACAGTGGTCAATTGACAATAAATGGGAAGGAATTGAATTATTCGAAGGGTGAACCCCTTGGGCCTGAGTGGCAAAGTCAGCCGAATATTGAAAACTTTAAGGAGTTTGTTGAGTCCGACATCGATGGAGCAGAGCGGCGGATCCTAATTAATTCAACGTCAACCCTGGAGCCGCAGCAGCATGTTGTGCCGGAGGGGGAGCTATTCTTTCTCAGTGACTATCGGCAGTCAGGTCAGGATTCAATGACTTGGGGTACAATTCCGGCGAACCATGTCGCGGCTCGAGTCTTAGGTGTTTTATTGTCTTTTGATTGGGGTGTTCGAGGAGAAAATGTCGATTGGGTTCCTGGTATTCGTTGGGAACGTGTATTTAAAAGCATATAAACTAATGCCAAGCGTCCCTATTTTAAAAAGCCGAAGATCTTGAATTGACTCGTTTTTTTCAGACAAATATAGTCAAATCTAATGCATTCCTTCGGCACTAAATTACTTTCCATAAAACAACTTCAACTCAAACACGTAGAGCAATTGTTTCAATTAGCGACTCAATTGAAATCTTCCTTTATGAGCACCGGAGATTATGGTGAGCACTATCATACCGATTTTTCTCGCCGGCTGGTTTTTTTACTTTTTTTAGAGCCCAGTACTCGAACCAGGATGAGTTTTGAGTCGGCAGTGCATAGGATAGGTGCGCGATGCTCGAGTTTTTCTAATTTGAAAAGTACCAGTTTAGTTAAAGGTGAATCGGTATTAGATACAATTAAAACATTGGAAGCAATGAAGCCGGATCTATTGGTGATTCGATATCCGGACTCCCCGATGGTTGATCAGCACTTGGCTGAAAGCCCGACCCCCACAATCAGTGCGGGCAGTGGGCCTTTTGAGCATCCCACACAGGCCCTTCTTGATGTGTTTACCGTAAAAGAAAAATTAGGAAATATCTCCGGCAAGAATATTTTGTTTTTAGGTGATGTTCGTCATTCTCGAGTGGCGAACTCCAATTATCATTTATTTAAACTCCTAGGTGCTAATATAGGGTATTGTGCTCCTAGTTTTTATGCACCAGTTGCTGAGCAGGGCTGGGATCATTCCACAGCTTTTGAAAAATTAAAAGAGGGCCTAGAGTGGGCCGATGTCTGTATGGTGCTGCGATTGCAAAAAGAGCGACATAGTGAAAAAACGGACCAGCGAATTTCCGAATATGTAACCTACTATCAATTGAATGAAAAGGCGATGGAATGGCTTTCACCTCAGTCTTACATAATGCATCCGGGCCCATTTGTGCCTAACGAAGAAATCACATATGGGGCCGTTAATGATTCACGCAGTTTAATTTTAAATCAGGTGGAAAATGGTGTTTATGTCCGTTCGTCTTTGTTGATTAATATGCTGTCGGGAGACTCCAGATGAAAGGTTTCATTGTATTAGAGTCGGGAGAGGTATTCGCGGGCCGATGGCTGGGGGGAACACCCATGGCCGGTGAAGTGGTGTTTAACACTTCACATTCTGGCTACGAAGAAATTGCAACAGACCCGTCCTATTTCAAACAAATAATGGTGATGAGTACATCGCAGCTAGGAAACTACAGCAACGATGACGAGGTTTGGGAAAGTTCTAAAATTCACATCAATGGATTTGTTGGCTTAGAAATACAGAATTCCCGAAGGGAAAGTGGATGGCTGAATCGACTAATTGACGCCAAGGTACCCGTTATTGATTCATTGGACACCCGCACCCTCATTAAAACTTTGCGTAACATGGGCACTGTTTGGGGAGCGGCCTTATCTGCTAAAAATGAAGATGATGCTAAAAATCTAGCGCTGCCACTGATTCGTGAGTATCGGGACAAGGATTTAGATTGGGCCCGCGCGACCTCCTGCACTTCTCCCTATGAGGTCAAAGGAAGTGTTGAAGCCGGGCCGGTGGTGGCAGTTATGGATTTTGGTTGCAAGAAAAACATCATTAGAGAATTACAAAAACGAACGTCATTAATAAAAGTATTCCCATCGAATACAACTTCAGCTGAAATAAAAAAATTTAACCCCCAAGGGATATTACTTTCTAATGGCCCGGGAAACCCCCAAGATGTAAAAGGCGCGGTTGAAACTATAAAAGAATTGATTGGCTGGAGAACGATATTTGGAATTTGTATGGGGCACCAGCTGTTGTGTATGGCTCTAGGTGGAGAAACTTATAAATTGAAATTCGGACACCGTGGAAGTAACCATCCTATACGGGATAGTATTCTAAATAGCATATATATTACCAGTCAAAATCACGGATACGCCGTAAGGTCGGGATCGCTACCGGAGGATGTTGAAGAGTCTCATTTTAATTTAAATGATGGAACGCTAGCTGGGATCAACTGTGTCGCGAGAAAATGTTTTTCTGTGCAGTTTCATCCGGAAAGTCATCCCGGTCCTCGAGAAGCAGAAGAGTTATTTGATCATTTTATAAAGCGAGTGTTATGAGCCCTGTTGAAGAAGTTGTAGATTATCTCATGGAGAAATTTGCTGTCGCTGAGTACATTAGCGATATCGAACAGGGTAAAGCTGCGTTTTTTGAGAGAGCCGGCATTCTCGATGAGGAGTCTCAAGACTATGAGATGAAAATGATTCAATTTGCCCACTGGTTTTTATTTTCCCGACCACTCAATGAAAAAATGTAACTCCAATAGAGCTATTTTCTAAAGAGGGTGAATATTCTCCTCCAGAGGAGTACGCGGAAGTCATTGAGAGCCTTAAATCGCAACGGCACAGTTTATTTGAATTACTGAAGGTCAGTCAGGAATTTCTTTTAGTGCGAGATTTGTTTTCAAATTATAAAATTAAAGTATATGAAGATAACTATACAATTGGGTTTAATAAAGGCGATTTGTTTGAAGCTCGTTTGATTCCTTATAAGGATTCATTCTTTTTTGCCAAATCATTTTGCTTCCATCCGCCTGAAGCTAAAAAGTTTATTAAAAAACAGGTGAAGGCAACAAATGCTCTTCCTATTGAAGAGCAAACCTCTGCACGGGAAAAGTTAATGTTTATGCTTTTTAAGATGAAAAGCAAATATGTACAGTACAAGCATGTTCCCCTTGAAATGATTTATACGTTAGAAACAAAATTAAAATTTTAGGAGTATCCCATGCCACGGAAAAAGGGTTTGAATAAGGTTCTCATTTTAGGTAGCGGACCCATTCAAATAGGACAAGCTTGTGAGTTTGACTATTCAGGGACTCAGGCATGCAAAGCCTTAATGGCAGAGGGGCTGGAAGTTGTATTGGTGAATTCCAATCCTGCAACAATAATGACCGACCCAGAGCTGGCGACAAAAGTTTACATCGAACCATTAAAAAAGGAATTTATAGAAAAGATTTTGATTCAAGAGAGGCCCGATGCAATCATTCCGACTCTCGGTGGGCAAACGGCGTTGAATCTGGGGCTGGAGCTGGAGAGCAGTGGAGTGCTCAAGGACCTGAATATTCAGATGCTAGGTGCAAATTCAGAAACAATTCGCCGAGCAGAGGATCGAGATGAATTCCGAAAAATCTTAGACAAAATTGGCGCTAATTATCCTGAGTCAGAAATGGTGAAAACCTTTGAACAAGGAGTCACCGTTGCCAACCAATTGGGTTTTCCAATTATCTTGAGACCTAATTATACATTGGGCGGAGGCGGTGGTGGCGTTGCTTACTCAATGGAAGAATACGAAGTCATGATTGCAAAGGCTCTGCATGAAAGTCCCACCTCCGAAGTTCTTGTTGAGAAAAGTATTTTGGGATGGAAAGAGTACGAGCTCGAAGTTATGCGGGATAAAAACGGCACTTTCGTGGTGATATGTTCTATTGAGAACATTGATCCCTGTGGAGTGCATACAGGAGACAGCATTACAGTCGCGCCTCAACAAACTTTAACCGATCGTCAATATCAAGAAATGCGATTGGAAGCCAAAGAGATTATTGAGCAAGTCGGAGTTGAAACTGGTGGCGCAAATGTACAGTTCGCTGTCGATCCCGAAACCGGAAAGAGAGTGGTTATTGAGATGAACCCTCGGGTCAGTCGGTCGTCGGCTTTGGCAAGTAAGGCGACGGGGTTTCCGATTGCTAAAATTGCCGCTTTGTTAGCTGTTGGTTTTACGTTGGATGAAATTAAAAATGACATTACCGGCACAACTCCTGCCTGCTTTGAGCCAGCCCTGGATTATGTTGTCACTAAAATCCCTCGATTTGCTTTCGAAAAATTTCAGGGTGCGCAAGATGTACTCAGCACACAAATGAAGTCGGTCGGCGAGGTTATGAGTATCGGGAGGACGTTCAAAGAGTCTTTTATGAAGGCTTTGTTGGCGATGGAGGGAGATCCAAGGGGTGCAAAGCCAGTTCTTCTCGATGAATCTTTGTTGTCCCACCCCAACTCAAAAAGAATGTATCATATCTTTGAAGCATTTCGCCAAAATATGTCCTTAGAAGAAGTTCATAGAAAAACTTTGATCGACGATTGGTTTTTGGATCAATTTCAGCAAATTGTTGAAATGGAGAAAGTATTAGGTCAAGCAAAGGGTAATTTAAATCGAGAATTAGTTTTAGAGGCAAAGAGATATGGTTTCTCAGATGCCCTTATCGCCCATTGCGTAGGTGTCTTTCAAAAAGACGTCCGATCTTTTCGACGTGAGAACGACATTCGTCCACACTACTTTCAAGTGGACACTTGTGCCGGTGAGTTTGAATCTAACACCCCTTATTTTTACTCCACGTATTGGAGTGCTCCTGAGCAACGAAGAGATGAAAAAAACACTGTGGTTTTGTTAGGTAGTGGCCCAAACCGAATTGGTCAGGGGATAGAGTTTGATTACTCATGTGTTCGATCTGTGAGAAAGTTAAAGGATTTGGGCTATCGGGTTGTGATGATCAACTCCAATCCAGAGACGGTCTCGACGGATTATGACACTTCTGATGAATTGTTCTTTGAGCCATTAACCGAAGAGTCTGTGGGAGAGGTTTTGTATTTTCTTAACCCAAAAGGCTTTATCAGTCAGTTGGGTGGTCAAACGCCAATTTTATTGGCTCCATACCTGCTAAAAGCTGGTTTTAAAATGTTGGGCTCTTCATTGGAAGCAATGGATCTTGCAGAGGATCGAGCCCAGTTTATTGAAATTTGTAGATCACTTGATTTTAGGATTCCAAAATCAGATATGGCGACGTCTTATGATGAAGCCCACGAAATTGTGAAAAACGTTCCTTTTCCCATTTTGTGTCGTCCGTCCTACGTTCTGGGTGGGAGGCGCATGGAGATTGTGGAAAGCGAATCGGAATTATTGAGTTATTTCAAAAGACACATTGAGCATATCAATGAAGATCACCCTTGCTTGATAGATCAATTTTTAGATCGAGCCCTGGAAGTGGATATAGATTTGGCCTGTGGAGAGGACTGGTGTGTTGTTGGCGGAATCGTCGAACACATAGAGGCGGCCGGCGTTCATAGTGGAGACAGTATGGGTGTTCTACCTCCTCAACGGTTGAAAAAGGAAGTTAGCGAAAAGATCGAAGAAATGGCAAAGAAGCTCGCAGAAAAGATGAAAATACGCGGGTTTCTAAATTTGCAATTAGCGATTAAAGACGACGAAGTTTTCATGCTGGAGGCCAACCCTAGGAGCTCACGTAGCGTCCCATTTATAGCTAAAGCCGGTGGCGTTCCGCTGGTTGATCTGGGTGTCATGGGGATTATGGGTTTTAAATCGAATCAAGTGAATCCTGAAAAATACGATTGGCGAAAACTGGGGGTCATATCTGTTAAGGGAGTCGTGTTTCCATTCAAAAAATTCGCTGAAGCGGATTCACTGTTGGGCCCAGAGATGAAATCGACCGGGGAGAGCATGGGGCGTGGGAGTTCATACGCCGAAGCCTTATTAAAAGCACTTATTTCCAGCCAAGTGAATTTACCGAAACAAGGTCGCGTGTTTTTATCTCTAAGGGACAAAGACAAAGAGGAGTTATTTTCTTCCGCGAAATTATTGAGTCAGATGGGGTACCAATTAATGGCAACGCACGGAACGGCTGTTTATCTTCAAGATAAGGGGTTGACTTGTGAGGTTGTAAAAAAAGTTGCCGAAGGTCGCCCTAATTGCGTCGACCGAATTCGATCCGGTGATGTGGCGTTTGTCATCAATACAACTTCCGGGCGGGAATCCATCGAGGCGAGCTTTGGGATTCGCCGCAGCTGTATTGATTACTCAGTTCCCTGTATCACTGAAAGCGACGTAGCTACGGAAGTAGTATCGGCTTTAAAAAACTTACCTCAATCAGAAATTACTGTAGCGCCAATCTCTTCTTACAGTCTTTGACGGCCCTTTGAAAATTTGCTTCAATTTTAGCTGGAGGGCCAGACAATGAAAGTGCTTGAGGTGCATAATCTCCACAAAAGTTATTCTAAAGGTTTTATACCAAAAAAAGTAGAAGTACTGCGTGGAGTGAATTTTAAAATTGAAAAAGGAACTATCACTGGCTTTTTAGGTGGAAACGGCGCCGGCAAAACCACGACGATGAAGTGCTTTTTGGGTTTGGCGATACCGGATGCAGGTGAAATTAAATTTTTTGACGGGCTGGAGCTCAGTCCCGAAGTGAAATCGAGAATAGGCTTCTTGCCTGAAAGACCCTATTTTTATGATTACCTCACGGGTGAAGAATTTCTACGGTTTTATGGCGAAATATCTGGGAGATTTAAAACATCAAAAGATTTGAAATCAAGAATTGATTATCTTCTTAACAAAGTGGACCTGGGGCACGCTCGAGATCGAATGTTAAAAGGATACTCTAAGGGAATGCTCCAAAAATTGGACTGGCGCAGGCGTTGGTTCATCATCCCGAATTTGTTGTACTCGACGAACCGATGGCAGGGCTAGATCCAGATGGACGATATTACTTGAGCGAGCTTATTGCGGAAACGGCTCAGCAGGGGACTTCTATATTCTTTAGCTCGCACCTGTTACATGACACTCAGAGGTTATGTCAAAATTTAGTGATTTTGCAAAATGGCCTGGTTAAATTCGAGGGGCCAACTCAGGATATGTTGAAACAAGTGGGGCATACGAGTGTTATCAAATACACTGAAAACGGCGAGCTTCGCACGATTGAGTTAAAAGATGGCGAAGCTGTACAAAAGAAAATTGATGAATTGCGGGGGGCAAAGAAAAATATTGTTAGTATTACACCTCATGTGACCAGCCTAGAAGAAGCATTTGTTTCATTCGCCTTAAAGAAAAGAGACGTACTATGAAGGTAATATGGTTGCTCGCAAAAAACACATATAGAGAAATTATAAGAGATCGCATTCTTTATGGGCTGATCGTTTTTGCATTGCTGCTTGTTGGCTTTAGCCTCGCATTAGGTCAGTTGTCGTTTACCGAACAGGCCCGAATATCGGGCAATTTTGGCTTTGCAGGAATCCATTTAAGCAGCATGATTTTAGCTATATTTATTGGCGCAAGCCTAGTTGCAAAGGAAATTGACAAGAAAACAATTATGACTTTGTTAGTGCGCCCAATGACACGTCTGCAGTTTATACTTGGTAAATGCTTAGGTCTGTCATTTGTTATTGGTACTGTGATTGTTGGATTAGCTCTGGTGTTGGCGCTGGTTTTTCATGGCCTTGGGCTAGAGATTTATGGCAATTTCTTAAAAGCACTTTGGGGAATTTTCTTAGAGGCTCTATTGCTATTAGGTGTTGCCATGTTTTTTAGTAGTTTTTCACGGCCGGTGATGGTGGTGAGCTTTAGTGTAGGAATATTTTTAATTGGCCATTGGATTAATAACCTCAATTTTTTTGCAGAAAAATCTGAATCCGAATCATTCAGAAGTGTTGCAGCAATTGTAACTGAAATTATGCCAAACTTAGAAAACTTTAATTGGCGAGATCAAGTATTGGAAGCAACATTTAACCCAAGTGGTATTACTTCCGGTACTATTTACGCTTTGTCTTGGTTCGGTGTTTGTACGCTTTTGACAGCATTTATCATAAGAAGGAAAGACTTTGGTTGATTTAAATTCTTTAGAAGAGGTTCTTCCATTCGTTTGTTTGTTTTTCGGTTTGTTATTTGGAAGTTTCGCTAATGTGATCATTTATCGGTTGCCAAAAGGCGAGTCCATTGTCTCACCTAGGAGTTCCTGCCCTCATTGTGGACATAAAATCTCTTGGTTTGAAAATATACCCGTGATTTCTGGCTGGTGCTTCGCGGAAAATGCCGAAGCTGTCAGTCGAAAATTAGTTGGAGATATCCGGTAGTAGAGTTGTTAATGGCTGTTTTATTTTGGGGTGTTTCTTACAAATATGGAATGTCTTGGACGACCATGGAGTATTTGATTTTGACGTTTGGGTTGGTCGTCGTAAGCTTTATTGATTTTGACCACATGATTTTGCCGGATACGTTCACATTGTCTGGGATAGTGATAGGTCTGGTTGGTGCTGCGCTTTCACCGGAAAGGGAATTCTCCCCCTTTATGGGGTTCTACTGGGAGGCGGGTTTTTGTATGCCGTTGCATATTTTTACTTTGCCCTACGAAATCAAGAGGGGATGGGCGGGGGCGACATCAAGCTACTGGGGTGGCTAGGCGCAGTTCTCTCCTGGACTTCAGTCCCGTTTATCATCCTCACTTCTAGCCTTATGGGGAGTCTAGCTGGAGCAATAATGGCCTTGCTTAAAAACTCGAAAATGGGGACCACAACCATTCCATTTGGCCCCTACTTAGCTCTGGGTGCCTTCCTGTATATTTTCGCGGGAGAAGAGCTCACAAACTGGTACTTAGACTTGTTTATTCCTAATCGATGAGTCGTTTGACAACGCTCTAAGTGTTCGATTTAATTTGGGAAGGGCAGACCGCCTCATCGAAAGTCAGGGATGGCTTTCAGTGGTCTGTGGGGACCTTTGACCGTTTAAAAAAAAGGAGCATCAAGAAGATGCTTTTCGGATCGAAAAAAATATTAGGGTTGGATGTTGGTACGAGTGCCATCAAAGTTGCTGAGCTTGAAGTTTCAAAAAACTCTGCGACGTTATTGAAATTCGGCATTATGGAAACACCACCAACAGCAATTTCTGCTGGTGATATCATCGATGCTGGCATCTATGGGGATGCTGTATTAGCTCTATTGCAAAATGAAAAGATAAGAACCAAATCAACTAGTGCGGGAATGTGGGGCCCCAACGTAATAGTAAAGAAAATAAGCATTCCACAGATGGAAAAAAAGTTTGTTGCCGAGCAAATTCGCTGGGAAGCGGAACAATACATTCCCTTCGATATCTCAGAAGTTAATCTAGACTATGCATTTTTAAAAGAGAGCAGCCAAGGATATGACAATATGGATGTTCTGCTGGTTGCTGCGAGAAAAGAACAGATTATTAAATATGTGGAAATCATTGAAACTGCGGGGCAGACGGTATCAATAATTGACGTCAATGGTTTCGCCTTGGCTAATACTTTTCTATTTAATTATGGACCCACAAATCGCCCGGTGGGTATTTTAAATGTGGGATCACAGTATACGAACTTTGTCGTAATCTCAGGTGAGGATCTTATTTTTTGTCGAGACATCCCTGTGGGTGGCCAGTTTTATACCGTTGATATTCAAAAATCATTGAACGTAAGCATGACAGAAGCGGAGTCGTTAAAGATAAGTGCTTCAATGGGGCAAATGCCTGAAGAAATCAGTGCGGTTATCAGTTCCCTCCCATGAAATCGTATGTGATGAGATCCAAGGGAGCATAGATTTTTTCAACAACACGACTCCCGGTGTGGAAATTTCTAAGCTTTATTTGACGGGTGGCGGAAGTCGAACGCCGGGATTGATTCAACAAATGGGCCAAGTGACGGGAAAAGAAATTGAAATGCTTAACCCGTTCATAAAAATCAAACCAGCAAGATCATTATCTGGTGACTTCATCAACCAAGTCAGTGATCTCGTTGCGTGTGCTATAGGGCTCGGGCTTCGAAAAGAAGGTGATGCATGATTCGCATTAACCTCATCAACAACAAAATAAAAGATGCTAATGCCGAAGGCGGTCAAGGCATTTTAATCACTAACGATCAGCAAGGCCAAAGAGAATCAATTATAAAAGCGATTTTGATGCTGATTTTTGTAATTGGTCTTTACTTTTATGAATCCCACAATTTAGACCAACTCACGGCTGAGTTTAAGGCCGTAAAAGCTAAAGCCGATCAAGGAACCGCGGAAATCCAAAAGCTAAGAGCGACGGCGGTAAAGCTGAGGATGTTGAGAAGGAAATCAAACAATTAGAAGAAAAGCTAAACATCTTACAGGACCTTTCCAAAAACGATTACGAGAATTGAAGCAGCATTAGATTTTTTGCAAACGGTAGTCCCAGACGGAGTTTGGTTGCGTACTATTGATTATGATGGCTCGAACGTGCGCTTTAGCGGAAGTGCCACTAATGGCGATGATATGCAGAGGCTTGTTGGAGGGTTGACCGAAAGCGTGTTTTTTAATGACGTCGTGCTGCTCAGTCAGTCGGTACAATCAACTCAGACGGGTTCTATAACTAATTTTGAAATTACGTCGACAATGGGTGAGGAGTAACATGGATCAAATTCAAGACCTGTTAGATCGACTCGATATCCCCCAATCGGCACTGATTGGTATAGTTATTTGTCTTATCTATTATTTTATGCCCGGTTGCTATGACGCTGGAGAGGAAATTGATAAAAAAATTGCTTCGGCCAAACAGCAAATTCAAAAAAACATTCAAGATAAGCAAAAAGTGGAACAAGCCATAGAGCGATTTAAAAGATTCAAGGAGACTCAAGAAACATTGGGTCAAAATTTGATCGCCCCATTAAATACATTCCCAATGACTTTAAAACTAGTGAGCAAATGAACATCATTACTCAAGAAGCAAAAGCGGCAGGTGCTCGGCTGGAAAAATCGCTGACGCTGGCATGGGGAATAGGTTTGAGTTTTATGAAGAAATACTGGTCGATGTAGCATTAAAAGGATCTTACTCGCAACTCGTGTTGTTTTTAGCGAATCTGACAAATACAAATAAAGTTATGGTGTTAAAGCAAATGCGACTTTCAACAACGAACCCAAAACTAGATGGGGTGACGAATTTAGATAGTCTTGAAACCGTTTCGTTTCAGGGAGTGTTTATTGGATATAGATATCGTGAAGATGCAAAAGAGGTCGGGAGAAAATGATGAAGTATTTGCTCATTTTTCTTGTTGCCGGTATTTGCGTCAGTTATAGGGCCGATGCACAGTCGCCACCCGAGACAGACTCACAATCCGAGGCGGAAAACTCAACCAGTGAGTCAGAAAATAGAGATGATTTCGATTTGTTTCTGGAGCCATACAATTATGAACCGTCCGGAAGACGCGATCCATTTTTGCGACTTGATCAAGTGACTAAAAGTGGTCCCGTCGTATCGGGTGGGCAGCAACGTCCACTACTGCCACTCGAGAGTTTCGAGTTGAATTCAATAAAATTGATCGGGATCATTTGGGATACACAGAACCCGAGAGCAATGTTTTTAGACCCAACGGGGAAAGTGCATATTTTGACAAAAGATCAAAGAATCGGAAGAAATCAAGGGTACATCGCCGTCATTCGTGAAAATGAAGTGATAGTTGTAGAGACGAGCGAAAAAAATGGTGAACCAGTATACAACACCGAAAGAATGACCATGGCTAGGATAAAGAAGTGAGGGCACAAATGTTAAGAAAAATAACACTGACAATGTTTTTATTGATATTTAGTTGCGTGACATTGGTATCTTGCTCCAGTTCAGATACAGAAACGAAGTCGGAAAATGTCGAACAGCCGATTGAAGGTAACAGTGAAGCAGCAGCAGATTTTGATGATTTCGATGAAGCTCTCGCTGCGGAAGATGTGGCCGGTGAAAACTTTTTGAACGAAGAACCTGGTGGCGAGGTAGATGCCCTCGAAGATGCATTCGCAGATGAGGTTGCAATTGAAAACAATGAACCATCTGTAGATGGGGCGAATTCAGCAAACCCACCTGCGGTAATTGTAAATAACATAAGTTTTAGGGCCAATGAATCAGGTGGAACAGTTTTAATTGAGACGGATGGCAAAGCCGTATATGCCAGCCGTATGAACTCAGCAACCAATCAGTTTATTCTTGAGATTCAAAATGCAACTTTGCCCAATAACCTTAAAAGGCCGTTTATAACCACTGAGTTTGGTGCTGAGTTTAAATCAATAAACGCCTATCAAAACCCAGGTGGCAGAGTGGCTCGAGTTGTCATTCAATTGGGGTCTAACCTTGCGCCAATGGTTCAGGCCGAAGGCAACAATATTTTAGTTGTGCCAGTTAGTGCTATTCAAGAACCTGCTCCAGAGCAGTTTGTGGAACAAACCGGTGAAGTTGAACAGCCAGCTTTACAGGCACAGCAAACGGAGCAAGTCGAGATCGACGAGTTTCAGGATGCCCCTGGTGACAAATGGTCCTACGATACAAATGCAGCAAACAAAGCTCGTGGACAAATTTTGGGCGCGAAAACTTTGGCCGAATTTTTGGAAAAAAACGATAAGTTTTACGGCCGTCGCATCAGCATTGAGACCACAGAAGACACAGATATTCGAGATATCATCAATTTGATCATGCAAAACAGTGGCGTTAACATGATTATTTCCGAAGAAGTACAGGGTAAAATTGCACTCAAGCTCCGACAGGTGCCCTGGGATCAAGCTCTGGTGATTGCTTTAAAGACAAAAAACTTAGGGTATGTCCGACAGGGAAACGTATTACGAATTGCTTCATTAGATACGCTTGAAAAAGAATCGGAGCAAAGAAAGAGATTGATCCAGGCCAGTAAGGATTTTGAGCCGCTCGTGGTTAAGGTCATTCCGGTGAACTATGCTAGCGCTGAGCAAATTATCACTCAATTAAAGCCATTTTTAACAGCGGAACGCGGGTCTGCCCAGGCCGATACACGAACCAGTTCTTTGATCGTTAAAGACACTGCTGAAAATGTCGAGCGTGTCACCCAGATCATTCAAGAACTTGATATCCCCCCAGTCAGGTCATGATTGAAGCAAAGGTGATTGAAGCCATTGAAAACTTCACTAATTCTTTCGGTGTAAACTGGAATTTTTCAGGCGCCACCGTTCAATTGTCGCCAGATGGTGGGGCTGACGGTGTGCCCATTGAATTCGATTCGAATGTTTCTATTGCCCCGCTTGGAACAACAGGTGGTGGTGTGGGTAACCTCAACTTAAATATTGGACGATTGGATTTTCTAGGTGATATCACAGCTCGACTAGCTGTAGAAGAAAACGAAGGGAATGTGAAAGTAATTGCTTCACCTCGAATTGTAACCATTAATAATCAAGCGGCAACCATCACGCAACAAGGTGAGGTGTTGTCACCGACTACAGTTACGAATGCTAATGGCTTGACCACAGATAGAGTCGATCGAATTCCTTTCTCATTATCAATGAACGTGACACCACAAATTACAGCCAACGGTTCGGTCATAATGACGATATCACTCAATAGATCTTTTCCAGGTGCACAAGACGAATCATCTGGAACTCGACCGGTCAACTCCCGTAGTGCGAACACTAGAGTTCTGGTTGATAACGGACAGACGGCGGTACTGGGCGGAATCTTTCAAAATGATGTGACATCATCAGAGCAAGGGCTGCCCGTATTGAAGGATATCCCCGTCATCGGTTGGCTATTTAAATCGAAATCACTCACCCGTGTGAAAACGGAGCTATTACTATTTTTAACTCCAAATATTATCGAAGCGACAGACTTACAAAAAACGAGCAAAGGTACAGTAAAGAGACTCTAGCTGAAGGCCTTGATGATATGCAGTAGTATTTAAGCTTTAGGGTTGATTGAACACTGTAAAACGATCAGCCCTATGTATGCTTACCTCTACGATTTTTTTATATTCATTAATTAGGTGTTCAGTATTAATTAAGGCTCTTGCGCACTAAATGTAAAAGTCTTTTTAAAGCTATCCACCGGATCATCGGTATCGGCATCACTGCCAACCCAGCCGAAGACTTCCAAGGTACAGCGATACCTGTTGGTTGCTACGTCACTATTGTCATCAAAGCCACCGAAGAAATAGGTTTTTTGACTAGTGCCACCACCTCTAAGTAAGGTCATTGAGCTATCAAAAGCTTCTTCGATATTGGTTGTTCCGCCCTTTCCACTCACGCAGTCCATAGAAAATCCCTGCAAGACAATGTTGGTGTCAGCAGCGGCATTGTTATTGGTAAAAGTAAATGCGCCTCTAAACCAAGGGGCTTTTACTTCCCCATCGTTTCCGAGCTGACCATCTTCGAGGTTAAAATTAAATACGAAGGGTTCTTCAGGTACGATAGAGATGCTTAAATTGGCCACGATAGGGTCTTCACTGCCGCCACTACAGCTCAACAATGTTAATGCCATAGAATAAATTATGATTTTATAGAGGCGTTTCATATTAAGACTACTCTTTCCAAATACACCCTTTCAGTTTAAGAAATTCATGCAAAAAAGTGAATGGTTTTATGGGTACAGCTCTCGATTGTGAGCCTACTAGACGTTTGTCAGACCAGTGTATCACCTCGATTCACCTATAAAAATTTTTAAGTTGCCATCGAATCAATAGGAACAGTAGAACACGGGCATGGATCTATTTGAATATACGAACTCCAACCCGTCCTCTGAAGCTCACGCACCACTCGCTGAAAGGTTACGCCCCCGATCGATCGACGAATTCTCCTTCGGTAGTGGCAAGGAAGAGCGCCTTCTTAAAAGCTATGTGCAACGAGTGGAAGAAAAAGGTAGGCTTCCCAATGTTATCCTGTGGGGACCACCAGGGTCAGGAAAAACCACATTGGCGCGAATTATTTTAAGTAAAGTGGATGCGCAAGTGGTCGCTGTTAATGCGATCAGCACGGGAGCAAAGAAACTCAAAGAGTTAGGCGAAGAGGCGAGGAGCCGCCGAGCGATGTACCAGCAACAAACTGTTATTTTTATTGATGAAATACATCGCCTCAATAAAGCCCAGCAAGACGTACTCCTTCCTTTTACTGAAAGTGGGGTCTTGAGTTTGATAGGTGCCACGACTGAAAACCCGGGCTACGAAATCAACTCGGCCCTTTCAAGCCGATGTACTATTCTTCGATTAAATCGACACGACGAAGAGAGTTTTTTAAAGTTACTCTCTCGAGTCGAGACTCAATTGGGGTATTCAATTCAATCTCGACTTGAAAAAGATGCTTTAAAAGCACTGATTGAAACTGCAGATGGGGATGGTCGTCGTTTTTTAAACAACATTGAAAGCATTCAAAGCCTCTTATCTCAGAAGCCGACAGACGACCTTATTTCGTTGCGACAGGTTTTGGATGTATTGCCTTCTGAGCACACTCACTATGATAAGGGCGGTGATGAGCACTATAATTGTATTTCTGCATTTATTAAGTCGATGCGCGGGAGTGATCCGGATGCCTCTGTTTATTATCTCGCCCGGATGTTAATAGGTGGAGAGGACCCAAAGTTTATTGCCAGGCGAATGATAATATTGGCCTCGGAAGACATAGGAAATGCTGATCCGCGGGCTTTGCCCCTTGCGGTGTCATGTTTTCAAGCCGTGGAAAATATTGGAATGCCTGAGTGCCGAATCGTACTTGCACAAACCGCCACATATTTGGCGGCGGCTCCTAAATCCAATGCTTCTTACGAGGCGATTAGTCTAGCCTATAAGGAGGTGCAGACGAGTGGTTCAATTGAAGTCCCAAACGCATTGAAATCAGCAAAAAATGCAGTCGCAAAAAGATTGGGGTTCGGCGATGATTACCGCTATTCGCATGCAGGGCAAAAAGGCTTTGTGCCTCAAGACTTTTTACCGCCACCATTGGTGGGTAAAAAGTTTTATCACCCGAAGCCAAGGGGCTTTGAAAAACAAATCATAGATTATTTAAGATGGGTCCGGGGAGAATCGGACGATTAGGCCTGCCGAGCTTTTGCCCGCTCCCAAACGTTCTTCAACTTTTTAGTGATAATCTGTTCATTGAACGGTTTCACGACAAAGTCATCTACTCCCATGGCGATGGCCTTTAAGACATAGTCTTTTTCGCTTTCGATCGTCACCATAAGAAACGGGGTGGCCTTCAAGTCCGGGTCGTTATTTTTAGCATTCAGGAGCTCAAGACCAGTGAGTTCTGGCATGTTCCAATCACAAATAATTAGGCCAAACGGATTGTTTTTCTCCACCGCATCCTTCAACTGAATGAGGGCTTGTTTGCCATCACCACATTGCTCAATATTACTGAGACCAATTTTTTTCAAAATTTCAGATAAAATATTTCGAATTGTTTTTAGGTCATCTACTATCAGAACTCGAGTTTCTGGAGGAAACATACAATCCCCTTACGTCCGCCATGTTTCGTCATCAAAATAACATTTCATAACAAGTATAGTATTGAGTTTAAAAAAAGGTAAGAAAATTATGAGGTTCTGGCCTTTGCCCGAAAATTTAGACTCTATCGGTGTCTTAGGTCCAGAGCTTAGTATATTTTGTTGGCACAAACACAGATCGTTTCATCAGAATGCGGCCCAACGGCAAGCGAGTGTTTTGTGTTGGAAGGGATGGTGATGCGATCCCCTTCTCTGAGTAAAAGTTTATTACCGGCGATATTAAGTAAAATTTCGCCTTTTGCGACCATGCGGACTTCATCAAAGGGGTGTCTGTGGTCAGGAAGGCTCTTGTCCGGTGTCAACGTTTCCACGTGTGGGTCTAAGCCTTCCGCGGAAAACATATTCTTGATTTGCTCAATCTCAGGTATCACGGGGGCTTGCCAACGGGTAATTATCATTTTCACTCCTTATTGCATCTGAATATCCAATTTCTTGTGATTTGAGAACTTAAAAGTGTTTATTAGGGCCAAATTGCGGAATATTACATTTAGTTTTCTATGGCCGAGAACAACTCACGTAAAGGGCAATCTTCATATTTCGCAAAACAGTTGTACAATGTTCCTGGATCAAAGACTGGGAGCCCAATGCAGTTCTCATTTTTACGCAGGACATTGTGCTAAACTTAATGCTAGGGTTAAGTGCGACGTGAGTGAAAACGATAAGTTACTAAACCAATTGTATTAGCTTGGGAGCTTTTGTGGGAGATGGATTACAAAGACGTGAAAGACTTTAAAATAGTCATCACAGAATACGTGAAGTCTTGTAGTGGGTTAAACATTCATGGTGATCAAGAAAACATTTTAAAGTGAACAAATCGCAGACGGTAAATCTATAAACATAGAAATCGGACAAATAGAAAAAGTCATTTCCCGGCAGGACTCTCAAGGAAATCCTTTTGTGCAAGAAGTAAATCTCATTCAAGATAAAAGCTTTTACTTACAGATACTTTAGTTGGATTCAAGCCAATGCCTTACCCGGGTCTTTGATATGAAGAAGATCCCGAAAGTTATGACAACTCCGGACCTTATCGGAGTTATTGAAGCCATCGAAGACTCGCTATCGGCTAACGTGGCTCACGAGAAAATGGAGTCCCTGCGCATGTTATTTCACTCCGTGATTGAGGGTGCAGAACATGTCGGATTTGATCTGCGGGCAGAAAAAATGTGGCTCCACCAAATCGCCAGAGCTGGGTCGAAGGCCACGGCATAAGCCAGCCAATCCATTTCAAATTATAACCTTTGTATTGAGCAACTGAGATCAATCCTCGTTAAGGCTCTCAAAGTGCGATTATTCCCTTCTTAAAACTCTGCATTCATAAACAATTGTCAATGGCATTGATTTCCATCAACCTTTTGAATTGCTAAATGTGTTTAAAGTTTCAAAAAAAACGGAGGACTTATGAGTAACGATAATTCTCGACGAAATTTTCTTAAGCAAACACTCGTCGCATTACCAGCTCTTGGCGTGACGATGGCCTATGCAAACCATCATGAAAAAGGTGAAATGAAGCATGGTAAAGGGCATGAAAAAATGGCGGCAGGTGAAAGGCGCAATGGTCACAGACATTCCTTCAAACGCAGGCCTACTTAAAGGAATTCAGTACGTAGCGAAGAGCACAAAAGAAGGCCAGAACTGTGCGAACTGTACTTTGTATACCGACGGTAAAGACGGAAAGAGCAAATGTCTATTATAGCGAAAGGAGCTTAGTCGCCGCTGAGGGCTGTGGTGTGTAACCTGGCAGGCTAAAGGTTGATGTAAGTTTTCATTGTGATTTATTATTTCAGGAGCGCTCGACTTGATGGTTGAGCGCTTTTTTTTTATTCCATTTAAATTCGAACGTTAAATCAAACACAAGGGACAACTCTTCATCGTCAACCTAAGTGGCCAGCTGTCTCTATATATGTTTTCAAAATATCAATTGGGCACCCTGGGCCCTCCAAAGGCATCAAAATATTGGCAAATTTGTGACCGTTTCTGAAAAGATGATAGCACTCTGCCTTAAATCGAATTTTTAGCTACTTTCCCATTGACCGTAGAATTGATTTTCGGCATTCTCCTGCCTGTCCTGTGGGGGCATAGCTCAGTTGGGAGAGCATCTGATTTGCATTCAGAAGGTCGCAGGTTCGATCCTGTTGCCTCCACTTTCAGATTCCTAAATTTCTGGAAGTGTCCATGATAACTCAATAAAAAGAGTTGATCCTTCAAAGACCAGTATTTACAGGTATTTGATGCGATACGGAAAAGCGCGATAATTCTTTTGGTTTTTTATCGAAATCGGCGACCTGGTGGGTGAGTTACACTACAACCACGGTTCTGAATTTTTGCTCTTTGAAAATTGAATAGCTAGACAATTGTTATTTGGCTTCCACGCGAATTTTTTTAAATCGCGACCAATACACTTTATAAAAGTGATTTTTAATTAGAGTTTGAATTTAACTGAAGAGTTTGATTCTGGCTCAGAACAAACGCTGGCGGCGTGCCTAATACATGCAAGTCGAACGAGAAAGCACTTCGGTGTGAGTACAGTGGCGCACAGGTGAGTAACACGTGGATAACGTGCCCCGAGGTGGGGAACAACTAGCCGAAAGGTTAGCTAATACCGCATAAGACCACAGCATCTGCGGATGCGAAGGGTTAAAGATTTATCGCCTCGGGATCCGCGTCGATTAGCTTGATGGTGGGGTAAAAGCCTACCATGGCTCGATCGGTAGCTGGTCTGAGAGGATGATCAGCCACACTGGAACTGAGACACGGTCCAGACTCCTACGAGAGGGCAGCAGTAGGAATATTGCAATGGAGGAAACTCTGATGCAGCGACGCCGCGTAGGTGATGAAGGCCTTAGGGTTGTAAAGCTCTGTTCTCAAGGAACAAAAAAATGAGCGTACTTGAGAAGAAAGGACCGGCTATCCCGTGCCAGCAGCCGCGGTAATACGAGGGGTCCAAGCGTTGTTCGGAATCATTGGGCGTAAAGCGGGTGTAGGTGGCTCAGCAAGTCAGAAGTGAAAGCCCTGGGCTCCAGCCCAGGAAGTGCTTTTGATGCTGCTGAGCTTGAGTATGGGAGAGGGTAGTGAATTCCTGGTGTAGTGGTGAAATACGTAGATATCAGAGAATACCGGTGGCGAAGGCGGCTACCTGGCCCAATGCCAGCACTCAGACCCGAAAGCGTAGAGGGCAAACAGGATTAGATACCCTGGTAGTCCCACGCCGTAAACGATGGACACTTGGTGTTGGAGGTATTGACCCCTTCAGTGCCGGAGCTAACGCGTTAAGTGTCCCGCCTGGGGAGTACGGTCGCAAGATTAAAACTCAAAGAAATTGACGGGGGCCCGCACAAGCGGTGGAGCATGGTTTAATTCGATGCAACGCGAAAAACCTTACCTGGCCTTGACATCTGGGGACGGCTACCAGAGATGGTGCTTTCTTCGGACTCCTAGACAGGTGCTGCATGGCTGTCGTCAGCTCGTGTCGTGAGATGTTGGGTTAAGTCCCGCAACGAGCGCAACCCTTGTTGTTAGTTG
The DNA here is from genome assembly GCA_041391465.1 of Bdellovibrionales bacterium. Classification (GTDB taxonomy): domain Bacteria; phylum Bdellovibrionota; class Bdellovibrionia; order Bdellovibrionales; family UBA1609; genus UBA1609. Next base: position 63,591 of record JAWKNX010000010.1, read on the forward strand.
CCAGCATTTAGTTGGGCACTCTAACGAGACTGCCGTCCATAAGACGGAGGAAGGTGAGGGATGACGTCAAGTCCTCATGGCCCTTATGGCCAGGGCTACACCACGTGCTACAATGGGAAGTACAGCGAGTAGCAGAAACCGCGAGGTTGAGCCAATCTCTAAAAAGCTTCTCTAAGTTCGGATTGGAGTCTGCAACTCGACTCCATGAAGTTGGAATCGCCCGTAATCGTGGATCAGCTTGCCACATTGAATACGTTCCCGGGCCTTGTACACACCGCCCGTCACACCATGAAAGTTGGTTATTCCAGAAGTCGCTGCTAACTTCGGAGGCAGGCGCCAAGAAATGATCGATGATTGGGGTGAAGTCGTAACAAGGTAGCCGTAGGGAACCTGCGGCTGGATCACCTCCTTTCTAAGGATTTGATACAGTTTTTTACTGTAAATTTTTCTAGGTCAAACCAAATAACTGTCTAGCTGTTCAGCTTTGAGAGAGCAAAACTCTTAGTGGGCGCATGTCCTTAATGATATGCAACCATGCGACGGCAGTTTTCGACTGTATCGAGGCGCAAAGCGCTGAATAAGTGAGTCGTACATGTGTACGTCGAACGAAGTGAAGTGCGAATGCAACGAAGAGACAGCCGGAAATGGCGAGCAGGGGGGCCTATGGCACAGTTGGTTAGAGCACACGCTTGATAAGCGTGGGTCTGGTTCAAGTCTTGTCAGGCCCACCAACTTTGAAATGAGTTTGTTCATTAAAAGTTTTCGTTCTTTGAAAATTGAATATTGATAGATATACCAAATCAGATAACCATCTGATTTTAATATTTTTTTCTGATTAATTTAATTCATGAGTAATTAAAAGAATTAAGAATCAATTTTAAAGGTATACTTGTTATTTCTAAGTAAAATTTCTTATAAATACAGGTATTCGGCTTTTAATTGAGTTCAAGTAATTCTTAGCAAGGTTTAACATTTTTAAAGCTACTAAGGGCTTATGGTGGATGCCTTGGCATTAAGAAGCGATGAAGGACGTGATAAGCTGCGATAAGCTCCGGGGAGAAGCTTACATATTTTTTGATCCGGAGATTTCCGAATGGGGAAACCACCTGTTTAACAGGTATCGTGCACTGAATACATAGGTGTATGAAGCATACGCGGGGAACTGAAACATCTAAGTACCCGCAGGAAGAGAAATCAACCGAGATTCCGCTAGTAGTGGCGAGCGAACGCGGAACAGCCTAAAATCTCTATATGTTAAAGATTCTGGTCGTTGTATAGGGATGGTCGTGGGACTTTCGGGAGCCGCCAGTGAGGCTCAAGTTACAAAATCTATGTTTAGCAGAACAAGTTGAAGCTTGGCCAAAGAGCGTGATAGCCGCGTAGGCGAAAAGCATAGATCTTCTGAAAGTATCGAGTACCACCGGACACGTGATATCCGTTGGGAATCTGGGAGGGACCACCCTCTAAGGCTAAATATTTCTTAATGACCGATAGTGGACTAGTACCGTGAGGGAAAGGTGAAAAGAACCCCGGAGGAGTGAAATAGAACCTGAAACCGTAAGCTTACAAGCAGTGGGAGCACTATGATCTGATCATGTGTGACCGCGTACCTTGCATAATGAGTCGGCGAGTTATAGTTGCAGGCTAGATTAAGCCGTTAGGTGTAGTCGTAGCGAAAGCGAAGAGTCTGAATGGGGCGATTCAGTCTGCAGTTATAGACCCGAAACCCGGTGATCTATCCATGACCAGGGTGAAGCGGAAGTAACATTTCGTGGAAGCCAGACAGTGTAGGTTGAAAACTGCTTGGATGAGTTGTGGATATAGGGGTGAAGGCCAATCAAACCAGGTGATAGCTGGTTCTCCTCGAAATATATTTAGGTATAGCCTTGGATAAATTCTATCTCAGGTAGAGCACTGATTGGGCGGATGTTTATGATTATAGGCTGAACAGAAACTCAATGCAAGATCGTTACTCCAGGAAGGCCGGTCGGTGATAAGATCCTATGACGAGGAAAGAGCTGGGCAAGCCGGCTAAGGCCTAAATATGTGCTAAAATCGGAAAACGTACGATACTTAAACGGCAACTGGGAGGTTGGCTTAGAAGCAGCAATCCTTTAAAGAAAGCGTAATAGCTCACTGGTCTAGTGGCTCTGCGCGGAAGATGTAACGGGGCTTAAGCACATTACCGAAGCTGCGGGTTCATAGTCCTTGGACTATGAGCGGTAGAGGACGTTCTGTAGGTTGAAGGTCGATCGTAAGGACGGCTGGACGAACTAGAAGTGATCATGCTGACATAAGTAGCGATTAGGAGGTAAAAAACCTCCCCGCCGTAAACTCAAGGGTTCCTGGGCAACGCTAATCGTCCCAGGGTTAGTCGGGTCCTAAGACGAGGCCAAGTGGCGTAGTCGATGGAAAAACGGTTAATATTCCGTTACCTATTTTAACTTAGTATAGGAGGGACGGATTAGGATAAGGCAGCCTCCTGTTGGTTGGAGGTGTAAGCGTGCAAGTGGTAGTGTTGGCAAATCCGCACTACGTACACCTAGGCGTGAATGCGTGAGAAATTTTTTCTCTGAAGTGTCTGACTCCATGATCCCAAGAAAAGCTTCGATACATCTGTTAAAATAGCCCGTACCGTAAACCGACTCAGGTGAGTGGGATGAGTATTCTCAGGCGTTTGGGTTAAACCTGGTTAAGGAACTCGGCAACTTAACACCGTAACTTCGGGATAAGGTGTGCCCCTGATGGTGAGCAACGCGTTGAGCCGTTGGGGGTCGCAGAGAAATGGGAGTAGCGACTGTTTATCAAAAACACAGGACTGTGCTAAGTCACAAGACGACGTATACAGTCTGACGCCTGCCCGGTGCTGGAAGGTTAAGAGGATCTGTTAGCTTCGGCGAAGCGGAGAATTGAAGCCCCAGTAAACGGCGGCCGTAACTATAACGGTCCTAAGGTAGCGAAATTCCTTGTCGGGTAAGTTCCGACCTGCACGAATGGCGTAACGACTTCTCCGGTGTCTCAACCAGGTGCCCAGCGAACTTGAACTCTCGGTGAAAATGCCGAGTACCCGCGGAAAGACGGAAAGACCCCGTGAACCTTTACTCTAGCTTGGCAGTGACATTAGAAACATCATGTGTAGGATAGGTGGGAGACTTTGAAGCCAGCACGCCAGTGTTGGTGGAGTCATCCTTGAAATACCACCCTTGATGTTTTTGATGTCTAACCTGCGCCCGTTATCCGGGCGAGGGACACTGTCTGGTGGGGAGTTTGACTGGGGCGGTCGCCTCCTAAACAGTAACGGAGGCGTGCGAAGGTTCCCTCAGCCTGATTGGAAACCAGGCGTCGAGTGCATTGGCATAAGGGAGCTTGACTGCGAGACCTACAAGTCGAGCAGGTGCGAAAGCAGGTCAAAGTGATCCGGTGGTCCCGAGTGGAAGGGCCATCGCTCAACGGATAAAAGGTACTCCGGGGATAACAGGCTTATCTCCCCCAAGAGTTCACATCGACGGGGAGGTTTGGCACCTCGATGTCGGCTCATCGCATCCTGGGGCTGGAGCAGGTCCCAAGGGTTTGGCTGTTCGCCAATTAAAGTGGTACGCGAGCTGGGTTCAGAACGTCGTGAGACAGTTTGGTCCTTATCTTCCGTGGGCGTAGGAAAATTGAGAGGAGCTGTCCTTAGTACGAGAGGACCGGGATGGACAAACCTCTGGTGTTCCAGTTGTCGTGCCAACGGCATTGCTGGGTAGCTATGTTTGGAACTGATAACCGCTGAAAGCATCTAAGCGGGAAGCAGACCTCAAGATAAGTTTTCCTGATCTTCGGATCCTAAAGACTCCTTGTAGACTACGAGGTTGATAGGCAGGAGGTGTAAGTGTGGCAACACATTCAGCTGACCTGTACTAATAGTCGTGAGGCTTTTTTAATTTTGTTTTTATCTTGCTAAGAATGACTTGAGTTCAATTAGCAAGCTGAATCCTCTATCAATATTCAATTTAATTTTGCTATCTAGCAGACGATGAAGAACGAATTGTTTTTAACTTTAAGTTTGCTGGTGTCGATAGCGGCGGAGAAACACCTGATCCCATCCCGAACTCAGCAGTTAAGCCCGCCAGCGGCGATGATATTGCAGGCTACCTGTGGGAAAGTAGCACGATGCCAGTTTCATTTTTGAGCGAGTCCAATGGGCTCGCTCTTTTTTTGCCTAATTGCGGGATCTCCATATTGCAAAAGTCCAGTTACGGTCGAGGTGAGCGGGTCATCGAACACAATTTTCGGTATATTCAAAGAGACAACATGATCGTACAACTAAGGCGGTTCTCAGGATGAGTTGGTCTGCAAAGCTAAGTTTTTTCATTTCAATAGTTTCAATATTGTTTTCAAATGTCTCACATGGCGCCGAAGTTATTCGAGTGGCTGATAAAAAAGTTTTCGTGTCAGTGAGTATTGATGAAAGACTTCCAATTGGAGAGCTGTTTGTAATCAATGATCTTAATGGGGTCGAAAAGGGCACGATTCAAATTATCAACTCTCGGGGTAACTCCTATGAGGCTAATTTAGTTTCAGGTGAAGTTTCAAGGGGTGATTTTTTCAATGCTAAGAAGTTGGATGATCCCGATGAGTTTATGTCAGCTGCAACAGAAAAAGATCGCTTGGATCGAATTAATTTTTTATTGAATCAAAAGTGGAGATTGCTGGTAAAGCCCCTAAAACTATTAACGGACGGTATAGATCTGACGTTTGAACGTGCTCTGACGGATAAATTGTCAGCAGGACTCTTTGTTGATTATCAAAGTTTTAATGCTGAACAAGAACTGCTTTCTGTCACTTTTAACCTTTTAACTGAATTTACTTCGGCGGGTTTGGTTGTGAACTATGCTCCAGCTGGGGCCCTTTCGAATGGGTATTTCACTCGTGGCCGCATAGGTCAGCTAATGACAAGAATTAAATCTTCAGCCGGAAGTGGAGTTATTGGGGAATCGGAGGCGTTCACAGAAACCTACAGCATCGCAGCGGTTCACTTTGGCTATCAATGGCTTGTGGGAAATATTGCATTAACTGCCTACGCGGGATATGTCGCTACGACAGCTGCGGATGATTTGGAAGATCTGACTGATTTTTATGAAGACGCCGAGCCTTATGCGATCGGTGATTTTGAATATGCCATCCAAGTCGGATATGCCTTTTAAAACAAGGATCAATTTTGAGAAAATGGATTGAATGGGTTCTCAAAGTAACTTTTCTCACCTTGGCGATACTCACAATTATGGTGGGTGGTACGGATTGGATTGATTTAAACACTTTGATGCCTCCTCATTCGGCAAACCTTGAAAAGCTCGGGCAAGATTTCCAAGAAAAGTGGGACGAAGATGTCGAACTATTAATTCAGGAAAATCAAAAAATACTAGAGACGGTGGGACAAGTTAAAGTCATTAATCGATCCGAAAAAGTGAAACCGTGGTCGAAATACTTGATTGCCCCATTTACAGAGATTTCGGGTCAAAAAAATCTGTTGGAAATCATAATTATAACTTGGGAAGATGGTGCCATATTTGCGGCTGTATTCGAGTACACAGTCTACAATCCACTAACAAATGAACTCCTATGGGAAACAACTCGAACCGTCTACATCAGGGGAAGTGAAGAAGAATTTGAATCTCTTCATGAAACAAATATGTCTAACACTAATCAATGAAAATCGAGATTTTCTATTGTGTGCCTAGTAGGCAATAATTCTTGAATTTGAAAAACTATGGCGGAGAGGCTTTAAAAAGACCAACTCAATCGAACTATCCCGGGTTCGATATCAGCTTCTCGTTTTGACTTTTTCGGCACAAATGGTGTTTCAGCAAGTTTCAGATGAGTTTCAATCGATAAAGATTTGTTACGTTTAAAATAAAACACATCATGAGCACCATAGAGGATCGCGCCTTCTTGAATGGGTATTTGCTGTACTGAAATCTTATCTAGCTTTCTCATTAAAAATCCTTACTAACTCTCGTTATTATCTTTGCGTTATGCGTTTACAAACGACGCTGTAACTGATGTCCGACCCAGCTTCGACTTGGTCGACAAATCTTAAAATATTGTTTTCGTCTACATTGAAGTCTAAATCAGTGAGCACAACGCCACTGGGTGTTTGTACTCGAATTTGAATAGGGTCAAACCCTTCTTGTAAGCCCACGGACGGATCTTCTGGCTCACAAGGCAACTGCACATTGAGTGAGTCTGTAGAAATTTTTCGGCCAATATCACTAAGTTTTGATCCATAATCTGAAGAGCAGATGCTGACGGTTTTACCTTCAATAATGTTACCTAGAGCCTTCAGTTCATCATCCGGTTGAGATAGGCGAGCGTATTGAACGCCGTAGTAACCCTCAATAGCCTCATTACCCAATAAACGCCCTTGATCATCTTGAAGAGCTTTACACGTAAAGTCTCCGGGTTCGACAATAAAAGAATAAACAGCCATTGTCTTATCTAAGCCAAGAGTTGTTCCTAATCGGCTTACAACAGATTCAGGTTGGTCAAAATCAGTTAAAGCACGGGCTAAAGAATCACTTCGACCGCCGTCGGACCTAACATCTTCATCCGACAACACGACAACAGCAAACAGTGAATTCCCTCTAAAAAAGGCAGGGTTAGCAGTGTCGAGAACTTTATTTATAGCATAAATGCCACGCTCATCACCTGACGGGCAAGTTGTAAACCCGGAGTCTTCACAGACTTTTGTTTCATTTCTTTGAATCACTTCAGCAAATTTGGCTGATCTTTCTGCGGCTGTGCCCCAGCTTTTGTTAAGTACAGGGCCGACTCCTGGGAACTCGATAAATTTCCCGTCTTGAAGAGCGCCGTTTAAGTTTTGTGCATCAGGAGGATTTGAAGGTGAGCTGATATCTGTAGTAGTGACAGCTATATTATAGTCAACATTGAGATCATCAAGCGTCGCTATAAGGTTAGAGAAGCTATCTGCCATGCGCTTTTGCTCGAAAGACATGGAGCCGGAGTTGTCATCAACAAATAATATATCAACTGAACCAATCCTAATATTATTACCGAGAACACATCGATTACCTAATGCACCATCTATATCCTGTTCCGTGCAGTTAGGGATTAATTCATATTGGGGTGTTGAACGAAACTTGACGTCCGAACATCCTATAAGATTGACCAGCGCTAGTGTCGTACTAATAATTGCGATTTTAAAATATCTATTCAACATTGGGATACACCTCGATCTGTCTCTTTTTGATCCAAGATATATGCCACAGCCCCTGTTTAACCTAACCTATTGAATATACTGGATTTTCCTCTGAATTGAGTAGATGGGTAGTATTTTCAAAATCGTCCATTTCTTAGACGCGGACATTTTGGGTGCCAGAAATTGTCAGAATGAGACGGCTCTGACATCGAGCTCGGCCAAAAAATGAACTAATTAATCCGTTTTTCTGCAAAGCAATTGGGCCCAAATTCGAATTCGTTATCGATCCAATCTGAGGTCTTTGGAACCCCATTTTTTCGTAAAACGGGAAGCTGGATTTCCGGGGCAGAGACCAAACTAGCGAGTACTGCTTTTGTCGACAATAATTCTCGAGTCTATCATAGAGCAATTGGCCCACCCCATGGCCAACATAGGAGTCAATCACGTAAATACCCCGCATTCTGAACTCATACTCCTCAGTATTAAAACCACTAATAACACCGACCAATTTATTGTCATTCCCAATGGCTTTAAAAAACACGGCCTCTTTTTTAAGTAGTCCATATTATAACCGCCGTTGCGCATAATAGGGCTTGTCGGTTCGATTTTAGATTTTCTTTTCTGGCCATAAAAAATCACGCCATATAGGGAGAACATCTGCAAATGTTGCTGGTACCACACTAAATTTTGACATTTGGGGAGTATAGTCCCTATCGGTATTTGAGTCACCTCCAACAGAAAAGCCAATAGAGCAAAGGCGCCTAGCGTTGCTTAGCAATTTAGTAAGGCCCGTCTTGATGAATTTTTATAACGCTTCTATGATTTTCCAATGGAAAAAGATTCTCCTCATAAATTGATTTTTAAGCAGTCTAATACTTTAAACAATATAGAAGTTCACCAATTGGGCTCAATGACCTATTTAAAATTTAATGAATCGGTTCAAGGTGTTCGATGTACTAGTGGTTCCGCATGCTGGCACAAATACAATAAAGAAATGAGTGCAATGCTGGCTCACTTAAAACCTCAATCTCACGTATTGGAGGCCGGTCTTGGGACAGGAGCACTAGCCAATAATATTTTAAAAAATCACAATGTGTCACTTTTAACAACAGTTGAAATCGATCCAGCAGTTATATCCCTCTACGAAAGCATATTTAAAGAGTTTAATGACTGTGATCGATTTGAAAATAGTCACTCTGTAGTCAATGCGGACTTGCGAGAGTTTTTAACTACTAATAAGAAAAATACAATGCGATGTTTATTGACTGTTTTTTATCGAAGGATGCATCTTCTTTTATCCCCTTTAATTTGATTACCAAAGAAGCTTTTGAGTTGTATTCAGAGAATCTGTCGAGCGACGGCTTTTTGTGTCTGCACAATTGTGAGCGCAATGTTGATAACCTAAAAGTTGTAACGCAACAATTGGCTCAAGGGCTCTCTTGTGTTTTTCCGACTGTGATGGTTCGATACAGTCACCAATCCCATTCCTTTATTTCGGCATTTAAGCAGCCAATAGAGAGCGCTTTTGAGCTGTTTGGCAGAAGTTATAGTAGACAAAGAAAGGTGGCCCCGTTTTTGGATGCGGACGAGCCTGAGAATCAAGTTCTTATGCCCTGGCAGGTTAAGCAACGACTCGTGGAAAGCAAAGAGGCCATGCTTTTAAAATTTAACACCCGACAGGCCCAAGAGCTTTATTTTGAAAAAATCAAGGGTCTGTATGAACTTGGAGTTTCTACTGCAGAAATGGCTCCAGATGTTTACGTAATTGATAGTGGCATTAGCTTGAATCATGAAGAGTTTGCGAGCCAAGAAAATCGTTTCAAAATTATATTCGATGCATTCGGAGGATGTGGGGAGGATCAGTTCGGGCACGGAACACATTTAACGTCGCTCATTGCGGGTGAAAACATTGGCTTTTCGAAGGCAAACAAAGTGTTTGTGTTGAAGGCCTTTGATAGGGGAATGGCTGGCCGTATCGAGAACATTGAGTCCGCATTGGAAGCCGTGTTGGCCTTTAAGAGCGATGATAATTTGGCATTGATAAATCTCAGTGCGACCTGTCCACTTAGCCCGAAAATCAATGAATTAATTCGTCAGCTCTGGAATAGAAACGCCCTTGTTGTTTGTCCTGCGGGTAACGAGGGCAAAGAAATCGCTGAGGGAATGATCGCTTCTCACGACAAAGTGCTTACTGTGGGTAGTTTAGGTGATGATTTTCAGTCTGAGGAGACGAGTAACTATGGTTCATCGGTTCAGTTGTGGACCGTTGGGCAAAATACGTTGGGTGCCCATCATCATAATCCCCAAGCCTATTTCTCAATGGGGGGGACATCCGCCGCTTCAGCTATCGTTACGGGGGTGTTGGCTCGTATTTTGTCCGCAGATGAGCCATTGACAATAGGTCAGGTGTTGAAAAAATATCAGCAGACATTAAAAAACTCCCAAAAAATAATCGGACAATAAAACAGAAGGCCCTAAACAGAGGAGTTTAAGTTCTTGTTTTCTAAGCCTATGGATGGTGAAAGGCTCTTGAAGAAGCTTGCGACGTAATTAGTTAAATTTTTGCCAAAGCGAAAACTGTGTAGGTATTCACTGGGACTTAGTTCTTCTAAGGGCCGGCGGTACTTCTCGTTGAACTTGTTGAGCCCCTGTATTCGTCGATGCAATGGTTCCTGTCCAACCTCATTTTTAGATTCTTTGTCGTGAATCAGCTCGTACCCCGTGTACTTCATTTCCCGTTCCTCAATAGAAAACCCTACTTTAGAAAAGAGGGCTTGTTTTAAAAGGGCAATTTTCTCAAGTTGTCGATAATAAGCAACGCTATTAAAGATTTTCTTGCGTAGTCGGGAGTTAAGATCTGTGTTTAGTTTATCAAAATCAGCAGGGTCAATGAGCGTTAAACTCGAAGCCACCTGGTAGCTGGAAAAACTTAGATACGAACTTACGCCGACGGCGCCTCGAATCTGTTTTAATTTCTCAAACGCCATTAGCACTCCAGAAGGTCCGGAATAAAAATTAATATTTTTCTCAAGAGAGGATTCTGTACCTTCCCACTCCGGCTCGACCTTGTTTTTAAGGCGACCAAGAACAGCATCCCCAGAAAAGACAAAAAACCCACCTTGTTCTAAAATATAATCGGCTAGCCAGAGAAGGGCTGCAATCTGCGGGGAGCGTACTCCCGTAAGTGCCCCATAATCTAAATGTTGGCCCGAGTTGAGGAATTCGTAGATGTCAAAATCCACTTCTAGAAGCTTCAGCCCTCGTTTTTCACAAATATGAGTTGCCCATTTGCGTTCGTGAATATTGAGGTCGTCTTTAAACCGCAGAAAAACGGGAACCACTGGCACTCTCGCATCAATAAAGGATTGCAGGGTGCATTCGCTATCGATGCCACCACTTACGGCTATGTATATGGGCCGGCCTTCGGTCTCTTTTTTGATATCTTGGGCGGCAATTATACACTCCTGATAAAAGTCTCCGGGTTCTCTTGTTATGTCGCCGTAATCAATTTGTAGTATATTGTGCTTTTTAGGCGGTCATACTTATAATCGCTAAAGGAAACTCGCTCAGAATGCACGATGCTCTCTTTCTTGGCTACAAAGAATACTCGTTACCTTCTCCGGAGGCACCTTTCCATTGGTTAGGACGCCACCAACATAAAATTCATTACTGTGCTCTGTGATGATGTTGTATACCCAATGATCAGGGCAGGCTTTTTCAGTGATTTCAGTAACTATTTCGAGGCCTTTGTCAGTCTTGATGGTCACGCCCACTTCGAGTTTACCTACGTCGACTCCATCCTTCGTGATGTGAGGCCGAATTGCATATGGTTTGCCATCCCAGCCAACAATCGGGTGTTCGTCAGTAAGCCACAAATTTCCACCATTGATATTGTAGATTTTTCGATTCCCAATAGGAACTTTAAACGTAAGTAAAACTCGAGAAAATCCCCACGGTGAAGCAATCGAATCACCGATTTCTATATCCCGTATAAGCTTTATCGATTCATGTTTTGTTTCTATGGGAGAGCTGCCCCAGAAGCAACAGTTCAAAGGGATATTCACGACAACGTCACCGCTGCTGTCGCCATCAAATCCAACGGGAACTGGGTCGCTAAAATCACATGCTGCTTTCGCAAGAAAGCTTAAGCTAGGATCAGCGAGGTTTAAGTTGTGATTAGAGTTAATTAAAAAGCAAGTAAATAACTTCTGCACGGAATGCCTACCATCAGTTGCTTCAACTATGAACCGGTACTGCTCTGGATGCCCGTCACTCACATCCATCCGGGGCTGACCTGACAAAACTCCAGAACGGGACAATTGAATTCCAGGAGGTAATTCTCCGTCACGGACTTCAAAAAGTAACTCGGTATCAGGGAAAAGCTGGGATTTAGAGCAAATCAGTTTCTGCCTGTAATCCTGGTTAACGATCAAGCTTCCTAAATGTCGGTTTTGTTGGCTACTCCATTGAGGTTGAAGTAAATTAAATTGTAGCGACAGGCAGCTTATGTTTAAACCATTCCTAATATTCTCCGTCACTGCAGTGCTCTTTAATATATGCTGGAATTCAGAAACCTTTTTCCCATCATCAAAGAATTGGTAGTAATATGCAACGGCACCAGCAAGCAAATGCCCGGCTGTCTCGCGAGAAAATTCTAAGTCTGCACTTAAATCCCCATAGGAATAAAGTAAATTTTTTGCCTCGTCATAGTCTGGAAAACACTTGTTCGTTTGGGGGTCAAACACTCCACAGAATAAAACATCGTCCTGTAAGGGCTCCGTGATTTCCCTTTTAAAATAGGGGCTTACAATAATCACCCCTGCATCGCTCAGTTGCCGCAGTAAGTTTTGTGTTCTGATGCAAGGTGTTTTCCAGCATCGCCCAAATCAATAACCAGTTTTATTGAGTCGTCCTCGTTTTCAGCTATGTAATCGTTAAGGTTTCTAAATACTTCTTCAAGCATTTGCGAGGAATTGATTGTAACCGCAGTGTTAAAATTATTTCTTAAATTCTCTGCCTGTGGAATAAGGCCCAAGGTGTCTGAAAAAATAATATCTTTCTCTAGATGTCGATACAAAGATAAGAATGCAACCTCACCGGTATTAAACTTTCGAGCCTTTTCAACCAGTGGTTCTAATGGGTAATTATTTAGTTCGAATAAATCCCTGAATTCGGTAAAAATATATTTAAAGTAATCTTCCGTGTTCATCTTGAACCTCACGTTTTTTACGAGTTAATTATAAATTCTAAAAATTCATTAAATTTTTGTTCGCTTTTATTGATTTCAGATAACTCTGTAAGCAGTTTCTCGTTCGAAGAGAAATCGGTGACTCCGTTTTGATTTTGAGAAAATGTTTGAGGTTGGTGTTGGCTTAACAGGAACTCAATATATTTATCGGTAGTTATCTTGTGCATTCCAATTGTCAAGTGCAGTGAATCACTATTTAGAGCTTCCGCCCAGTGTGGGACATCGTCAGGAAGAAAGAAGGTGTCTCCAGCATTGAGGATATATTGCTCTGTAGTTATATCTTCCTTTTGACAAACCTTGCCACAGTGAAATCTTTTTGTGCCACTCACCTGAATGATAAAAATATCATAGGGGTCACGATGCACCGGCAAAAAAGGTGCAGAATCTTTGGGAGAGTAATAGGCGTTGATGGTGATAGGGCATTTCACCTTTCTGGCTAGCGCCTTTTTAAATTCATTGAGCTTAACAAAATGTTTATCAACAAAAGGTAGCTTTAAACCGACAGACTTCGAAAGGTAGACTTGGACCAATTTTTTGTTGCATAAGTACTTACCTTCTTGCTTCTGGAAGTAGCTCTCTCGAGTGGCTTGTACCGGCTGCCGAACTCCTTTTTCTAAAAATATCACGTCCTCAGGACCTAGCCTTTGGTTATATAGTAAATGTTCAAAGTCATTAAGGGAAAAGATATCAGACCAGTCTGTATCAGGGAGTACAAAGTGAAGTGGGTCATATTGAGACACTGGTCTTCGGCCTAAAAAACGAGACGCCGACAACCGATAAAGAGGATCACTAGTGAATGAATTTTTACCAGGCATCTCACTATGTTATTATTTATAAAAGATATTTGTAAACCTAAAAAGGGACAGCTATGAAAGCATATTCGAAAAGAAGGTTTCTTAAGTTATTTCCACTCCTTGGGCTTTCGATTATGACACGGACCAGTTGGTCGGCCCCTTCGAACGATTATACGGTCGACGATGTGATCAAAGCGATGAAGTTTTGGGAGCACACAACGCAGACGATTACAAAGCTCATGACGGATTTGAACAAAGTGGCGCAAACAAAAGGCGGATTAGTTCCAATGACAGAGGTAGAACTAAAGAAAGCGATTCGCTCCGAAGCTGAAAGGCTCTATCGAAGTGAGCGAGCTGAACTTGCTAAGCTTTTGACGCAATCGGAAATTAATTATCTTGTTACCTATTACAGTTCCCATGTGGGGCAAAAAATGCTGGCTCATCAAAATAAAAAGAAAGTTATTCCTGCGGTAGATATAAAAGGCTATTTCTATAAAAAAAGTAAAAAATAAATTAGGTTAAAAGATGAGCGCGTTATTTTTTTGAAAACAGGTCACGCGACATGTTTTTGGAGCTCGAGAGAATATATCCTTTGCCGTAGACATTGATCATATAGGTCTCGATCATTGGGATCAGTTTTTTAAGTTTAGAAATTTGAGCATCAATAGATCGGGGAGAAATTTTAGCTCCATCCCAGACATATTCTTGTAACCATTTTCGAGTCAGCAGTTGGTCATGATTGTTAATAAAAGAAAGTAGCAATCTAAATTGGATGGGAGAGGTGTTTACTACTTTTTCTCCTATTTTGACGAGATATTCTTCCGGGTAGATTTTTAAATCATCAAACTCAATATAAGATCGATCCGCCCCATTAAAATACCTATTCTCGATAGGGCCTTCAGAAGACTCAGCAAGTGTATACCACTTAGCATAATGATTGGTAATCATGTGGGCTAAGTTGGGTGCCGCCGTATTTTTGGGGATTAACATATCACAGCCCCCTTTCAAGTATTTCTCAAAATCTTGCTGTGTCGACCCATCTTGTAGGAGAATGAAGCAGGCCTTTAGTTTCTTCATTGCTAAAGTATTAAGTTCTCCTGGCGATAGAAATTTTCCGTCGAGCAAAAAATACTGAGGGTCCCACTCTTTAGTCAAAAACTCGAGAACATCCAAGCTGTGAGCTCTTTGCACCACAAATTGCTTTTTCAAAAACTGAGTCTGTTCGGCGAGGAACCCATTATCTGCCGAAAACACTATGACTTTGATTCCAGTATCTTGCATGAACTTCTCATCGACGGAACTAAAGTCTAGCTTTAAAGGTTTTATCGTCTAATTTTGATATACAAAGCGACTGATAATCACTGAACTGAATCGCATTGAGACAGGTGTTGTATTTGTGTACTTTTCGTCAATCGTACTTGTCCCTACGAAGGCGGAATATTAGTTGATAGGCGGGCTGTGCATTATTTAAATATTTTTTTTCAAACAGAGTTCTTGGTTTAATGTCACCTAGAAACAGTTTTTTTTTCATCAATAAGCGAAAATCCCCAAAACTGTGTCAGCATATCTTTGGCCTCTAGCGCTAGCCATTCTAAGTTAGAGGCAAATGTTAGCTCCCCATCTGGAGTCATTTTTTGTTTAAGCACATGAAGAAAGGGCATATTTTGCCAGCGTAAATTGGCTTGTTTTTTTTTGGGGTAGGGGTTTGGGTACAGTATAAAACACTTCTCAACCGACCCATTTTTGATACACTTGGGAACCCAATGGGTCGCATCTCCATGGACGGCCCATAGATTATCTAGCGATGTCTTTTGAAGCTGGTTTCTAAACTTTCCGTATTTGCTGGCCGTGCGCTCAATGGCTATTAGGTTTCGACCGGGATTGTTTGCAGCGTAATTAATGGCAAACATTCCAGTTCCGGCTCCCAACTCCAAATCCACATTTTCCGTGGGCAAAGGTTTGAACTTTGGGAATATGAGTGTGCGGTCCGATTCTGGCGGTGGTGTAAAAGGTCTAACGGGCACGATGTTTTCCATGGCATTGGTTTATGCGATAGGCCCTAGACTTGCAATAACATTCATATTCGTGGAATTTCGGCCGATAATATTCGGTTTCTTGCGGTTTTGATGAAAATATTTTAGTCATTGGTGAGCGTATTTTGTAATGCTTTGAGGAGATTATATTTGAAGAATTGGAATCACCTTTCTGACGAAGAGCTGCTTTTGGTAAAAGTTCGAGATCTGGATCTAGATATCGAACGAACTCCTTTGGTGAGCTATATCGAGCAGTTGCGATCGGAACTTCGCCGAAGAGGTCTTTCATTTAATCCAAACATTTGGCTCGGAGACGAGTGGTGTAACCCTGAGGGCAGTACAGGCGTTGTGGTGCCCTTTACGTTGGCCCACCCTCGCCTAATTCGGCTTGAGCGCCAATATGTAGGATTTGCTGAGGGGACTACAGAAAACTCTTTCATGAGACTCCTGCGGCACGAGGTAGGGCACGCGATTGAAAGTGCATATAATATTGTACGGCACCCATTGCGAGAGATGGTTTTCGGCAATACTGATCGGCCCTATCCGAAATCTTACCGGCCAGACAAGCAAAGTCGGGATTTCGTCCGCCACCTTCCCAACTACTATGCCCAGGCTCATCCCGATGAGGATTTTGCGGAAACTTTTGCTGTATGGGTTACAGAGAAAAAGCATTGGAGAGAACTCTATAGAAATTGGGGTGCACTTGACAAGCTTAAGGTGATGGATCTTTTAATGAGAGATGCCTGTGATCTGACCCCGATACAAGGTAGTCGAATTGAAAAATATCATTATAAAAACCTGAATATGTCTTGTTTGAATATTATCAACGGCGGCACAACCACTATAATCCACATTTAAAAGTGACGAAATCTGATATGAACTTGGTTTTTTCTGTGAGAGGCGGTCAAAGAAGAGCGTCAATGTGGGTAAATAGTAACCAAAAACAATTGCGCGATATTTTAAAAACATGTTGAGTTGAGTCACTCCCAGTCTGAAAAAGCTTACGGGAGTTTATTCATTTAGCGGACCGCTGGAATCTATTTATTCGATCCGACAAAATATCAAATCTAAAGAATTGCTGGATTTTTCTTGTGCGCTTCTCGATACAATCGTCTCTAGAGAATCGTAACAGGATAATTATGTGAGAGTTATTGTATTAGTCCATGCTTCGTTGATTCCTCCTGATGGGGTGGATTATGATGACGTGGTTGATAAGCCCTATTCCACAGAATTTTATGTTATTGATGCGCTGAAAGAATTAAAACACGAAGTACTTCCAGTAGGATTAGAGGATGACCTTGGAGTCTCGCAAAGCTGTAAAAGAATTTAACCCCAATATTATATTTAACCTTCTCGAAGAATTTGCTGGTGAGGCGGTTTTCGATCACTATATTGTGAGCTACTTGGAGTTATTGCGAGTAAAATATACTGGTTGTAATCCGAGAGGACTAATGTTGGCCAGAGACAAAGCATTGGCTAAAAAATCCTTAAATACCATAGAATTAGGACACCTGATTTTTTGAGTTTAAAAGGCATCAACCTATTCGAGTTTCGGCAAAAGTAAAATATCCGCTGTTTGTAAAAACCCTCACAGAAGAAGCTTCTTTGGGAATTTCAAGAGACTCTATTGTTAATAATAAATCCCAGCTGATTCAAAGAATTGAATATCTATTTGATAAATTGACACAGATGTGATAGCAGAAACTTTTGTGGACGGTCGTGAATTTTATGTTGGAATTTACGGAAATCGACAATTGACTGTTCTGCCCCCTGGGAATTGTATTTTGACAATGTCCCAGACAGCAACCCCCGGGTCGCTACAAGTACCGTCAAATGGGACCTGAACTACCGAAAGAAAATGGGCATTAGAACAGGCCCCGCCGATAGCTTAACAGACTCCCAATTGAGAGAAGTCAAAAATTTATGTAAAAAAGCCTACCGCGCGCTGGATCTAAACGGATATGCCAGAATGGATTTACGGCTCGATAGGGAGAAGGGTTTTTATCTCATCGAGGCCAATCCGAACCCTGATATAGGCTTCGGCGAGGAATTTGCCGATAGCGCTGAGCACATCAAAGTAAAATACCCAAAATTGATTCAGAAAATCATAAATTTAGGACTGCGCTGGTGACTTTAGCCTGAAGCCTGACTAAATAGAGCCTTTCTTAAGAGGTCGAAATGCTGTACAAAAATATTATGGAATCCATTGGTAACACGCTCATGGTGAAGCTGAGAAAACTCAGTGAAGAATTTGATTGCGATTTTTATGCAAAATGTGAATTTATGAATCCTGGGGGATCGGTCAAAGATCGCATTGCTTATAGAATGGTAAAAGAGGCTGAAAAAGAAGGCCGAATTAAACCGGGTTACACACTCATTGAAGCTTCAAGTGGTAATGCGGGAATCGGCATAGCGTTGGCGGGAGCGGCCTTAGGATACAAAGTCATTATTACGATGCCAGAGAAAATGAGCCAGGAGAAGCAAGTGACGATGGCGGCGCTCGGTGCGCAAATTATTCGCACACCCACCGAAGCAGCCTATGACGACCCAGAAAGTCATATTGAGGTCGCAAAGCGTCTGGAGAAAGAGCTTCCAAATGCCGTGATTTTAAATCAATACGGAAACAAATATAATCCCATCGCTCACTACGATACGACCGGTCCAGAAATTTGGAACGATATGAATGGCGAAGTGTCCATGGTTGTGATGGGCGCGGGCACCGGCGGAACTATCACCGGAGTTTCGCGTTATATTAAAGAAAAAAATAATAACGTTGAAATAGTTGGAGTGGATCCAGAGGGTTCCATTTTAGCTGGACCTGGAGACATTGGTACCTATCAAGTGGAAGGTATCGGTTATGATTTTATTCCGGATGTTCTTGATTTAGACACAGTCGACACTTGGGTTAAATCCAAAGACAAAGAAAGTTTTCAAATGGCCTTGCGTCTTATACGCGAGGAGGGACTGCTTTGTGGTGGATCAAGTGGTACTGCCGTTTGGGGGGCTACGCAGGTGGCCGGTAAACTAAAAAAGGGAGAAAACTGTGTCATCGTGCTTCCGGACGGAATTAGAAACTACATGACCAAATTTCTTGATAATGATTGGATGAAGCAACACGGATTTGCATGAATCAGTTAAAAGAAAAATTCGCAGAAGTTAAAAAAAATAAAATTGATCCTATAAAGCCATTGTTGCCGGCAGCGTTTTTTATTGCGGGTTTCTTTTATGATGCGCTCACGTTAGATCGAGTCGACAGTTTATTTAGTATAGTTCAGCAAATCCTATTTCTTTTGCTCTGTGTATTTCTCATTTACTTGACCCTGCTCAATTATGGGGCAGCAGAATCCGGTGCGCCTGAGTACTTAAAAAAAGTAATGCGATTTAAAAATGAAGCTTTGCACTTTTTAATAGGTTCATTGTTGAGTGCATTCACGTTATTTTATATTAAATCGGCGTCTTCCCTATCCTCTTTTTGTTCATTTTTTTATTCTTCGGAATAGTAGTATTTAATGAAAAGCAGCTAATCGAGCCGATGGCGTCAATATAGAAGTCAAATGGGGTTTGATTAGTCTTTGTTTGCTTTTATTTTTTTCCTACTCTGTTCCCATGCTTGTAGGAGGAGTGGGCTTTGGGTCACTTTATTAACATCGGTGGTTTACTCCTTGGTTATTGCGGCCGTTGCCTATGGACTCATTCGGTTAGGTCATCAACGAGAAGAAATATTAAAAAAGATAGTAATGCCGTCCTCGTTAGTATTAGTCTTTATTTCGTTTTTTACATTTATGAATTGGGTGCCGCCCATACCCATATCCATTCAGCACATTGGCATTTATCACTCCATAGAAAAACAAATGGCAAATACCTGTTTCTCACATCAAACCCCCTGGTGGAGGTTTTGGTATCATAGTGACCAGCAATTTAAAGCAGCACCAGGAGACCGCCTCTATGGATACGCTCGGATTTTTTCTCCCGTTGGCTTTGACGACAAGGTTTATTTTCATTGGCAGATGAAAAGTACGGGGGGGAGAGTGGTCTACAGTCGATCGAATTCCAGTCCAAATTCGCGGCGGTCGTGAGGAGGGGTTCAGAGCCTATACTTACAAAACCAACTATCAAGAAGGTCGATGGATGCTTCTTGTAGAGACAGAGGACCAGAGGGAGATCGGACGCACTTCGTTTGAAGTTTCAAATATTGAACTGACCCCCAGGCCGTTCTTTCAATGTTGTCGTGGAATAATTATTGTAAATATTCTTCAAGATTTTTTCGGGCCAATGCAAAAAGTTCTAGCTGACTCTCTTTAGAGGCCCATGCCGTGTGCGGAGTAATAATAAGATTTTGGTGTTTCAACTGAAGTAAAGAGTTATTGGCTTCGGGTGGCTCTTGGCAAAGCACATCTAACCCAGCTCCCGCAATTGTCCCGTTAGCCAACGCGTGTGCAAGGTCAACCTCATTAACAATGGGCCCTCGGGCAGTATTTATTAAAAATGCCGAAGACTTCATTTGACCGAGAAAACGAGAGTCTACCAAATTTTTGTTTCCCGGGTTAGCGGACAATGTAAAGAAATAAAATCTGACGACTCTAAAACATCTGCGAGTGGTGATCGTCCAGTATTATTCTCAGTTAAAAAGGACTGGCAAATAAGTGTTCTCATTCCGAAGGCCAGCTAAACGCTCCACTTCACGACCGATAGTCCCATACCCAATAATTCCAAGTACTTTGTTTTTAAGTTGAAAAATGGGGTGGTCAAGGCGGCAGAATGTAGGGCTCTTTGGCCAAAGACTTAGCTCTTTATAGTTATGTTGGCCCATACACAGGTTTAGCATTAAACCTAGAGTGTGTTGAGCAACACTATCAGTGGAATACCCGGCAACATTTTTTACGACGATGTTTTTAGTTTTTGCATATTCAACATCCACGTTATTTGTGCCAGCTGCTGTGTACTCCAATGTATTTAAGCTTGGAAGCTGATCAATAATTGCCTTATCGAATATGACTTTGTTTGTGAAAACTATTTCGGCGTTTTGGCATCGGTCGATGGTTTCTTCGTATCTGGTTGTACCATAGGTGCCTATGTGATTGAGACCTTCCCAAAGAGCCGCAATTACGGGTTCGGGCAAACTAAATGTCGAACGGTCTAACAAAACTGAGTTCATGGACCCATCATACAATGGGCCCATTTTTTATTACAAACAGTAATTGCGCGCGTGTTGTTTTGAGCGGTTGATCATCCATCCCTGCCTGCGAGCCCATTCGTAAGCCTCTGCATAACAGGTATGAGTTTCTGGCCCCTTAGGTGCGATTTCTTGCGCATGTTCTTCGACTGCGAAATGAGCCACCTCACTTCTTGCCCACTCATAAGCACGAGTATAGGCTCCGAGATAGGCGTGACACTTAGGTTGTGCAAAAACATGATTTGCGAAATCCTCTGAAGCTCCGATCAGCCATCCCTGCCTGCGCCCACCATAGACTTTCGTATACGGTCCTATCGCAACGTGTTGGCTCATCGCCCCCCAATAGTAAGTTTTGAATTTGAATAAAACGGCCGTGAATTCGTTGTCTTTCCCTGGATTTAATTCCCGAGCGTATTCTCGTGTTAATATTGCTGTTTCTCTAGAAGCCTCTATAAGCTCCTGAGCGCTCACATCGGCTAGAGTCGGCAACGTCGCTAAAACTCCCAGTACAAAAATAATTATTTTCATTAATCCCCCTTGAGATATGTTTTGTGGCTCGATATCCCGACCAACATCCGGTTACTGTTTGCGTTGGTCAAAAACTTAACTGGGAGAAGTATTAAGTATCCAATCTAAGAACGTAAACTTTTTATCGAGTAGCGCAGTGTTTTCCCAATGTTACAAAATGGATATTGGTGGAAATTACAAAACCTCATGGACCAGGACTTAAATGTAGGCCCCTGTAGAGTACGTGCTTCCTGTATTTCCAAATGATATTCTGTGTCTAACTGTACGCACAGGGTGTTGGTGGGAAGACTATGGAATCATGTCCAAAATGTGGAGCTATAATTGATCGTGAGCGATTGTCAGACCCGGTAGTGGTTTGCCAGGAGTGCGGATCGATGGTGAATGATGTTGAAAAAGTCGAAGAGAAAAAACAGTTTTGGTCATTTTTTTGGACTCTCTCAGTAATATGCGGAGTTGTTTTGTTGATGTTTTTTTATTTGCGGAATTGGCAGGGTCAAGCGACAGCTGTCTCTGCCGTTGCAAATAAAACCAATATTTGGGTTTGCTGGGGTTGATGATTTTGAAAAGCTTCAAAGCGTATGTGAAGATCTGCAAAAAGTTGATTGTATTGCTGAACTCACCCAAAAAATCCAATTAAAACAACCGGGTCACTTGTTAAGCTTGCAAAGGTTAGGACATGTCAGAATACTCAAAAAGAATTTCAAGACGCCGTAGAAGCGTATAGGACTTATTTTGTGCATGGGGGGCGTGGGTCAGATGCTTTGTACGAATATGCAATCAGTTTAGAGAATATAGAGGACTTTGACCGAGCTCGATCCATCTATGAAATAGCCTTGAGGCAAAAACCGGATGTTCTCCAAATAACCGTATATGAAAAGTACGTAAAACTATTAATAAAAATTGGTGATATTTCTAAAGCCATTGAAACGATTAAATTCGTTCAAAGCAAAGCCACTCGATCTGTGGACTTTATGGATAAAGAACTGAAAATGTTAACTCAATAATTTCAAAAGTCGGAACGCACTTCCCAAAGCTCCGGAAACAATGGACGAAATAATGTATTTTTCAAAAACTCAACACCAGAGGACCCACCAGTTCCTACTTTGTGCCCAATGGTTCTTTCAACCATTTTAACATGTCGATAACGCCACTCCTGTAGGCCCTCATCGAGGTCGACGAATTTCTCCAAAAGAATGCGAAGATCAGGGTGATTTTTGTAAACCTCTTTTATGACATTGTAAACTTCATCACAGCGTTCGTAGTTTTGCGCGAAATCTCTTTTCAAGATATTATCTGAAATTTGGATGCCATAGAGAGTGGAGAGGTATGTGAGCAAAGAATCGTACAGGGTAGGTTGCTGGATCTGCTGTTTTAACATTTCGTAAATAGCAGGGTCATGCTTGTGAAACTCCATCATTCGTGCCTGTTTATGTCCGAGAACAAATTCAAAAACCCGGAACTGCCAAGACTGTAATCCACTTGAAGTTGCAAGTCTTTCTCTGAAACTGGCAAAAGAAATGGGAGTCATGGTTTCTAAAATATCGACTTGTGAAACCGCAGTTTTCAAAATTGTTAAAATTCTTTCAATGGTAGCCAATGAAATATGGTAATTGCGGCTAATTAAATTCAATTGAAGGTACCGGGCCTCATGAATCATTTGTTTAAACCAAAGCTCATAGGATTGGTGAATAATTATAAATAGCATTTCGTCGTGTTCACCATCCGACTGGGGCTTTTGCGCATTAAGTACTTTATCTAGTTGTAAATATTGAGAATAAGTTAAATCCATAGGGTCCCCGCCAATTTTCTAGCTATTACTTTCATATAAATTGAGCCGAAACAACACCTTTTTGAGGGGACGAACACTTCATTGGGAATGTGAGTTAATAAGAAATTAAACAGTGCATTGTTTGGGTTTTTCTGTCATGTTTGGGCTCCGTATGAGTAAAGTTGTCGCCCAAAAAAACAGCCCAGTAAAAGAGAACATGCCAACCCTTAATAGAGAGTTGGAGTGGTTAAAGTTTAATGAGCGAGTATTATTTCAAGCTCAAGACTCCAGAACTCCAATGTTGGAGCGGATAAAGTTTCTTAGTATTTTCCACTCTAATTTAGATGAATTTTATATGAAAAGGGTCGGTGGATTAAAACGCCAGCATATAGTTAAGTATGCAGATACATCTGAAGGGGCAATGAGCCCTAAGCAGCAAATTGATGAAATCAGAAATCGAGTTCAATTGCAGCTTGTCGAAGTGGATCGACTACTTAAAGAAGAATTGAAGCCGAACTTGAAAAAAGAAAATGTAAGCCTGACCAAGTGGAGTCGGTTGGATCAGGAAGGTAAAGATTGGTGTAACAATTATTTTGAAAACAATGTTTTTCCGGTTTTGACTCCAATGGCTGTGGATCAGGGGCATCCATTTCCACTGATATCTACACTCTCCACTTCTATCGCCGTGGCGTTAAGGCACCAAGATTCAAATGAAAAGTTATTTGCGCGCATTAAAGTGCCGATCAGTTTTCCAATGTGGATTCGAGTTCCAGGGAGCAGTTCGGGACAAGTACGTTTTATTAGTATGATTGATTTGATTCGCAACAATCTAGAAAAGCTATTTCCGAAAATGGAAATAGCTGGATTTATGACTTTTCGCCTTATTAGGAATATAGATATCGAAGCCGGTGAGGGCAGTGATGAAGATGTTGAAGACCTGTTAGATTCCATTTCAGAAGAGGTTAAACAAAGAAAAAAGTTTGCTCAAGTTGTGAGTTTGGAGCATGGGCCTAAACCAGATAAGTGGTTGTTAAAATTTTTAAGATTGGAACTAGAATTACACGAAGAAGATATCTACGAATATCCCTATCAACTAGAGTATAAAGAACTCATGTCTTTATACTCAAATATCGATCGTGCGGATTTAAAATACCAGCCTTGGCAACCAGTTTCACCTCCAGCCTTAGCGGATGACACTGCAAATATTTTTTCTATCATAAAGCAAAAAGACATTCTTGTTCACCACCCTTATGAGAGCTTTTCTAATAGTGTGGAGAGATTTATCGTCTCTGCGGCAGATGACCCTAAGACATTAGCGATTAAAATGACTTTGTATCGAACCAGTCAGCATAGTCCCATCGTCAAGGCACTTATGCGAGCGGCTGAGCTGGGTAAACAAGTTGTTTGTCTGATTGAGTTGAAAGCGCGATTGGATGAAGAACGCAATATATATTGGGCCAAGGAGCTGGAGAGAGTGGGCGTTCATGTCGTTTATGGAGTGATAGGCTTAAAGACGCATTGTAAAACGGCAATGGTTGTCCGCAGAGAGGGCACAAAAATTAAAACTTATGCCCATATAGGCACTGGGAACTACCATCCACAAACAGCCAAACTTTACACTGACTTTGGATTATTGACGGCCAACAAAAAAATTGTAAATGATGTCGTTGAGCTATTCCACTTTCTTACGGGTCGGTCTCTTAAGGATGATTATCAAAAAATTTTGGTTGCTCCTATGAATTTGAAAAAGAAGATTATCGATTCGATCCGCAAAGAGGCAGAAAATGCTAAGAAAGGTCTTCCGGCAGAGATACTCGTCAAAATTAACTCTTTAGATGAAAAAGATGTGATTAATGAACTCTATAAGGCTTCTGCTGCCGGCGTAAAAATTCAGATGATTATTAGAGGCTTTTGTTGCCTTATCCCTGGTAAGAAGGGTTTGAGTGAAAACATCAAGGTGATATCCATTATTGGCCCTTTTCTCGAGCACTCGAGAGTTTATTATTTTCGTAATGGCTCCGTAGAGAGGGAGGGCGGGCAGCTTTATATTGGCTCCGCAGACTGGATGAAGAGAAATTTGGTGGGTCGAGTGGAAGTGGCTACTCCTATTTTGGAGCCAGAGTTAAAGGTGCGAATCTTAAATATTTTCGAAATCTTATTGCAAGATCAGAAGCTCGCCTGGGATATGGATTCCAATGGCATCTACAAGCAGCGCAAAGGTTCGAATAATGCGATTGGCAGTCACGATCAACTCATGATTGAAGCCAAAAATCGTCAAGCCACAATCGGTGAAAATTAAAGCCGATCCTCCATTTGATTGAAAATCACGCCATCTTTCAATCCTGATTTTGGAATAATTATTTCATCGATTTCAAAAAACTGCGTAGCAGCGACAACAAGCGCTGAAGCCGGGAGAATGACATCGGCGCGATCTTTTCTTAGTTGAAGTTTATCAATTCGATTTTTAAAAGACATAGACAAAAGGGTGTCTATTACAACGCCGAGATCTTCAACTTGCAATGGTGTTGATGGCAGCCCTAATTTCAATGTGTTTTTCAATTTTTGCAATCTTCGAAAATTCCCACCGGTTCCAATAAACCGTAATTCATTGCGATTATTCAGTGCAAATTCTTTTAATTTATCGAGGGTTTCTATTTTCTCTTCGCACAATTCTAAGTATTTCTCAAAGCTACTGACGGGGTTAGATTCTTTAACTAAATTCAAAAGGCGGACCGTGCCGATCCTTAGCGAACATACGTGATGAATCTTGTTGGCCTGTGCTGCAATGAACTCTACGCTTCCGCCACCAATATCCATTATTAGGTGAGGAGCTCCATTGAGATGGAGTTCGTTTTCGACGGCTTTTTGAATGAGCCAAGCTTCTGTACTTCCGTCAATGAGTTCAATTTCAATACCCGATTTTTTTTTAACGTCGGAAATGACTTGTTTATTGTTTTTCGCCTCACGAAGAGCACTGGTTGCCACTGCACGACAGGAATATACCCCATTGTCATCCAATATTCTTCGAAAGTGTTGCATCGCTTTAGTTAGTTTTTTTTTATTTTTATCAGTTATTTTACCGCACTTGAAGGTGTCACCACCCAATCGAATAGGCACACGAATGACAGTAGTTTCGACTGAATGTTTTTGTAAAATAGCGAGTCGAACTCCGTTGGACCCAATATCAATGGCTGCGTACATAAACCTGTTATACACAAATTAACATTAATACTCGAGCAAAAATATTGAAATTGATTCATATCCCAACAATTCAAATGCTCAAGAAACCACTAAAACAAAGAGTCTATAAATTTGTCGTCGGCAATTTCAGGCAGAGTTACTTTAAGTTTAGACTCCTTGGACATGGCTCTCTCAATGGCAAATCGAGCTTCAGAATTACGCGCCCAAGACCGACGTGAGCGATTCCATTATTGACATCCCAAAACAGCATTTGGTCAATTCGCCGATCACAATCCTCGCTGCCATCAAGAACCATGCCGAACCCTCCATTAATGACTTCACCCCAACCCACGCCACCGCCATTGTGTAAAGAGACCCAGGTGGCTCCACGGAATGCATCTCCAACGAAATTATGCACGGCCATATCTGCAGTAAACTGAGAGCCATCGTAGATATTTGAAGTTTCTCTATAAGGGGAATCTGTACCAGAAACGTCATGATGATCTCGGCCTAAAACGACGGGTCCAGTGAGTTCACCATCCCGAATGGCCCGATTAAACTCCCGAGCAATTCGAATACGACCCTCAGCGTCTGCATAGAGTATTCTGGCTTGGGAGCCAACAACCATTTGGTTTTCTTGTGCTGATTGGATCCAAAGCAAATTGTCGCGAATTTGTTGTTTAATTTCTCTCGGAGCATCGGATTCCATTGCAGACAGCACATTCGCCGCAATCGAGTCAGTTTTAGATAAATCTTCCGGAAGCCCAGAAGCGCAAACCCACCGAAAGGGACCAAAGCCAAAATCAAAACACATGGGTCCCATTATGTCTTGTACATAACTTGGATAACAAACTCTCCATCAGGATTACAAATTTGTGCACCAGCTCTTTTTGGCTTCCAAGAGAAATGCGTTCCCGTAGTCGAAAAAGTACATTCCTTGACTGAGTGTATTTATGGCGTTCACTTGTCGCTTTAAACTTTCTTGGACATATCGTTTGAATTGATCAGGTTCATTTGCCATCATTTTTTGCGACTCTTCAAATGTCAGTCCGGCGGGGTAATACCCACCAGCCCATGGGTTATGTAAAGAGGTTTGGTCAGAGCCTAAATCAACTTGAATATCTCTCTTCACACACTCTTCCCATAGATTTACGATATTTCCCTGAAAGGCGAGCGATACGGCTTCTCCATTTTTACGAGCGATTTCAACTCTTTTAAAAAGGGAATCAAAATCATGGTGAACCTCATCAACCCATCCCTGCGTAAAACGTTTTTCGGTGGCCAGCGGGTTCACCTCAGCAACCACCCCTATGGCACCAGCGATGGCGCTGGCTTTTGCTTGTGCCCCTGACATGCCTCCCAAGCCGGAGCTAATAAAAAGTCGACCACTCAGATCACCTTTCCCATCTTTTTCTGATAGTTTGCGGCCGGCATTGAGTATTGTAATTGTAGTTCCATGTACAATCCCTTGTGGTCCAATGTACATAAAACTACCAGCAGTCATTTGGCCATATTGGGTAACGCCTAAAGCATTAAAGCGCTCCCAGTCGTCGGGCTTTGAGTAATTAGGTATCATCAAGCCATTAGTAATGACCACGCGAGGGGCTTCTTTGTTACTTGGGAAAACGCCCAAGGGGTGGCCGGAATAAAGAACCAAGGTCTGGTCGTCTTCCAGTTCAGAGAGGTATTGCATGGTTAGGCGGTACTGAGCCCAATTTTGAAAGACAGCTCCATTGCCACCATAGGTTATAAGTTCCTCGGGGTGTTGTGCCACTGCGTGATCCAAATTATTTGACAACATCATCATAATAGCAGCAGCTTGCTGAGATTTGTGAGGGTAGTCATTCCACCTGCGGGCCTTGATTTCATAGTCGGGTCGATATCGATACATGTAAATGCGTCCGAACTGATTGAGTTCTTGTAAAAACTCAGGTGCTAATTCCGCATGTAATTTTTTTGGAAAATACCGAAGGGCATTTTTCAAGGCAAGTTTCTTTTCGCTCTCTGTGAGAATTTGTTTTCTGATGGGAGCATGACTGACACTTTGATTTAATTTTTTGGCGGGTGGTAATACGTCTGATATTCCGTCGCGGATTTCCTGTTGAAAGTCGTTTTCCTGCATAGGGGCTCTCCTCACATTTCAAACCCACCCTATTTCAATAAGGTCTTTCTGTAAAGCGTTGCCGTGTGTCGAAGGCCTAGTTTATTCCAGATCGAGTCGTGACCTCAAGAAGCAAATGGATATAATTGGTGCGTTAAATTATGCCTGTTCGAGGAGTCAATATGATTCGAATAAAAAGCCAGAAAGACTATGAAAATTACTATGCTCTCGCCAAAGAAAATCCTGACCAGTTTTGGGCGGAAGTTGCTAGCCAATTTAGGTGGATTAAAAAATGGGAAACGTTGTTTTCCGGAAGTTTTTCTGAGCAGAATATAAAATGGTTTTCGGGAGCCCAATTAAACATCACAGAAAACTGCTTGGACCGACACCTTCTTAAAAGCGGAAATAAAACGGCTATCATTTACGAACCCAACGATATTGCGGCCCCCATGCAATCATTCACGTACAATCAGCTGGCGAGTGAAGTGAATAAAGTGGCCAATTATTATAAATCTGTAGGAGTAAAAAAAGGTGATCGAATATGTTTTTACATGTCGATGGTGCCAGAACTGTTGATTGGAGTCCTCGCATGTGCACGAATTGGGGCTGTCCACTCAGTTGTTTTTGGAGGATTTTCGGCAAAGGCGCTTGCAGACAGAATTAATGATTGCCAGGCAAAAATTCTAGTCACAAATGACGGAGGCCACAGAGGTGATAAGTTAATTCCATTGAAAGATATTTGTGATGAGGCTCTCAACTCCTGTACTTCGATTGAGTGCGTTCTTGTTCACCGAAGGGCAAATAACGAAATTAAATGGCAACATGGTCGAGATAAGGATTGGAAGGAAGTGATTTCTTCCCAATCGGACCTATGTGAAGCAGAGCCAATGGAGGCAGAGGATCCACTCTTTTATACTTTACACATCTGGATCTACAGGTAAGCCAAAAGGCCTCGTTCACACATGTGCGGGTTACATGGTTTTTGGCCCAATATAGTTTTGAAAACGTTTTCCAGATGCAAGAAGAGTCGGACGTATTTTGGTGTAGTGCAGATATTGGTTGGGTTACTGGGCACACCTTTATATGACTTATGGGCTACTGCTTTCAGGAGTGACTCAAGTCATGTTCGAAGGGGTTCCTACATATCCAGATCCAGGTCGATTTTTGGCAAACCATAGACAAACATTCAGTCACTCATTTCTATACCGCTCCCACTGCGATCAGAGCATTGGAAGCCTGATATTGAATTTGTTAAAAAGCCAGTTTGAAAGCTTGAAAGTGTTGGCAGTGTAGGGGAGCCAATCAACGAGGAAGCTTGGCAGTGGTATTACAAAATGTTGGACACGAAAACTGCCCCATCGTCGATACTTGGTGGCAAACTGAAATGGGTGGAATCATGATCTCTCCACTAGCAAATATTACGGAGATGAAACCTTGTTTTGCGTCAACCCGTTACCTGGAGTCGAATTGGGGCTTATGGACTCCGAAGGAAACGAAATGGAAGAAAAATGGGGTCGAAGGAAATTTAGTCATTAAAAAGCCATGGCCGAGCATTGCAAGAACCATTTATGGAGATGAAAGCGTTACGTGGAAACCTACTTCAGTAGTTATCCCGGTTATTATTTTACTGGTGATGGCGCCAAAAGAGATAAGCAGGGTCATTATAGAATTATAGGTAGAGTAGATGATGTTATTAATGTCTCTGGACATCGAATAGGGACGGCAGAAGTAGAAGATGTTTTAAACCAACACGAACTTGTTGTAGAGTCTGCCGTAGTGGGATATCCGCATGACATAAAAGGCCAGGGGATATATGCCTATGTCATCTGTCCACATAAAGTTGAAGACCCACAAAAACTCATTAAAGATCTGCAAGGTTTTGTTACAAAAGAAATTGGGTCATTTTCGAAACCGGAAAAAATTCAAATTGTAAGCGCTTTACCGAAAACACGATCTGGTAAAATAATGCGTCGAATTTTGAGGAAAATTGCGGCGAATGACTTAGATAATTTTGGAGACATAAGCACGCTTTTGAACCCGGAAGCTGTTGAAGAAATTAAACAAGGGAGAGTGAAAATGAACGTTGCTGCTAGAAAGTAATCGCGGAATCGGTTATGAGTTTTGTAAACAATTAACTGAAAGGGTAGATAAAGTTTGGGCATTTTGTCGCAAATCCAGCGATCAACTAAACCAACTGGATCTTCACATTGTAGAAGGATTTGATGTCACAATGAGATTGAAGATCTCTCCCAATTAAGCAAAGAATTCGTTCTCGATGATCTAGATTTGCTAATACATGTATCCGGCCAGTGGACGGACGAGTCCTTCAAGATTTAGACTTTGGACCTACTGGAGAAAAAACTTCAAGGTCAATTCGATAGGTCCGTTAAAGACGGTAAAAGCTTTTAGTGATCGCCCTTAAAAGGCTCTACGGTGGTTTCATTGACGAGCCGAATGGGCTCAATAGCAGATAATGATTCCGGAGGCCGTTATGGGTATCGCATGTCAAAAGCGGCACTCAATGCTGCAGGTAAATCTTTAGCAGTTGATTTGCGTCCTCGAGAAATCACTCGTTGTTCTATTGCACCCAGGATTTGTCAGGACCGATATGACCGGTGGAAATGGACTTATCGATCCTCCGGAGTGTGTAGCTGGAATGTTTAACGTACTGGGAAACTTGAGTCTCTCGCAGACCGGAGAATTCTTTCATTCAAATGGCGATCAACTTCCCTGTAATTTACATTTCAAATGAAGAGTGATGATAAGCCATATTTTAAGCTGTCCTTCTGCCGTTAGTCGAAAAACGAATGTGAAGTCCGCTACGACTTTTTCTCTCCCTGAAGGATTAAAGCGGTATTTTCCCATATCGACAATCACGTTTCCTATAGCCTGTGGAGCCGATTCCAGGACCTCCACACTTGTTATGTGCTCCTGCTTTAGAAATCCAGGTCGTCGAACTTCCCACCCTCCTCAAAATATGGAACGATATCTCCTTTTTTTCTACGGATGGCGTTAGATAACGTGGGCTTGAGTTGGGCGTCATCCAAGTATAGATCAAGCAACTCTTCGAGTGAAGATTGCGCGACCAACTGACACCATTTATCGAGCAGTTCTTTTGCTTTTAGTTCCACAATTAATGCCTTCTATTTTCGACGATTTTGAAAAAATATAAAATTATGCCTATAAAGTCATGGAAAAAACCAAACACAAGGGTCTACCAATTATGAAACAATGCAAGTGGGGCGCCAATTACTAATAAAATGTTTCTACCCCACTTCTTGAGCAAATTTTGAAATCGAGTTGATTATAGCTAAATTATCTATCGATGATCTATTGAATTAGTTGCAGGTAAAACCGGCACTCGTTAAGTTGGTTTTCATTTTTTGCTGTACGCTTTCGCAGTGCTCTGTTCCATTTACTGAAGAAGCAACGGTTTTCGTTTCACCAAACTTTACATAGGCCACTTCACAACCGCTGTTTGTTTTTATTACTTCAATGGAGCGTTTGTCGTCACCTTGAGCGCAATTGACTGTACCTGCTGAAGCTTTCTCCATGGGCTTTTCATCTTTTTTCATGGTCTCTTTTGCCACATCATTGTTTTTATCATTATTAGAGCTTTCTTTGGGAGCGTTTGAGGCGCAACTGATGGCGAAAGTCGACAATAGTATGGCTAATATGAATTTCATGGTGATCTCCTAATTTTAAGTGATTTCATTTAATGATACATGAATAAATTGAAAGTCCAAATTATGGAGTCCTGCGACATAGGTAATAAACGCTTTTATATACAGTGAACACAAGGACTGCAAACCATAGTGTCCAATAAACAAATTTAAAAAACTTTATATGGGATTTAAAAAACAACTGCGTTGTTGCAATGGGCTTATCAAAGGGTTGGTCAGAAACAAACTCCTCGTTATGCCTGATGTTGTTTATATATAGAAGGTTAGGACGTGGATACCCCACAATAGGAGCACCAAACTCAGGTGAATTGATCCATTCGTTATGGCTCAAAAATTTATACTCGAGTTGGCAAGCGTTATCTACATTTACGATTTCATAAAAAGGACCGCCGTTAATTGAGTGATAAAACTGCCAGGAAATTTTTTTTATATTTGGGTCTTTTTCACAAGTACGTTTCAGTGGAAACCAAAAAGAAAATGCCGGACAACGATTCTGTCCTTCTTGTGAATTATACTTTCTTTGATGAGAAGTATCGTTTTGGTAGTGAAACGTAGTAATTGATTGGCATTGATGATTGGCATCGATCATACCAACTCCGTACTTATAGCCTTCTTGAGTGTACTTAATATCTCCTGGTATCCAGTGAGGGATTGAATGCAAAAAACTTAAAAAGACAATGCAAAAGCCGCCAGCCAAAGCGCCGAAATTCAACTTCCATTTTGGCTTTGATATTTCATCCAGCCCAAAAAGTACCAAGAGCAAGGGCACTGTAGAACGGGTAGTTAAAGCCAACGATTGTGACCGAGTAGATATGAAACAGTATCCAAAGGCCGAGCAACCAAGGAAAATATTTTTTCCTTGGTAACATCAGTGCCCAAGATCCAAAAATTTCCAACAAAATAACTAGGTTCGTTGCTAAAGGTGCTAAAGAGTCCGAAAACAAAGGCATCCCTAGATGTGTGCTTGTGAAATAGGTGCCGACAATCCAGCTTTCATAAAATTTTACTTGAGCTGAAAGAAAATATAAAAACGCTAAACAGAATCTCATTAAAAAGAGTTTGTTGCTCGCAAACAAAAGAATAAATGCAAATGGTTGGCTGTAGTATTCATATCCTGCAGGAATTTTATAAGTAACAACAAAAAAGTAAAGAAAGCGCCAAAGAAATAAAATACTAGTGAATAAATGAGCGTAAACCCAGTTTTTTCGCGCAACGAATACGAAAGCAAGAATTAAACATGTAAAAAGGGCTGTGTACAAATAGGTGTGGCTAAACCCGTAATTTATAAAATCGAGCACGTTGAGTTTGTAACAACTTTGAAAATGCGGCCAACAAAGCGTCGCGTTTGCAGCCTCTTCCTGTACCGTAGCGATGGGCTTAAAAAACCAGTCTTTTAATGCAAAAGAGAAATGTATGAGCACCAGTATAAAGGCAGCTTTTAAGCTTTTAGAAGATTCAAACTCGTGCAGAGAAAATAAATCATAGTATTTGTTTTCAAGCTTTTGGACGAACCTTTTCGCCGAAGTAGAACTCTTCATTAAATGAGTTTAATATGGATTCAGTGTGTGATTCAAGCGAACATTGGTGCTTCAGACAACAGTCTCAAGGTCAATCAGCGGAGTATTTTCCAAATAATCTGAATTAATTGAATACAACCTCAATGCCTGGGAAACTAACATTTTGACCCTCGTCAATCTGAATTTCGGTTTCTATGCCTTGTTCAAGAACCACAGATTGAATGGGGTTTCTAGCAAAAATATCGAAACCAATATATCTCACTCCATTGGGAATCATTGCAAAAAAAACGAGATTTTCTCGAAACGCCTCATTGCCTATACCTAGCAGGCTATGTGGAAGATCAATGTCAGAGATATCGTTATGACCAAACGCCAATTCCTCGATGTATTCTAACCCTTCGTTGAACTGCACGTAGTTTATCGTATTGTATGCGAAGGCGCTTTTTCCTATAAACTTGAGGCTTGTTGGGGTAATGAGGCGTTCAATACTGTTACCGTAAAATGCATCTTGGGCAATTCGCTCTACACCTTCCTCTAATTTAAGTTTTTTCAAAGTTTTATTTTGGAAAAAGGCAAGCCCTCCAATATCTTTTATGTTCCCTGGTACATTCAAACTTTGAATATAATTGTGAGCAAATGTTTCGTATCCAATAGATTTTATGCCTTTACCCAGTTCAAGATGAGTGATTTGATTGTATTTAAAAGCCAGGTCGCCTAACTCTTCTACTGCGTCGGGGATCGTCAAATGAGTGATTCGGTTTGACAAAAAAGCTTTTGGTTCAATGATTTTGAGGCTCGTGGGTAATTGCACTTTGGTCAAATATTTGTAGTAAAAGGCCAATTCACCTATGATCTCGACCCCTTCTGGGATCACGATCTCAGGAGTGTTTTCGCAATGGAAATTGACTATTTTTTTGGGATTATCGCTAGCAAACTGAAAGCAACCAGTGGGGGTCTTTGCACCAGCATAAAAACTGGACGTCAATATGATTCCTATAGTTAAAATCAAAAGGCGAAATTTAAGATTGTATTTCATTATTCACAGGCCTCGTTTTGAAGTGTCGGAGCAAGTTTTAAATTTATAAGAATCCAAGTAATTCTATGCATTTCACATACCATAGTTAGATCAAAGTATATGGATTTGAATTCCTGCACGCTGTAGCATTTATTATTGTTAAGGCAAAAATTGCAAAACACTCCAAAAAGAAAACTAATAGTAGGCATAAAGGAATTAAATGAATGCGCTGAAGTATGCTGGCTATTTAGAGCGGAAGCTTGTTTAAAAGTTTAATTACAACGCGTCTGTTTTTTGCATTAAGTTCATTTTCCGTGCGTTGATGCTGCACTTCTTTGCCAGGGCTTTTCCATTCAAAGGGGCGGGTGTCTCCCAGCCCGATAGTCATTATCTGAG
This sequence comes from Bdellovibrionales bacterium, assembly GCA_041391465.1. GTDB lineage: Bacteria > Bdellovibrionota > Bdellovibrionia > Bdellovibrionales > UBA1609 > UBA1609. The sequence goes on from JAWKNX010000010.1 coordinate 98,225, forward strand.
TTCGGTTAAACCCTTGTCGTTCAAATAGTCGGGCTACATTGGATGCACGGAGTGAAGATAGTTCCCAATTACTAGCAATGATGCCCTGGCTAATTGGGACTTTGTCAGTATGGCCCTCAATAAGGAATTTTTTGTCAGAAGCTTCATTTTTTAAAATGGCAATAATTTCATTCATTAGCTCGTCTGCAGTTTTCTTTAGTTCAATTGATGCAGATTCAAAAACAAAGTCCCTTCGAACGTCATTGTCACTCCCGTTTTTTCTGCCTCTATGATTACTTGATCCTGAAGGCCTTTTTCTTGAATGACCTTTTTTAAATTATTAGCGAGTTCTTCGAAGGGCTTTTCGATTTTGCCCCCGAAGAATTCGGCGGCACTATCTCCAATTTTGCAAACTCTTGTTCATTGAAGTTTGCCATTGACGTCATTAGTGCAAAAAAACCCATGAGTAGAGTCATCAAATCAGCATAACTAATAAGCCAAACGCCTTCAGAGTCTTCGTGTTTAGGGGGGGACTCAGTGTCTTCCCAATGAGATGTCAGCGGATCATATTCTTCCAGAGCCATGACTTACGCCGCCTCTGAATTTGAAAAGGAATCTTCGATTTTTACCGATGGCTTTTCTCTCATTGGGTAGTAGGTAGCTAACGATAATCTCTTGCACTAGGAGAGGGTGTTTTTTGAGCGGACCAGTTTCAGTCCGTCGATTACCATCTGCCTAATGATTCGGTCTCCGCGGTTGTATTTTGCCAAGTTTTCACCCAATGGAATAAATATAAAATTAGCAACAGCAATTCCATAAAGCGTTGCGACAAGTGCCACTGCCATCGCCGGTCCAACAGTTTTAATTGCATCTGCACCACCGAGACCTTGCATTAGTGAAACCATCCCAACAACGGCCCCAAGCAGTCCAAAGGCTGGAGGGAACTTTGCGAGTGTTTGAAAAATGTGAGCATCTTCTTCATAGCGTTTAAAATGAGTTTGTGCTCTTTTCACCAATATGGCATCGATATCAGAATCAGCAAGTCCACCCTCTAGCGTGAGTTGAATAGCCTCTTTCAGGAATGGATTTTTAATATCACTTACTTTTTGTTCAAAGTATTTGCTATTCTCTCGATAACCCTTAGAAAGATCCACAATTTCGTCTACAACTTCTTCATACCTACTCAGCTGTCCTTTGAGTACTCTTGACACAAAAACTTTTGCGACGTCCTTCATGTTTGTAAATGAAAAGCTAAGCAAAGAGGCAGCTGTTGTACCACCAAGTACGATAAGAGCTGCGTGTACATCTAGGAAAACACTCCAGTTTTCAGTAGAAGTGAGTGCCGTAAGCAAAAAAACTAATACGGCTAAAGTTAGACCCACTATTGGTGAAATATTCATCATCGAACTCCTGCTTCAATATATTTGTTCGGAAATATAGAGTATCAGTTTGAGTCTAGTTGTTGAGGTCGAGGCGGTAGAATTTACTTAATATTAAAGTCTGAAAACAGAGTGTTAGAGCAGGGCAAAGATGTCTAACATTGTAACGATATAATGTAAGTAATTATACTTATATTAATGGATATAGTGCCAAAAAAACTTCAACAACAAACATCCTTTGACCTTCGTGTATCAACGAAAAGGGTCTGGTTTATCTTTAGAAACACTCGTTATTTTGGTCCCCATGCTATTGCCGAGATCCAAGATATGCTTAAATTGGGTCTGATTTCATTAGACCACTTTTTCTGGAAACCAGGAATGCCAAGCTGGGAGCGTTTAAGGCAGTACGAAAACTTCAATGGCTACAAGTCTAACAAACCATTAGATTTATCCGATGAACAGTTTTTAGAAATATTGAATTTAAATAAGTCCCTTAATCAATTCAAAAATGACGAAAGTCTAAATCTTGCACCGGCTTTGAAAGCAAGAATGCATTATTTTAATGGTCCTGTAGATCCAAATATTGAAATGCTATTAGATCAGGTAGAATCTGTAAGGCTGAGGAACGGGCCTAAAGAAAAGGTCCGGTTCTATTTACACAAAATCTATAGGTGGTTCAAAGCTTTAGAAAAAAGAACGCAAGTGGCTTCTGCTACTGCAGCAATAACTTTCATTGTATTTGGGGGTTTATTAATAGGCTGGCAAATAGAACGAGCCAAAAGAGACCAAATGCTTTCAAAAATTAATGGATTTGAAAAATCTAAGATAAACGAAGTGTTGTCGTCGAGTTTTTCTAAAAATGGCCCTCAAGCCCATATGGTCATCGAGCGTGCGAATACCCGGGAACCACAAATAGTTCTAGCTACCAATATCCCTTTAGGTGAAAAAATAAAGATAAAACTTCAGGGAGTCCCACAGACGTTAGTCGGTCAAACTGGTTTTAGCTTTATTAAGACAATTCGGTTAGAATCGTCAATCACCAAAATTGGACCCGTAAGGCAAACTAATGGGGCGTACATCCCTATGGGAGAGTACTCACTAGAGGTTTTTTGCCATACATGCAAGACCATTGAAGATGAGGTTATATTTTCTGGGAAAGAATTTATTGGTGGAGAAAGAGACGAATATTATTTTAAAAACCTTATTTCCTTTCGCAAATCTGTTGAGGACAGAGCGCAAATAGAATTAGAGGAAATCAATGATATACTCGAGACTTTGAAGTCTCAATTCAATGACAGTACTAGAATTTATAGACAATTGCGAAAATCAGGGGGGACCCAATCAAAACAGCAGTGGGCACAATTTAACAACTCCTGGCTCGTCACTCAAAACTCCATTAGACAGGCGTTGTCCGAGTTGGATAAAGAAGGTTTTGCATCAAAATTATTTTATAGGGATTTATACTTTGAAACGAGAAGCTTATCAGAGCAAATGATGGAGCTTCAAGGCTTCAGAAACAGTATAATTAGTGATCCAAGTTCTTGGGAAATAATAAAAACCAGGGCGTTGCCAAAATATGAATCGGTAAATCAAGCATTTGCCGAACTCGGCAATAAGATTTCAAAAAATAAGTTGGAGCTTTCGAATAACACTGTGCCTATCGTTGAATAAGTCGATTGGTTAGCAAAGGAATTGCGAAAAAATGGAAAAGACAAAACTAATTGAATCGAGCCTACCTGAATCAGTTGATGTCATCGAAAACGATAAGCAATTAACAACGTCAGCAGTTTCGGAATTACAACTAGTCAATTTAATGCAGAAAGAGGTGCTGCAATCCGGAAAGCTTAAAAATAAAAAATTGCAAGAACAGGTTCAATCACTAAAGTCGACAGTGGATAACTTGGAAATAAAACTGAAAGCCTCAAAAAATGACCTAAATTTACTAATGAGCATAAACAAAAGACTGCAAAGGGAAGCCGACGGCACGTACGAACTGAGATCTCGCATAGAAAGTTTATTAGAGAAAAATCGTAAAGCTATGCATTTTAAAAGCATTTCTAATGACATGAAGGATCAGATCAAAAGTTATCGTGATCGAATAACGGCCCTTGAAAATAAAAACAGACTTCTGCATGAGAAGATAGATGGTCTTAGTAGAGATAAAAAAGAAGCTTGAATATCATCAATGTTCGGCAGATAGAGTGAAGCAAGACTTGAAATTCCTGAAAGAACAAAATGCGCAATTAAAATTACGCGTTTCTGAAATCAATTCGCTCCACGAGGTGGAACAAAAAAGCGAATCAGCTTCAGCAAAAAAATTGAGAGACTTCATATCAAAGGCAGGGTTGAGAAAGATGACAATAAGGCTATAGCTGAAAAGTTGGCGAATAAAGAAAGAAAAATTAAAGAGTTAGAGAGCCAATTAAGTGAATTGAGAAAAGAAGCGATTCAGGCAGAAAAATTTGATCAGAAGGTCGAAGAACAAGAGTCACAAATATCAGTGTTGCAATCAAAATTTGTTGATTTGCGAAGTGCAAACAACGTTCTTCTTGCAGAAATTGAAAGCTTAAAAAAACAGATTGATGAGGAAAGGTTAATTGCGCAAAATTCCCAGCGAGCGATTTCGGAATTTGAAGTAGAACATCAAATAAAATTGACGACTCAGGTTGACAAAGTAAAAGCTAAGCATCGTGTTGAAATTGAAGGGTGGAACAAAAAATTGAATTCTTTAATTGAAAGTCATAAGCTGGAAATTGAAGAATTGAAGCTGCTCATGAAAGCAAATTAGGCCGCTTTAAAGAGGAACAAAAATCAGTACTTCAAGGTCATATTGAGAAACTAGCTGATAAAGATAAATCTTTGGAGAGACTAAAAGAGGCGCATAATATTGCTATCGAAACAACGATATTTGAACAGCAGGCTTTAGCAGATGCAAGAGTGGAAAAAATCAACTCTGAACTAGCAGCGAGCCATTTGCTTATCAAGGAAACACAGCAGAATCATAAGAGAGAGATTCAAGAGCATCTTGATAAGATTGATAAAATTTCAGAGGACCATCAATCTGAAGTAGATGGGCTGACTCGCAGATTTCAATTAGAAATTGACCAGCTTAATGCTCGAATTATTGAAATCCGTACAACTCATCAAGAAGAAGTTGATGCTGCAGTAGAAGGATATTCAAAGAAAGTAGCGGATCAAGATAAATATATTGAAAAATTGAAGGTTGAACACGAATCAGAAATAAAAAGGATTCGTGAAAAGCACTCTGAAGAGTTATTAAAATCTGAGCAGGCAGCCAAAGAATCATGGTTGAAAAGTAGAAATGAGATAAAAGCAATACGGCAAGAGCATGCCCATGAGATAAGTGAAAAAGATTTTCAAATAAAGTTCCTACGCGAAGACTTCGAAAAGCAATTAGAGGTAAAGACTCTAGAAGTAAAATCCAAAATTGAACAAATCGATAAGCTATCTGAAGACAATTTAAATAAATTAGAGTCATTAAAAATTAAGCACATGGATCAAATTGACATTCTGAAGGGTCAGCATTCAAGTGAAATTGATAGTTTAAATAGTCAATATTTAGAAAGAATTAATCGCCTAAAAGTGGACCATAGTGAAGAGATCGACAATCTAAATGTAGAGCATACGGTAAATATAAACCAACTTGTAAAACAGCATTCATCTGAAATTGAAGAGATTAAAAAAAGACATGCATTAGATATAAGCGATCTAACTCAATGCTATGACACTAGAATCAATAATATTGAAAAGCAACATAAGATTGAAATTGAAAAATTGGGAAATGAATATGAAAAAAATCTCGAGTGCCAAAAGATCGAGGGGCAAAAAGAAATTGAAGCCATTGAAATAAAAATGAGGTCAGCGCTTGAGGAAAAAGATAATTCGCATCAAGCATTTAGAGAAAAATGCTTAAAGGAGTTTGGTGAACTTAAAATCAATTTCGAAGAACAAGTAAGTCGAGAGCGAGAAAAACATGAAGCTTCAATTTCTGAAAAAATTCGTGATATAGAAATGTTAAAAGCCAACCATGAATATGAATTGAGCGTATTTGATCAAAAAATATTAGACATGAAATCTCGTCATCGTGAAGAGATTGCTGAAAAAGAAAATGAAATTTCTAAAGTTATCAACGAAAAAGAGTCCTTAGCTGAAGAGATTCACAATCAGCTCAACGAAGAGTTTAATGCTGTTCGATTAAAGCACAGGAAAAGCATTGATGCATTAGAGCGACGGCTTGAAAAGGTCAACGAAGAGCACGATTTAGAAATTGCGAAGGTCAAATTTGATTACGAAGACGAGATAAATAGACTCCGATTGGATGCAGATAAAGCAGAAGCAAGTCATATTGAAATATTAAATGAGATAAAACTAAGACATAGTAATGAACTTAAAGATAAAGATACTCAGTTGGATCGGGTGAGGGCTGAAGCCTGAAAAAGAAGAAGTGGGTAACGTCTGAACTATAAAAGTCACTGGAAAGAGTTGTCGAAGAGGTAAAGCGTAAATAACTCAAATCGCAAAGAGAAATAGATGAAAAGAAATTGAATTTGAAAGAGCTATAGCGGGTAAAATATTGAGCCGGAAAGGTTGAGATCTCACATGAAAATGAATTGGAGATCGATATGAAGCGAGATCGGGAAATTCGAGAAAAAATGCTGAAATCGAAGAGTTAAAAGCTTCACATCGTATTGCGATTGAAGAAAGTAAATACAAAGGCGAACAAGGAAAGGTTCAGGTTGTAGAGGAATACACATTGCTGGTTGAAGAAAAAGAAACAGAAAATTGAAGCGGTTGAAGCTCACAATTCGATGAATTGCAGAGAAGGCAACGCAATTTAAAAAAAGTAAATATGAGGAAGATTATTTTTGGAATGCTTGAAGAGAAAGATGGCAATTAATGAATTGCGATTAAATATCAAGAAAGTTAAAAAAAAATGAGATTATTGTATGGAAATCTCAAGTTAGCTGAACAAAAGGAAAAAGCTCAAGCATGTTGAAAAAATGAGTGGTAAAGCTGACCTTACTGTCTTAAAAAAGAGAGGACTTGCTCAATAAAAACGAGACAATCTCTTGGCTAAACCGTATTAAGTCGATTTAGACAGTCAAATTCAAAGTCTACTCGAGATCATCGATGACCGTGACATATAGAAAAGCAAACGATTAAAGAACAGGCTAATTTGCGATCTCAAATCGAAGAGCTAAAAAGAGGGTGGTGGCATGAAATTAGTGATGCTCGAGAGCTCCAAAAAGCGAATAGAGATCGTGCAGAGAAGTTAATGATTCGAATGTTGAGCGGTGGGAAAGGGCTGTCAGAGATATTATTGGACAATTGATGATAGAAATTAAGAGTTTGAACTGAACAAATCCCGTAAAAGACTACTTAACTCTTACTGAAAACGAGATAAAACGATTGGAAGTCGATATTAAATGCCAGCGCTTTCCGTAGAGCAGAAAGATAGAAATGAATTCGATCAATCCTATCAAGTAAAGGACTTTATAAAGGCAGATGAGGAATCGAGTGATGCTGAGTTAAAAAAGAAATGCAAAACATATCGAATGGGATGATGGGCTCTTGTTCCACTTCCGCCAATATTCCAGAGATATAGACAAAAGTCCGTTGTGATTTGATTATATTGCTGTTGCCCATAACAGCGTCATGAAACCGATTAAGGCTTTGGTCGCAGAATTGGCTTAAAGTTAATAGTATTCACTTAAGGTCCCGATACTTCAGTATGGAGTGTTCGAAAAACGTCATATATTTGGCATGTGCCTTTGCTGTTGTTTTAACAGGATGTGCTTCTGGAAGCGGATTCAGGGGACGGGCCGTTCGGTCGACAGCTGAGATGCCACTGCCGGTCGAAATTGCCGATGAAATTGCAATAATCACGAATAACGGAATCGCACAGATTGGCAGAAAAACTGAAAGCACGATCAATCAAGTTGGTTCTTCTTTGGTTATCGAGGGAGGCCCACAAGTAATGGGAGCCGCTGGTCAGAATATACCCACGCCCAGTTTGACTGAAACCAGAATAGAAAATGTGGAAAATCTTCCCGAAAAACCAAAAGAGCAGCAAAAAAAACAAAGTGAAGAAAGAAATGTAAAATTAAACTATAAAAAAAGAGATTTCAAGTTAGGGCATAAGGGTCCATTGGCAAAAAAGATCAATGGCAAAAATGTGGGCCCCCTCAAGGAGAATTTGAAGGCGGCTCAAGGTACCGGTCAGACGGTATATTACACAGTGCGATTGGGTGACACCTTAATGAAGATTGCATTTGACAAATATGGCAATTACTTACGATGGAAAGAGATTTATCAATTGAATAAAGATAAAATGGCTCACTACACTAAAATGCCTGTTGGAACGGTATTGACTATTGAAAATGTACAGTATGTTTTTATTAAAAAAGAGGGCACTCCCTACTTGATTAGGAAAAATGATACCCTCAAATCTATTGCAAAAAAAGTATATGGGGATGAAAGTCGTTGGCGAGATATTTGGAAAAACAACCCGCAACTTATATTAAACCCGAAAAAAATATATGCTGGGTTTACCCTGTATTATAAGCCGGATGGAAAGGTGCAGCTGCGTACCCCATCATCGTCGACACAATAATACGCTTGAGTTTGCTAGTAAAAACTGAGAGCCTATTTTAGATGGTCTATAAAATTATAATTGCCTTAATATGCGTTCTTCCTGCTTTTGCACAGTCTGGCAAACGTGAGTCAGCAAAAGAGTTGGCTCGTCAAAAAGAACTATCGGAAAAAGTAAAATCCACACAAAAAGCGATTTGGGTAGCCCACGTATTACGTAGAAAGCATGAAGAGCAAAAAATTTCAGGACTTCAATTTGTTAGCAACCGGGTCCCTGTTTTTTTGTTGCCCAAAGAAGATACTTTCAAGCCACTTGTTGTGCTGAAAGCGAAGTTTGAGAGGCCTGGATGGCAGTTGTTGTTGGGAAAAGATACTCCGGCAAATTCAAGCGGAGTCCCAGGTGAATTTGCAATTTATGCTTTTCTAAACTCCAGAATTAGCCAAGTTCAATTTACGGCCAGGAGTCCTGAGGGAGAAGTAGAGAGGGAAACTGTTTATATTTTTGCGCCTGAGGCCAATGAATTTAAAATGGTTTCGGCGATGGACTCTTTTTTATTTCGTGCAGGATGGGCCAATTTATTTTACGAGCAAACGAGTTTTGGAGTTTTTAACGCTGAGACACTGTTATTGGGTACTAGCTATATTAGTCCAGAAAGAGGAGAGCCTTGGGGTTGGCTTTTCGATGCAGAGCTGACTGTGGGAACGCTTTCCTCCACACCGATTGACTTAAATCCTCAGTTTTATGAAATGCGATTTGGAATAACATATGCGCTAAAACTCTTTGATTTACAACGCACGCGCAGTCGTATGATATATAGTATTAGCACCATGGGGCTTGTATCTCATGGAAGCCCTTTTGGTTTTGGAGGGTTGTTTGGTCCCAGTGTTGGTGTCCGCACGGAATACTTTACTTCTCAGTCGGAAAGTTTTTTTGGAGAAATATTTTTAACTGGATATGATGTTGACATAGTTTCAGAGAGATCCATTGGGACAGCACTAACGTGGAGAAAAAACCTTGAAAACACTCGCCAGTTTTCATTGTCATTAAAATATTCGAATCATAATTTTACAACCGCCATTGAGGAAGTCATCATTGACTACTTTTCTGTAAGTGGGTCATTTAGTTTTTAGTTTCAAAAAGAAACAATTGATCTATTTTTGACTGTTTTCGTTCGAGAAAAAATTAAATCGAATTGAGACATTTCGTGCCTGAAATTGAGATCGTGGACAAGGATCGAGCAACGTTTTTTCACAATATCGTTCTATAGTATCACTTTGAAACTGGTATTTGTAATTAC
>JAWKNX010000011.1:0-104512 GCA_041391465.1 Bdellovibrionales bacterium
TGGCGAGCTAGAAAACATGCTGACGCAGGTCAGCGACGCCTATGACTTTCAAGTAGAGAATCAAGTGGACTCCTTGACGTCTCTATTAGAGCCCATAATGCTCATTCTTATGGGAGTCATAATTGCCATCATAGTTTTTGCTATAATGATCCCAATATTTGAAATTTCCAGCATTGGCGGCTAGTATACGCAAATCATAGAATTTTGGACGGAGGAACAATGTTAAATAATCAACGAGGACTCACGCTGTTAGAAATTATGATTGTACTGGCTATTGTTGCTGGTCTTGCCTCAGTTCTAGTGGTGTCGGTTCAGGATCGACTTAAAAAAGCAAATATTCGACAGGCACAAATTCAACTCAATCAAATCGGCCAGGCTCTGGATATGTATTACACGGATTGCGGATTTTACCCCACCTCTGACGAGGGGCTCGATGCACTTATCAATCAGCCCGGTGATAGCTGCGCCGATTGGGGACCAGACCCTTACTTAAAACAAATCCCCAAGGACCCATGGAAACAAGATCTCTATTATGAAGCGGTGGACGGCTCTTACATGCTGATTTCTGCAGGACCGGATCGTAAAGAGGGCACCAGTGACGACGTCTGCAGTGGAGATGGCTGTCGCGAAACAGCAGCTGAAGACAATTAAGCTCGCACATCCCTAGAAACTCAAAGAGCGATGCAAAGCAACACTTCCCATGGGGTTTGCTTTGCAAATTTGCAAATACAACCGGATAATGACGAGATGAGTCTTTTGCGAAGAAGAACAACTGTTCTGCAAAATTCGAAGGGATTCACTTTGTTGGAAGTGATGGTTGTGTTGGTTCTCGTAGCCACACTTTCGGGCTTTATGGTCACACGTTTGGCGAACCCATCCCGAGAAATGAAAAGATTTGTGGTGAAGTTTTCATTAGTAACTGGTCGGATCCAATATCAAGCCAAACTATTTAATACAACTTATCGCTTAGTCTTAGATTTGGATGAAAATGAATTGGATGGGATTCCTCAAAGATATTGGATAGAAAAAAGCACCGCTACCGGTGTGGTCATGGAAAGTGAACCCGAAAAAGCAAAAGAAGAACAGGGAGAGTCGTCCATCTTCGAAATGGACACAAAAATTTTTAAAGAAGTTCAACAGTTTCCACCCGGATTGAAGTTAACTCAAGTGGAACTCACTCGAAGAAACCGACCGATTACTGAGGGGCGGGCTTACATTTACTTTTTACCTCAAGGAATGGTGGACGAAGCTGCCATTCAGCTCAACTACGATGAAAATAAATTTTATACTATTATTACGAATCCCATGAGTGGAAAAAGCGATTTAGTGCCTCGGCAAGTTCCGTTAAAAGAGGTGAGAAACCAATGAAGAAGAAAAACAATAAAGGTTTCACGCTCTGGAAGTTTTGATTGCCGCCGTTATTCTGACCACTGCGATGAGTGCTGACCGTTGCTTGGTCTGGTAACCTGACGCACGCGTCCGAAAAAGCCCGATTGAATAATAATGCCGCCTTTTTACTGGAACGCAAAATGGCAGAAACCCTATTAAAATATTCCGGAGATCGAGCGCAGCTCCTGCCGAAGAAGATTCGGTGACTTTGGTGATGAATATCCCAATTACAAGTGGCTGCTGGAAAGCCGAGAATTTGTCATGCCGGATTTGAAGTCGGCATTTATGGCCAGCCTCCGGTGAGGCCACTACCAGCGAGATCGTTCTACAAGTTATCGATCAAATGCAGGAGTACTTTAATAAATCCATTACTGAAGTTCGAGTCACTATCATCGTGCAACTGCCCAATAAAAAAAGAAATGAAATATTCCGTGGCCACCTATATTGTCGGCTAAATCAGCCTCTCACTCTACCCGGAGGAGCTTGATGGTCATAAAGTCGCAAAAAGGATTAACGCTACTTGAGTTGATAATTGCCATTACCATTATGGCGGTCCTAAACACCTATGCCGCCATGGCCATTCAAGGGGATGCGACGCCGAGAAAGTAGATGCTTCGTTGCAAATTACAGCAGTGACACGAGACGCTTTAGAAGTTGTGAAACCGACATTAACAAAGCTTTTAATTTTCCAAGATGTACACTCAACTTTTTAACGAAGCACAGGTGTTGCGATTGAATCGAGCACAAAAAGAAAAAAATAAAAATAAGCAAAACCCGACCCAAACACAAAGCCCGGCGGCCGGAGAAGGCGCCACTGATCCGGCTTCTGGTGCAGCTGAAGGTGGAACCCCCCAAGAGGCAACAACCGACGCCGCTACTATTGACCCCGCATTGGCGGAAAAATACAAAACAAAACCTCTGCGCACCGACAGTTCGTTTTTTATCGGCGAAAAAGAAGAGGTGCATTTTACTTCCACCAACAATGTTCAACTGAACCCAGATCAACCGGTGAGTCAATTGGCAGAAATCAGCTACTTTGTTCGAACCTGCAAAGGGCGTCTCGACAAAAAGCAATCCAGTAAATGTTTATTTCGAAGGGTTTCTCCCTACGTGGATGACGACCCCAAAGAGGGCGGGAATGCCACCGTACTTTTAGAGAATATCGACACTTTTGAATTGCGATATTATAATATTGAAAATGATGAATGGCGGGCCACATGGGACAGCAAGTTGAACCAGGACCCGGCCATTCGAGGGCATTTCCCCGGAGCCGTTGAGGTTAAAATTATTGTGACTAACCCAGAAGAAAAAGACGGAAAAGACAATGCAAAGGAATACGGTTATAACCTCGTAGCCGCCGTTCACTTCCCCAACAACCCCCAATCAAAAACCGCCAACACGGCCAGCAATACCACTAGCCCTGGTGGCACGGGTGCTGTTTCCTCACCCACCACAGGAGACAGTGAATGAAGATTCAATGGGGCTACAGCTGCGGCCACTTTTTAAAACGCCTCCGTCAACCGGTAAATAATAAAAAAGGTGTGGCGCTAATTATGACTTTAGCGGCATTGAATGTGATTTTACCACTGGCTTTGGATTTGTCTGAGGTAACGACTCTGGAATATAACGTTTCTTCACAGAGTATAAATCGCATTCGAGCCTACTATGCGGCTCGCGCCGGTACGGAGGTGGGACTCCTTCGTGTACTTCTCTATCAAAAAGCAAAAGCACAAGTCGGAGAACAGCTGGGGGAGCAAGCAGAAATTCTTGATTTGATTTATCAATTTCCGTTTGAATGGCCACCGAACATTCCCGAGGGGTTAAATGCTGTTGAAACTTCGCAGATTAAAAAAAATACTGCGGAATCCTTTATGGAGTCTAAATTTTTTCTCACTATAGAGGACGAAGGACAAAAAATAGATATCAATGCTTTGGCGTCAGAGTCGGAGCGGTTGCGAAATTCAACAAGGGCACAAATTCAACAGATCTTTTTGAATAAAATGAGCAATGATGAGGCCTTTGAAGAAACTCATCGCGGCACTAATTTTGATGAACTTCTCGACAATCTTGTAGATTGGGTCGATGCCGATGAAGACCGCCAGTCGGGCGGAGCCGAGTCCAGCATCTACCCCATTGTTGAAGATGCTGGAAAAATCCCACCCAACGGACCCTTTAGAACAATAGATGAAATTAAGCTCGTCGCTGGGATGAATGAAGACGTCTATCGTTTATTAAAAGATCGCGTAACCATTTATGGTGTTCAAGGGATCAACATTAACAGTGCTCCAGCCGAGGTGTTAATGACTTTGGACCCCCAAATGGATGAGGATACCGTGCAACTCATCATCGACCGAAGATCTGACGAAGATAAGGGCGGCCCCTTTTCCGACGAAGAGGATTTTCTCAATTTTTTAGATCAAGAATCCAGTATTAATGTGACCGACTTTAATCAGTCAAAAACCCCATTGTTTTTTGGTGAAAAGTTCAATTTTAGAATCACATCCGTGGGACAACACAATAACATTTTAAGAGAAATCCAAGTCATTACTTATGACTTTGATAGTTTGAAAAATAATTTAGTTAAATATTTGGATGACGAGAGTGACAAAGAGACCGATCCCCAAGGTGCCGGTGAACAAACTAGCCCACCTGAATCAGAAACCACTGGAGAAAGTGGTGAGCAAGGTCAAGAAACGACACCTGGAGGACCACCAAAAACTGAAAAAGCCACTATCCCCACCGGTCGGCCGCGCATTGTTTTCTGGGGAGAATCCTAAGGGATATTTTTGCGAATTTGCAATCGGTCAGTAAAGTTCCAGTTGTGGTAATCAGCCTCCTCTTTGACCCAAACGGAAGTTGTATCCAACTCTTCGGTAGTGGTCGCACAGGGCATCAACCAGATTTTTTCATTGGGAATTTGTATTTGTTGAATCAACTGTTCTAGTTCTTTGATATCTTCTCGATCGATAATTACAAATTTAAAAATGGAATTTTCAACACTGACAAACGAAGTCAATACCGTCGGTTTAATGCGAAGGTTTTTCGGGATTTTTGAATTTGATAACTTTGGTGAAACGTTAAATTGTACATTCAACTTTATCAGCTCCCGCGAAGGGGCTTTCGTGCCATTTGTCTCAATCTCTATAGACATGTCGTTGTATCGAGAGCGCAGTGCTTTAAACAGTTCCAACAAGTTGGCCTCTTGCAATAGCGGCTCTCCACCTGTGACCACAAGCCTCGGGGTGTTTTGCAACTCTTCCAGCTGCCCCAAAATTTGCTCGAGTGTGAGCTCTGTTTGATATTGTTTCTTGTCGAATTTTTTGTAATTGGCTTGTGAATCTTTTTGGTGTTTAAAAAGCGTGCCCTGCCAGTTCCAGGTGTAATCTGTGTCACACCAGTAACAAAAAAGGTTGCACCCACTGAGACGCAAAAATACAGCCGGCCGACCTTGAGTGGGCCCCTCTCCTTGCTCTGTCAAAAAAATTTGATTTTTCCCGTTGAGAACACATACTTTCATAGAAAAATAGTATCAAACTCCAGGTCCGGCACCAACTGTTCACTGCAGACCTCGTAGGAAGTATTGCTTCTCTTTGTTTTTGGCACCTTTAAGCTGATGGGCTCTCATTACTTTTGATTTTAAAAGGGTTTGCCCCATTATTTTTCTGATGGAGATTTAGGCAAATTTTCTAGTTGTAGATGAGTCCAAAGGGTCGAATCATGAAAATCCGGCTCCGAACTTGGATGTTTGGTTGCCCAGTAATGCATACCAGTTTTTGACTCAACGACCATGGTCGGATGGACTTTGTCAAACTGGGTCAACGTTATCCCCTCTTGCAGTTGAGCCACTCCAAAGCAATATACGGTTTGCCCAATGTAAAAACTGCGAGAAACGATATTTTGGATCAATGACTGCGGTTGGGAGGTTTTTTGACGATAACTATCAAATTCAAAAATATCATAAATACCATCTGGAGCGATGTTGATCTCAAGATATTTTTTGCCCCAGCCTAAAAACAACTCGAAGCAAGTGGTCTTCCATAGGTCCTCTTTGGATCTGGTTTCTTCTTCGGAGTCAGGAAAAATCACCTTCATCGGAGTGGTCAATTCATAGGTAAACTCCAGTCGGCCACTTGATAAAAACCTCAATTCAACGAAAAGTTGGGAGTTTTTTCCCAGGATTTGATTGAACGGATGCAATTCTAATTTGATTTGATTCATAGTGGTTACCTTTTCATAAAACTAACCCATTAATGAATTCCACGCCAGTCCCACTGACAATAGTCTAGACCTCATGACCTAGTCCGTATAAACCCTCTATAAAACTGTTCTTTTTCGATTTTGGTGCTAAACTTTGGATGACGAAAGGCCGGCTGTAAAATGAAATCTTTTGGTATCGACATTGGATCACACAGCATAAAAATCGCCGAAATCGAGTCGAGCTCTTCCGGGGCCAATCTGCTTAATTACATTGAGTTGCCCATACCCATGCAACCGAACACCGATGTTAATCTCGCAATTATAGATAGTTTAAGGTCTCACTTCGAAAAAGTCGACACCACTAACCTACAGATTGCCGTAGCTATCAATCAAAATTTTGTAACTCATCGTAGAACCTTTTTTCCGTTCAAAGTAAGGCACAGTATTCAACGGGCACTGCCTTTAGAGATCGAAGACGAAGTCCCTTTCTCCCCTGATAACGCCATTTTTGATGCAAAAATTCTATCGTATCAATCTGGTGGTGGCGCCAACGTTCTGGCTTCTATTAGCCCTAAAGATCGAATTGCTGAATGCTTACAAACTTGTAAAGACTCCGGGCTAGAACCCAGTATCGTGAGTTGCGAAACGCTCTCTTACTCTAATCTTTTTGAAAATTGGAAAGAACTTCCCCCAGAAAGAACCGATTTACTTGAAACTGCATTTGAAGAAGAGCCTTCTGATGAAAATGAGAACTCACCTAAACAAACAGTACCGCAGGATGCGAGCGCTCTCATACATATTGGACACTCTAAAACATTATTGATGGTCTATCAAAACAAAGAGCTCCTCACCTGCCGCACTATCAGCTGGGGTGGAAAACTGCTGGCTGAAGAAGTTCATAAGAAATACCAACTCCCCCTCTCGGAATCGATTAAGGAGCTAGAGAGTAAAGGTTTTATACTGCTCTCCAATGAGAACCACTGAAGCTCAAGCTACTTCTGACACCCTCGCTCGACCTCTTACCGATTTAGGCCGAAAACTTAAATTAGCATTGATGGAAATTGAAACCGAACTGCATGTAAATGTGAATAAATGTTCGTTAACTGGTGGTGTTGCACAACTTAAAAATATCGGACCGTATTTAACTCAATTTTTAGAAATTGCAACCAACCCATTGGTGCCTCAGTTGCCGTCAATCACTATTCAATCCAGCAACTACAATACCTTTACGGGTGGAGTGGCTCTGGGGCTGGCTATAGAAGGAATAAAAAAGCCAAGAAACCCGGCCACAAATTTTTTAAAAGGTGATTTTGCACCCTCGAATCAGGGCTTTGAAAACTTCAAGCTACAATGGGGAAAGACCATCCAGGTGGGTATGGCCGTCTTTGCTATTCTATTCTTACATTCTTGTGTTAAATCGAGTGTCAGTGAAGATATCTACTATCAGGCACAGGACAACCTGCGAAACCTTGCCAAGAAAGAAAAGTCCATCAAACGAGCCTCTTCACGCGCCATTAATTCGTACATTCGCGAGAAGAAGCAATTAAAGGCAAAAGTAAAAGACTTGGAAAAAATCAATGAAATCAACTCGGCAATGGATGTAGTAACTAGCATTTCTAAAGCGATGCCTTCTTCTCGAAATGTAAAAATGGATGTGATTCGGCTTCAAGTAAAAGATGAAGACGTGCAAATACTCGGCTATGTGGACCAAAATGAAGACCCATTAATAATAAAAAAAGCCTTGGAGACCATTGCTGAGAAAAAAAATGTGCGCACTTTAAATATTAAAGTTCAATCTAAACCCGGCAAAAAAGCCTTCGCTTATAGTTTTAAAACCACTCGCCAGGAAAAGGGGCTGTAGAGCGTGTTTGATGATTTGAAGGAAAACCTAAAAACTCAATTCTCCAGTCTTTGGGACAACCTACAAGAACAGGACTGGTTTCTCACCTTACGGGAGCAGTACGAGGTTTTACCCCAGGCTACGCAAAAAGCTCTCATATTTGGTGGCATCGCATTGGTTGTGCTATTTTTGGCATTGATTCCTTTTGGAAACTATATGAGCGCTTCGGATTTTATTGTTTCTTTTGAAGACGAGCGGAATTTAACCCGTGAGTTTTTAAAAGCCAGTGCTGATGGTGATATCCCAAATCTGCCTCCGGCAATGACAGAAACCACTTTAAAATCACAAATTCAGCAGGTGCTGAATCGTAATGGACTCAAGGAAACTCAAATTAGCGAGTTTAAAGTTTCTAATGACAAACCTGGATATGCGCCGAAGGTAGCTAGCGTCGTCGGCGTGGAAGTTCCATTGAAGTCTTTAAATGTTAAGCAAATAAAAGATATTGGGTTTGCACTTCAATCCATACGAGACACTGTACTCTCAGAAGTACAAATCGATGTTTCCTCTGAGGACGATCACTACTATGATGTGATTTATACTGTCAAAAATATTGCTTTGCCTCCACTGCCTAAAACAGAAGAAGAGTCTGACAACAATAGCAGAAACCGTCGACGCTCACGAAGGACAGGAAATTGAGCAAGAGTAAAGTTAACGTTAAAAGCGTCTTAAAATATTTATTGCTTTATGTTTCTGGAATACTTTTGTTCTCACTTTGGTTATTTCCGCTGAATGATTTAGGAGATATGCTCTCCTCAAGAATCTCCCAGGCCACGAAGAACCAAGTTTTTGTTCTGTTTGAAAATTTGGATCTCACTTTTCTCCCCTCCCCGGGAGTCTCGGTTGAAAACCTGACCGTAGAGGGCAAAGGGCTCCCCAAATTGGAAGCTCAAGCCGCAAGTTTTTCACCCAGCTTTGTGGACCTCTTGGCATTTAAACCCGGTGGCAGCCTCAATGTGGATGGATTGTTTGGAAGTCATCTCTCTACGTCTTTTACGATTGATCCACCGGATGAAAAAGGTGTTACAGCCCATGAATTCAGTTTTGAATGGGAAGGGCTGCGACTTAAGATCTGGCGCCGATGTCCCCCATCCCCATGTCGGTACAAGGGCGATTAAATGGTGAGGGAGTTTGTCTTTGACCAAAGCTATACGCAACAACCCGAAGGGCGTTTTAATATTTCCAGCCCGCAACCCATTAAGTTTGATAGTTTGAGTATTCCGCAAGCGAGTTTAGTATTTTCTGATATAGAATTCTCAACTCTGGTTTTAAAGGGCCAGATGAAAGATGGAGATATTGCTATCAGCGAATTGACCTTAGGCAGTGCTAAAAACGATCTTTTTATTCAGGCCCGCGGGGGCGTCACTGTGAGTTTCACGAAAACCGGGACCCGACTCAGTCGCTATGATCTGCAAATGCGACTCATTCGCTCCAGCAATTTGGTGAAGAAAGATCAGTTCATCGCTAATTCTTTGGACTTTCTCTTTGATGATTCAAAGGCAAAAATCACCGAAAACGCCCAGGGCAAAACCTATCAATTTCGCATGCGCGGGTTGAGTCGAGGTATGCCGCAGCTCACCCCTTTGGCTCAGTTTTAAAGAGTCCGCTTTAAGCTGTCCGAATATTGCCCACTTATTAAGCATTGCTGGTGCCGCAACCCCCTGGAATCCCGTGGAAAAGGTCTCTGCTATTGCATCTTACAGGCATCTAAGCCATAACTGTTGAATTAGAAAATGGGGAGAAAAATATGTCTGGAGTGAATAAAGTTATCATTATTGGCCGCCTGGGTGCTGACCCTGAGGTTAAGCAAATCTCATCTGGAAATACTGTTTGTACGTTGAGTGTCGCCACCAGTGAAAACTGGAATGATCGCAATGGCCAGCGCCAAGAGCGCACCGAATGGCATCGCGTGGTTGTTTGGGGCAAAACGGCTGAGTTATGCGGCAAGTATCTTGCTAAAGGCCGACAGGTTTATTTAGAAGGTCGCTTGCAAACCCGCTCTTGGGAAGACCAACAAGGTCAAAAACGCTATACCACCGAAGTGGTGGCGAACACCGTTCAATTTTTAGGTGGTGGCAGCCCAAGCCAAGGTGCTGGTGGATACAACCAACAGCAAAATGATGGCGGCAACGTTGATTTTCAAGATTTCGGCCCAGAGCCTTCTTTTGATGCCGACGAAGAGATTCCGTTTTAAGAGCGGGCTTGTGACTGTTGGTTTGTGACTGTTCACATTTTAGTGGTGCACAGTCACACGAAGGTGGGTTTGTGACTGTTCACATTTTAGTGGTGCACAGTCACACGGTGGGAAACGTGCACTACTAAAAGGTGACAGCTCACAAACCGAAAACAATGCAGTCACACGAAGTAGGAGTGCGCGCTACTAAAAGGTGACAGCTCACAAACCGAAAACATGATAAACTTCACAAGAACCGCTCACATAAAAAAGCCACTCCTTCAGTGGCTTTTTTTATTATCGAATTCCGGTAGGGTGAGCAGTCACTTTTTCGTAGTGCAAACTTCGCTTCGCGAAACTTTTCACCACGAAAAAGAGGCTGTCACCCATCTCCACCTTACGGTTCTGTCCAGTTCAAGTTAATGTAGTAGTACTCAATACCAGGTCCACCCACATAAATATCGGTGCCCCAAGTTCCCACACCTAAAGTGGTTTGACCTTGTAGGTAAATCTGGCTACCACCAGTAATCATTTCAGAAATCGTAAAGTACCTGACCAAATCACTCCGCCGCAATTCGAACCCGTGGCCACATCCAATTGAACAGAATTTGTCCCCGTATTGTTGGCCTCTACAAATGGTGAAGAAGTCAAATAAGTGCCGTCCAAGTTGAAAGTGCCACCCGCAAACCAAGGGTCGTAGGCCTCCATTTGAAATCCCCATTCCGAACAAGCCGCACCCGGAGTAATGTCACCCGTAGTTCCGCTGATGAGGTTCAATCGTGTCTGAAAAATCTTCTGAGAGAAATTTTCGTCGGCTGTTCCCACATTAGTTGTCACACTGAAAGATGGATTATTCACGTAGGCCACAACCATGGGCTCACTACCCGCATTATTAACGGCGCCGGAGGGTGATTGTAACTGTCTGGGATTGCGCACCACCCGTGGCACAAACGCTATCCGTGTAAATCAAACCTTCACCAGTTGGTATGCTCACATTGACATTTACCCCTGAGCCGTGGCTCGTCTTATTCCCATTACTATCTTCTAAATGAATCCGCAGTGGCTGACACACTCCCGTGGTCGGCGCATTGTGGCTTCCTACAGGAACACATATGAAAACGTTCTCGCTGGTGCGCCCGGATCATTCATTGTAACTCCAGAGGTGACAGCAATTGAACCCGAGCTATCGGCATCAATCTGCACGGGAAGAGTTCCGGATCCACCTAACCCATAAGGGACTTTAAACCATCCAATATAATGTTGGTTGGGAACAAGGGTTGGGTTAATCCCCGTGGACCTTGAGTTCCACCAGCGTCGTCTTCACGTTTGTTTGTTCGAGAAGAAGTTTGAAACCGATGCCGTTGATCCATTAAGATCTCGCACCAACGGAAAGCATTAGCACTTTGAGGGGCATAGCGGCCGGTTGCATTGTCGTAGGTTGAAATTATAAATTGATGGCAACTGCCACGATACCACTCATTTTCGATGGCTGAAATTAACAGATTCTTGCTCAACAGAATCGGGATTCACCGAAGCCGGGCTTATGGACTGCACTGTAAATCCCATTAAATCCCCACGCACATTGGCCGGATCATCACTCCACGCGGCAGAAATGGTCTCTGCACCCGCAGTGTTTGTATCAACGGAAGCAAATAAAATTAGACGGTTTCAGAAATTCGTTGATATTCACATTAACTGTTTGTCCCGTTCCTTCAGGAGTAGAACAGTCAGGATTCAATGAAACCGTGATATTGCCCGCCCCACTGTAACTAATACTTACGTAGTCCCCGTTATGATCAGTGATAGGAGCTAATCCGCCATTCTTTAAACCTTCAACAATTAGTGGAAAGCACGCTCCGTTGGCGACGCCTGTTCCCCATTAGGAAGACGTACACCTAAAGCGTCGGCCAATGAAGGACCGTTATTTGGGTTTTGATAATTGCTACCGTAGAAGCCATGGTTGTTGATAGCATAATTATAATAATAGCGTTTTCCACCTATGTTTTTATAAGCACAGACATAGGCTGCAGAACTATTAAGACTCGCACTTGGATCAGGAATTTCAAAACTCGTGGTCCCTTGCGTAGGTACGTCATAGAGGTACCAAACCGGGGGTACATATTCTCCGGCCTCTAATAATCGGCGCGGTCGTTCCATCAGCTGCAGTGTCTGGATTAACGACCGTTGCTCCGATAGCTGGTAAATCCGTAAGACGCAGCCCATTCCTTACATGGAGCACCGTCATGGAGGAAATCGAATCCCATTCGGCAATCCCCACGATGGTAGCACCGTCCACGCACCCCGCATTGTTTGGCAGGTATTTCCAATTTAATGTGAAGGATCGGTGTTCGTGTTGTAGTCGGTTTTTACATCTTCATAATGATCCGTAGCCCACATTTTTGAAACGGCGGTCGAAATGGAGCAATGTCCCTATTACCAATATTTTCATGGATAAACTTAATACAAGTATCAGATACAAAATTAGTTGTACTTATAGCCGAACAAGCCGTAGCATCCGGAGTGTTTGCCACGGGTGCATAGACAAAATTAGTATTGGTAGAGTTCGGAGCATACTGCAGTTTATAAGCTGCCCATGCCGATTCCGTACTCACAATACTCGGATCATATGGGGAAGGCTGTACGAACTGGTAATTTGAACCACCAGTGGGTCCACAACTTCACCATTGTTCGCTAATCTATAAGCATAAGATATATCATGGGTCCCCGTCACATCCGTATAAATACTGGCCGTCGTCGAATTTCGGCTTTAAATTTCCTAGCACATCAAAAAAACCAATCAGACCAAAAAGACCTCTCGCTTTCTTTTTCACTGCGAAAACTCGTTCCACCATCGGAATAAACTGAATAAAACTCAGGGATATTTACAGCCAAACCCGCCTTCCCAGTTACATTTACCGTGTTGAAGTCCGCCAGGCTTTTTTGTTGGAGAAAATCACAGCGCCGTTGTTTGTACCATAAACATCTACATCTAATTTATAAGTGAACTTTACATTTTCAAGAAACATAAATGAAAACCAACCGCCCGTAATGGTTTCAGCCATCACTTTCATTGGTGGTTTTGTCGTATCTGTGGGCTGGTAGTATGCAAACGCTTGACCGGTGTACCCACCATCAATTCTACCGGCGACCATACCTTCGTCGTCCGAAACCCCTTCATTTTGCCAGCCAGTATCGCCTATGACGGCGACATTATCACCGGAATTGATAATGAGAGAAGCATCATCGTAGTAGAAAGCCATTGAGTCTGAAAGGTCACCATTTGCGCTGGTCGTGTCCACGGCCAAAACCGCTTGAACGATCAGCACTTGGATCAGCGCATCTCGCCCTTCCGGCATTTTTAAAAACTCGAAGGGATAATAGGCCAACTCATCACGACAATATTGTTGGATCAGTGAAATGTCCATTCCTGGTAAATTGCCTTTACGAAAGTCTTCGAATATCTGACAACTCCAGTTGAGATATCGAGAATCTTCGTTCCCAACAATTCCGTCGTTTTGATTAATGTGGGCGTTGATGATGACGTGTTGCGGGAACTTGTATTCCGTTAATGCCAATCCCCCCACCGTTTTTTGTGAGGTGCTACTCATCTCGCCAAAGTCGATACTGATTTTCGTGTTCGTAGGCGCTTTACGGGAACAACCCATGGATAGGCCTAGGCCTGCTAATAAGGATAAAACAACCAACGCTCTCATTAAAAATCCCCTAGAGTACACTTATTTATGTGTTTCTTGTCGGCCTTTAAGACAAAGGGCTTTATTCCAACGTCGAGGATTCTCATTGTTGTGCAAACAATTAACTCGTTCTGCACATAGATACAGCAGTTCAATAACAAACCACCGTTCTTTTATGAATCATATGCCAATGGACGTAGGTGATCTCAGAGCGAAACACTTTAAGAAAAACTATCCTAGACCTTTCTCCAAAGCTGAGTGATTCCGCTTAGTTCTCATCCAGCGCTGGGCTAAAATAACAGACAAGATGAATACTATGCCACGGACATTTTTAATCCATTCTATTTTTATCATTGCCGCGATTTTTTTAAGTGGCTGCACACTTTATATTTCCGAAGCAGAGACGAGTTGGAATCCAATGCTTATACTTTAGCAGGAATTTCTTTCGGAGCTCCTTTGATAGATGCGAAACAGAACCTCTTATTCTGAATTCTCTTTTAGTGATCTTACACCGCAAGATCGCTTTAACACTCTTAAAATCGATCATTTTATTCGCGATCAAAGATCTTATTTGATCCGTTCCATCGATGAAAAAAATCTACATTGCTTACTGTCGGATCAGCTCGGAGTTGGATTTGACCAACGAGGTCGTTTTTAATGAATCCCTATATTAGAATTTAACCTGCTTATTGAGGAGCACCTGCTATGAGCCATCGAATCAAACTATTTTTTTCTTGTTCTCCACTTCCTTTATTGCTCTTAGCTCTTCCCCTCTGCCAATGCCGGCCGTATCACTGCGGTTGGGGGCGTAATAAAGTTATGATTAAACTTTCAAAGATGATCAGTTTAAAAAAGGTGACACAATAACTGTATACGCAAAAAAAGGTAAGCCTCAGGTAAAGTTAAAATCCTATCCGTTAAAAAAGTCGAAAGCCATTGGACAGGTGGTTGGCAAACAACAAATGCGCCGAGGTTATTTTGTTCGACAGGCCACCAAGAGCGATGCAAAAGGTGCAGAATCTGGAGCTGCTAGCGATGGCATAATGGTGGGTTTTGTTGCCGGAATGCAGATGGACTCCATGTCGGTCACTAAAGAAGGGGACCCCGAAAGAAATCTGGCAGGTAACGGTTTTTCAGCTGGGGTATTTGCTGATTTTCCATTTGGATCTTGGAACCTTCGAGCGACTTCGGGACTCCAACAACTCGCAACAGAAGATAAAGGCGATAGCACTTGCTTGGATGTTGACCTAACGCCTCTGTTTGTAGTGTCAACATCAAACTACTTCACAGCCGACGGTGCAATTCGCTATATGTTTTCTGAAGGCGCTTTTCGGCCATACGCTGGTGGACACATTGGTTTACTTATTCCAGTAGGTAATGATGTCACAGCCATTGATGAAGATTCCGTTGCGAGCACTAGTTTTTATGGTCTGACATTTAAGCTTGATTATCACCTGTCGGCAAATAGTATGATCCCTTTCAAATTGATTACGGAATCTTCCCAGCATCTGAGGATGTCAACGCTTCCTCCATCATCATAAAAGTAGGATACGGCTTCCGCTGGTAGGTTTGTGACAGCTCTCTTCTTTGTGGTGAAAAGTTTCGCGAAGCGGAAGTTTGCACTACAAAAAAGTGACTGCTCACAAACCAGACTTCCCCTATATGCATTGCAGACGATTGTTGGAGTGAGCAGTCACCTTTAGGGAGTGTGACGTTCCCACTTCGTGGGACCGAGCACCACTAAAAGTTGAGCTGTCACTTGTGCCCCCACGCAGCCTAAGTTCGGGTGTCAAGATTGAGTTTCAAATAGTTTTTTTGATGTTGGCCCGACGAGGCCTGCGAAGCAGCTGTTTGAGTTCGAGGGTAACATCAAAAAAACAATTTCAAGTTCAACTCTTCGTCAACCGAACCACTCCGAGGACTCCCCCGCACCTTCTGCAACTCCGCCATAGTCACTGCCAAGTGCTGCGTGTTTTTCACTGACACTTCAAAAAAGCAAGTGGCTCGCCCGTCAGAAGATGTTTGCGTATTCACGCCATTGATATTCACGCCGTTACGAGCAAACACCTCAGACATATCTTTGAGCAACCCTGGATTGTTATAACAGGTCACTCGTAAACGCACTTCTCGAACACCGTTGCTGTCGCTACCCGCCCATTCCACATCAATTTGTCGATCGCTATCAAACTCGTAGGCCTTTGGGCAATCCGACTGGTGAACCACACCCGCGCCCCAAGGTAATAAAGCCTAAAATTGAATCTCCTGGAATGGGATTGCAACATCGAGCAAATCGAACCATCACATCACTCATTCCGTCCACAGATATTAAACTGCTCGATTTTTTCTTTTTACGAGCGGCTGACTGAAAAGCCTTTTGCAGAAACCCGGCTTCTTCTTGCAATTCTTCGGTGTCCGGCAAGAGTGCTTCAATAATATGTTTCGGCATGAGCTTGCCATAGCCGACTTTCACATAGAGATCGTCTAACGAAGGACAGCCTTGATCTTTGAGGTACTTTTCAAAATCTGGGCCTTTTAACAATTTACCCACACTGGTACCAGCTTTTCGCAAACTTTTTTCTGTGAGCTCCTTACCCAATTCAAAAGCACGTTGGCGTTGCTCCGCCTTCACATGTTGGCGAATTTTCGATCGAGCGCGAGTGGTGACTGCAAAATTCAACCAATCTTTTGATGGTGTTTGATTTTTAGAGGTGATGACCTCTACGTTGTCACCGTTTTGCAGTTCATACTTTAACGGCACCAACTTACCGTTCACACGTGCGGCGACAATACGATTTCCCACATCCGTATGAACAGCATAGGCAAAATCAATAGGCGTGGCGCCGTCAGGAAACTCCTTAACATCACCTTTCGGGGTGAAAACATAAATTTCCGTATCAAATAATTCTGTTTTAACGTTTTCCAAAAACTCATCTGAATCTTTGGTCTGCTGGTGCATGCTCACCAATTCCCGAAGCCAATTGTACTTATCAATGGCTGTTTCATTGGTCGATTCTCCAGTATGAGACTCCTGCTTGTAAGACCAATGAGCCGCGATCCCTTTTTCTGCAACAAGATGCATGTCTTTAGTTCGAATTTGAATTTCAATGCGCTCAGCGCCCGGGCCAATCACAGTAGTATGCAAGCTTTGATAGTTGTTCGCCTTTGGCATGGCAATGAAGTCTTTAAATCTCCCTGGGATCGGCTTCCAAAGAGCATGTACCAACCCTAAGACTTCATAACATTCGGGCAGCGTATTGACGATTACGCGGAAGGCGAGGATATCAAAAATCTGCTCGTAATCGAGCCCGCGCATAGTGATTTTTTTATAAATAGAATAAAGATGCTTCGGGCGCCCATAAATATCAAATTTGATCTTAGATCGATCTGTAATGATCTGCGATAATATTCGCTTCACATCGTCAATGTACTTTTCCCGTTCTTTCTTTTTCTTCGCGACCTTTTGGGCCAGCTCATAATACATATCCGGGTAAGCATACCGAAAGCTCAAATCTTCCAATTCAATTTTTATAGAGTTAATCCCCAATCGACTCGCCAATGGAGCATAAATATCAAGTGTTTCCTGAGCAATCCGCGCCTGTTTTTGATAGGGCATATGATTGAGCGTGCGCATATTGTGTAATCGATCGGCAAGCTTTACCAAAATCACCCGCACATCTTTCCCCATGGCCACAATCATCTTGCGAATGTTTTCGCCTTGCTTCTCATGGGTGTTCCGAAATTTCATTTGAGTGATCTTCGTCACACCATCCACTAAATGGGCAACGTTTTTACCAAATCGCTCCTCGATATCATCCAGGTCCACTTCCGTGTCTTCGACAGTGTCGTGCAAAAGCCCAGTGCAAACCGTAGCGACGTCCAAATGAAGTTCGGCGAGAATTGAGGCCACACTCAACGGGTGGGAAATATAGGGCTCACCACTGCACGAACCTGACCCTTATGAGCCTTTTCAGAAAACTCGTAGCATTTCTTGATGGTTTCAATATCTTTAGAGCTGTATTCGCCCCCCAATGGATTCAATGAACTCATCAATCGTCTGGGGTGTTTTATCAGAAAGCGGACTGTCAGCCGTGATTTCGCTTCATTACGCCAATTCCTCATTCTCATCCGTATTCGGAGACAATGCGTCAAACTGTAGTGTTTTCAGTGTATTACAGGTCAATGAGCCGCTTTTTAAACAGAAACTGGTCTATTTATTGAGATCCGCAACGATTTGTTGTTGGATCGACATTTGTGACTCATCACATCGAAATAAACTTTATTGGCAGCCACTTCACGCAGTGAAGTCACAACTTGTTTGTTACTACCGGATGGGACCAAAGGCCGATCACTCTTAAGTATCTGTTTCGCGCGCTTTGCATACCAATAAAACCAATGCAAATCGGTTATCTACTTCTTTATCTAGGCAATCTTCGACTGTTATGCGAGCCACACATTTCTCCTTGCAACAAAGGCTGGAAATTACGAGGTTTTCACATAATCTTCAATGATTTTCTAAATTCCCTTTGTACGAGCTTTCAAAATCATTATTAACAAGCTGCGCGTCAAAATTGTCGGCTAAGCTCATTTCGTGCTTAGTACTTTTCCATACGCACATCCAAATCATCTGGCGTAATGCTGTTTCCATCTCGTTTCTGCACCCGTTCCCGCAGGGCATCCAAATTGGGAGGCTTAATAAAGATGGTGTAGCTCTCTTTGGGGTAAGTCTGCATAAATGTATGTGCCCCTTGCACATCCACATCCATGATGACTACTCTACTTTTTTCCCAAATATCTGTTATTTGGTGCATGAGGTGCTCCATAGAGATGTGAACTTCTGCCCATTCCACAAAATAATCTTCTTTGATCAATTTCTCGAACTGCTCTCGAGAGACAAAGGGTAGGGGTGCCCTCGGACTCACCTGAGCGCATTTACGAGTGGTGAATCGTGATGGTGTCCTCAAGAAAATCTACTTCACCGACAATCTTATCGACAAAGGAGGATTTACCCGCACCACTCGGGCCCACAACAATGATCAATGCTTTTTTCATTCTATATTCTGAACCTGTTCTCTAATACGCTCTATAATTGATTTTGCCTCAACCACAGCAGCAGTCAATTTGGCCACCTGAGATTTAGACCCAATAGTATTACCTCTGCAACAACTCTTGCGTATAAAAATCCACTTTTACCAACCGCTTTGGAACTACCCACCAGTTCCTGAAAAGTGAGATATGCTCTGCCAGTCGAGTTAATTCCTCTTGAATATCCGCCTTGTCGATTTGAATCACCACCTCTGGGCAATTCTCTGAGGGTCCGCTTCTGCCGGAGCACACAGTTGTTTGATTCGCTCTTCATAGCGAACTTTCAACATCTCCAAAGCTTGCTTTTTGTTTTTTTCAATATGTTCCATTTTTAGATAGAAGCTCATCTAACAGCTGCAGCAATTTTTTCAGAGCCGCTCCTTCTTCTTTGCCGTTCACGGTCACAGGCAGCGACGGCCTTTTTCAACCGCCTCTAACACTGATTTTTTGACCTGTGTGTTGATCACCGGCTTTTCTTCGACGTGAAGAATTTCAGGACAGTGCCGCAGCACCGTTGCCAAATTTATTTCATCATTGAGTTTTAAAGATTTTTTGAGTTTCTTAAAACCCTTCTCCCAGGACTTTATATTCCTGGTGAGTTTCTACACTGACCTTAACGCCTTTTTCTTTGTAGCGACGACTGACATAGACATCCACAGATCCCCGCTTGAATTGATCTTTAATGGCTGTTTTTATCTCTGATTCAAAATCTAAAAAGTCACGGGGGATATGGGGCTTGAACTAAAGCGCCTGTTGACGGCTTTAATATTTACTTCTACATCGAGCTGATTTGCTGATACTTTACCGAACCAAACCTCTGTCATGCTTTTCATTTAAGCCTATCCTTGTTTTTGTAACCACTGCCCAACGAATTGCTCCACAACATGCCACTTTTGATCGGCGTTTTCAAGAGCATTAAACCAGTGGATTTCTTCGTCTTTTTTAAACCAGTGTCATTTGCCTTTGCCAGGCGTATGGTGTTTTTATTGATCTCCTCTGAGGAGATCCTCCTGCGGAGTTTGACCTTTGAGATGTGAAATAACTTCCTTATATCCAATGCTTTGCAGAGGTGCCCAATTTTCTAGCCTCTGCCCAAGCAGTTGCTTCACTTCTTCGACCAGGCCATTTTCGATCATTTTTTGAGTGCGCCGTTGGACCAAAGGCTTCAAGTCCTTCCGTTCAATTCTGGTCCCAATTTCAGAATTGGATGGGGAAGACGTTATTGTAGTTTTTTGCTCAAACGCTGCATTAATTTCCTTCGTCATGGACTTACCGGTGCTCAGCATGAGCTCCAGGGCTCGTCGTTGGCGATATTCATCTTTGCGCATAAATTTTTGGCGTGCTCAGCATCCTGCAACTGCAATTGTCTATAGAGCTCATGGATTCCGCCCTCTGACGCCCACTGGTCCACTTGCACACGGGCTTCGCTACTGACCTCCCATACCAAACATACCGAACTCGAGGGCACTAAAAATAAAACCCACTGCCCTCCTACGCAAAATAGCGGGCCACTACCTTTATAATTTTCAATAACTTGAAGAGCACGCTGACGAAATTGTCCGGCAAGTGCATTCTTCACCCTCGGGAATCACGTCTACCTTCAAATGATGGGGAACTCATTTTAACTCTTCGCTCGTGGGCTTTGCCGTACCCAATATTCACTCCGGCAAACAACTGAACAGAGTCCACATTGAGAATTTCACCCGCGTATTTCTGCGCCAAATGCAGTGCTAGACTGGTTTTGCCGCTACAGGTGGGGCCGCAAATAAAAATCAGAGGAATCATAGAAGATAAAACCTTTTAAACAATTCGACCAAAATCTTTTTCGATTTTATGAAACGGATACTCGACATACACAGGCCGCCCATGCGGACAAAAACTAGAGAGGGGGAATTCATCCATTTGTTCTAAAAGTGAGACCATTTCATCACGGCTCAATGCCTGTCCCGCCCGAATCACCGAGTGACAGGCCATGGTGGCACAAATATCGCGAATTACTTTTTCAATGGCAAAGCTTCCAGATTTTTCCACAAGCTCTCTCCCCAAAACATCCATGGCTGCAGCCAACGACTTTTCTTTTAAGAGGCTTGGTGCTGTTCTTAGTGCAATCGTATTGGGGCCGGATTGGTCGATTTCAATGCCTAATCGCTCCACATCGTCTTTGTGCTCTATGATGGCTTCCACTTGGTCGGCATCCAAATCTACAGTGAGGGGAATGAGAAATTGCTGCACATCCATTTGCCCCGTCTCCCAATGCTGCATGAGCTTTTCATACATCACACGCTCGTGAGCCGCATGCTGGTCCACCAAAATAAGCGATGAGCTCCCCTGGGTCACAATGTAAGTGAGATGGGCCTGGCCGATCACATGCAAGGAAGAAAAGAACCCCTTTTCCACCGCAGACGGGCTCGAGCGCAGAGGCTCACCTGAGTCCAATGGAGTTTTTGGTTCAGCTTTAAACACAGGCTCAACTTGAATTCCGCCATTTGGAGAGGGAGAAACATATGTCGTAGCCGAGTGGGATGAAATAAATGATTTAGTTTTATAGACAACGGGTTCGCTATAGAGCATTTCAACTTGTGTCGACTCTCGAGCTTCACCGGGCTCCTTCGGTGCTCGCGGTTGGGGAGTATTTGCCTGTTTCATTTGTTCAATCCAAGGTGCCATCTCGAGCACTGATCGAGTGGCACGCAATACAGCCCTAAAAGCATTTGATGCATTTTCAAATTTCACTTGGGATTTGGTTGGATGAATATTCACATCCACTTCATCCAACGGGGCTTCAACAAATATGGCAGCCACCGGATACTCCCCGTGCATCAGCAGGGATCGATAGGCATCCATTACAGCGGCCTGTAAACTGCGGTCTTGAACAAATCTCCCTTGTACGAAATTCCAAATATTGCGCGCGGTTTTTACGGTTTTGTTGGGAGCACCCACAAACACCTTCGCTTTGATGCCAGCCACTTCTGCCGATCCCTCATAAAGCGGCGCATACTCCAACACCTGCTCGCAGCGCTGTTTTTGATCACAGGACGCCCATAAAAATAAAAGCTTACCTTTATTGCGGATGCGAAAACTCACTTCGGGGTGAGCCATTGCAATAGCCTTTAATATATTCTTAATTTGTGTATGTTCAGCGGTGTCTGATTTTAAAAACTTTAAACGAGCCGGAGTATTTTCAAAAAGTTTTTGCACGACAACGCGAGTGCCTTCATTGCCTCCGCTGGGCTGGGCTTGCGAAATCTTTCCAAATTGGGATTGTACCGTCCACCCCTCTTTTAGCCCTTGCACTCGAGAAGTTATTTTCACGTCACTGACCGCCGAGATACTGGCCAACGCTTCTCCGCGGAACCCAAAACTCGTGAGGGCCCATAGGTCATCGGCCACAGAGATTTTAGATGTGGCGTGCCGAAGAAAGCATTTCGCTAAATCCTCTTTGGACATTCCTGATCCATTATCGGTGATTTGAACAAAACGACCGCCCTGATCAAACTCCACTTCTACTTCAGTGGCACCGGCATCAATGGCGTTTTCCACCAACTCTTTCACCATATGGGCTGGGCGCTCGACCACTTCGCCGGCTGAGATTTGATCGACGACTTCTGAGGGTAAGGTTTTGATTTTAGACATATTTGTCTATACCCAAAATACCAGTTAGGTGCCTACTACCTTTTTCGGATGCGGCGTTGCGTATTTAGTGAGAGTGAACTGCTCCGGCCTGGGTCATCATTGAACTATTAATTTGAGAATTGGGCAGTGCATCTGCAAGAAGAAGTTCGCAAAAAACATTCGGAGTGCTTTAAAAGCACTCCGAATAGTATCGTGATTTAATTGTATTCATTATGCTCCATCAGGGAGGTCAATAATTCCATAAATATACCCAAATTGCGGCATGAATTGCGGTGTTCTATCACAAACATTTGTATCGTTTCTGCAGGCAAGAAGGCTGACCCAACTAAATAACGCTTGTGGCAGGATTCCCTGTTCCAGCTGATCTAGGTAAGAAAAGTGCGTATTTGCATCATAGGCCTCTGGGAAGCTCACTACAGATGCCTCAAGAGCCAACGGAATTAGCCTAAGAAAGTCTACTCCCGAAGTCACGTTAAGCATTGCATAGGCGATATTAGCACCTACCAGATCATATTCCGTTTGTGTTAGGTTTGGACTGGACAACATATTGTTTTGAGAATCCAAGAAGGCTTGAAACTCTGCTTGATCATATGGAATCACTGGCGACTCTTTTGACCCTCAATGGCCTTGTACCAGTCTGGACATGAATCAGCGCCCGCTTCGCATGCAAGTGCAATAAACGGTTTAAGCCAGGTCAAGCATCGGGCACCAGGAAGCTAATATTTTCTGGTTCAGTTCCACCATTAATAAAATTGATTCCAGGTGCTAAATCCGGAATATATTCCGCTGGAAGAAGTGGGTGGTCTGCCTCGTAAGCCAGTGCAATAACATCTGCAAAGTGATAGGCCGTATCCACTTCCATTGCCGCAAATGCTATAACGTCATGTATTTCAGCCATACGTTGTGGAGTTGGATTGCCATAAATCATCAACCGTATATCTTCAATAAAAGCATCGAGTTCTGCTTTTGTGTAGGGCACCCCGTCGTCATAAAGAAGAGGTGGCGAAGGGTTAGAAGCCGGTCGCTCTTCAGCATAAAAAACATAAGCGCCCATGAAACTCGTATCGATCTCTACTGGGTTTGAAAGGTACCAACCCATGATCCCTTCGGTGTCATAGGGCCCATAAGGTGCAGCCAGTTCACAAAACTCTGGGTTGTAATCCGTCAAACAACCTTGTGCTAAAGACGCTTCGGATAAACCCAAAGTCATTGCTGACAAAATAAAACTCGTTATGATTTTTTTCATTTTCCCCTCTTTCTCAAAAATCGTCCTCAAATCCCCCTATGAGGTCCACGGACTTATGTTAAGATCATGTTAAGCAAACGATGGGCCACAGGAGAATAATCTGAATTTTAACTGAGCTTAATTTTGCGTTAAGAAACTGAACAGTGGATAAAAGTTCGACGATTTTTTTAAAAATTTATTCCTCAAACGAAACATGTTTTATCTGAGACAAACTCCGAAATAAAAACCCTAACCTTCAGCTAACTTTTGGTAGTGGCGAAGACTAAGCCCTGATTGGGATTGCGTCCATATAGAAGGGTGCCCCTCGGATTCCAAAGGTTTTAACAGGGGCGGTATTCCGGAGGGAGCTGTTCCGGATCGTTTTCGTCATAAATGACTTCAAGGGATTTCAATTCATGATATTCCCGCATAAGTCGATCCCATTCGCGCTTAGAGATCCCAAAAGTCAGGTTGCGCTGATACTCCTCAGGGGTTCGCCCATCCACCACATCGGCAAACCAACCTTTGAGTTTGTCTCCATACACTCTACTCCCACCACCGGCAGGTCGGTGATAAAAGCCCGTGTCAGCTGGATTCAATTTTGTCGATGCAGCAATCACTTTTTCACGCCAAGCGCGATATTTTTCTCCGTAAACCTTTTCTTTATTCAGGTCTTTGTGGTGCTGATCCACAAGCGTCGAATACCCCTGCGACTCTCCCGGATAAAGCCTTTTTTCAATTCTTCTCTCATACTCTTCGGGAGATTTTGGTGCTCCTTGATTCATTAGCCTAATGTGCTCAGTGCGCCAAGCGGTATAACCTTTATTGTAGGCTACACGGGTAGCAATGGTAATCATCCGCTCACGATCTTCTCTTTTTGTCCCCGGACCAAAAAACTGTGGCCCCACCATTTCTAAAACTCTTTGCTGATAGCTTTTGTAAATAGCTAAACCGTTGATCATTGCCCGTCTCAGCCCTTCTTTAATATCCAAGAACTGACATTCTTCCACTACACCATTGGCTTTTAATTCTGGTCCATCATCACTCACCACATCGGTAAAAAACTGACAGGTGGGGTTATCTTTCACTTGGTCCCAAGCTTGTCGGGCAATACCGGGATAACCATTCACTAAGCCCATATCTCGTGCTGCAGGAGTAACGATCTGAGTGATTCCAATTCCTCCGTTGTGCACAACATTGTATTGAAACCGAGATTCATGATTCACGATTTTATAAAATTCTTTTGGGTCCACAGGGTATCCACCATCACTGTTTATGCATTCGAGTCCTTTTCTGAAATGCAAATAAATGTACTGAACCAGCTCCTCTGTAACACACGGTGCATTGTCTTTCCCCCCAGGATCGTCAGCACCCTGACAGTGCATCCGATGATCCGGCTTCAAATCACGCCCCCACATCATACTGTAATTCACGCACTCCATGGGCACCATTTAGGCACGCATAATTTGCTCTCTTGCGTCCATCAGTTTGGCGGATGATCGCGTGTTACAGCCAAACTGCGAGCAATAGTCTCGTAGTGTGTCTTCGATGGTGCTCTGATCCGTTAGCCTCCATTTTCCACATTTGTTTTTGTCTTCTTCGTAGAGGACATCGCCCATACACATCCCATTTTGATCATCGTTGGGTATCGATTCATGGATAGGGCTTTCCTCTTGCACGGAACGTCTTTCTGCGACAGTGAGTGGCAATTCACTTCTGGGCACTCTGACAATGGGAGGAGGAGTTATTGGCAATGACCGATTAATCGGTGTAGAAGGGGCAGGAGTGACAACTGGTTCCGGAGCACGTGTTCGGTTTTGCTGAGGCAAATTAATTGCGGCTTGTTTTTGAACTGCATCCGCTAATATAAACCCGAATTTCTTTTTCACCAAAATTGTCTGAGAAACTCCACGCCATAAAACGACTTATATACATTGTCGCGAATTTTAAACTCCTGCGTCTCGCTGAGAATTTCAACTTGAGTGCCTTCAAGTGGTTGCAGCTAACCCTTCGGGAACTTTCTGTCCCAAGTCTTTTGCTCGCTTGACTTGAATCGTGTCCCAGCCCGGTTCGGGCCAAATGGTTGTGTGTTTAATGACGACACCCGGCTCTCCAGCCGCAGCCATTACTGACCAAAATAAAAATAAAGAGGCACAACACAACAGATTGAATTTCATGGGTTTTTAATCGGCTGATCGACTCTATGATTTTACGATAATCTGCTCGAAAAAGGGAGCGGCTTACATTTCGAATTGATAAGAAAGACCTACACTTATGTATTGCTGATCTTCGTAATAATATTTGCCTTCTAGACGAACAACCTGCGAGCCCAAATTAAATGCATATCCGGCTCCAAAAACAACTCCGGCCGTGAGCTTTTGTGCATCATAGTCCCGAGGCGGCGTTTCGTTTGTGACATTCATTTGGAAAGACGTAAAGTTATACATCACTCCAAAACTGTAATACATCATGCCCTTCGTGGATTCGCTCAGAGGGTTGATCAACATTAGTGAACCAACACTAAACAAACCTGAAACATTTTCGGCAAACTCTGCCGCATAATAAGGGGGTGGCTGAAACCCCACATTAATTTCTAAATCCACCGGTGGACCGTCGAACAATACTCCCGGGCCCGTCATTTTAAAGCTCACCATTGTCTCAAAACTTGTGAGGGTTTTACCTTCAAACTCTTCTGTTAAATTGAGATAAGTTAACCCACCTCCCCAAAATTTTCTAAAATAAAGGGGCTCCGCACCTTCGCTGATATCTATGGCTTGATCAAACACCGGATTGGGGGCCGGATCACCTTCCCCTTCAGTGTTAGACCCCGGAGGGCCTCCTGGCTTATTCTCCGGGATAATTTCATTGTCGGCAATGTAACCAAAAACTTTTTTACGCAATCGAATTTTATAAAATACCCCGAGTCCTCCGGCACCCTCATAAGTACGCATGGAAATCCGATATTTTTTGCCCTTTGAGAGATAGTCCATGATAGTGGCATCAAAGTCGGCCGTTTTATATACGGTTGCACCTTCTACAGCGATGAGGCCAGTTTGGCTTTGTGGTTTTTTCGAATTTTTACTTTGTGCCCACAATGAGTTGTGTCCAGCGAAGCCAAACATAAGCGTAAGAAAAAGAACTTGATTGAATGTCCGCTGGAGACTCTGGCTAAGACGCATGTCTCTATTATGCGATTACAAAAGCAAAAGCTCAAGCTCACCTCACACAACTGGATCAGGTTTTTAAAATAAGATGACTAGACTTTGTGCATTTAAAGAGAAAACCGCAACCACCAAACCTTATAAAAGGCTTCCAAAACGATTTTCAATGACATTTTACTTTGACCCGCACGCCGATCCTCAAAAATTATTGGCACTTCTTTTGTAGAGTATTTTTGCAGAAGGGCTCGATACTTCAACTCAATCTGAAAACAGTAGCCATTGCTACGTACATCGTCGAGCCCAATGTTTTTAAAACCTCAGCCTTCCAAGCATTAAATCCTCCGTCCAATCATTCACAGGATACCCTAAAATAAGTCGTGAATATAAACTCCCACCTCGCGAAATAATTTTACGGATGAGGCCCCAATTGAGAGTCCCCCTCCATCAACGTATCGAGATCCAATGGTTACATCACTGACTTCTGCCTGCTTCAGCACTTGCACCAAATCTTCCGGTCGATGAGAAAGTCCGCATCCATTTCGCAGATAATATCAAATCCCTGCTCCAACCCCCATTTAAAGCCGGCGATATACGCTTTACCTAACCCTTCTTTTTTTGCTCGAACCAGTAAGTGAGTATTTGGAAATGCATTTTGCAGTTCTTTGACTTTTTCTCCTGTGCCATCTGGTGAGGAGTCATCCACAACTAGAATATGAACTTCTGGGAGTCGATCATAGATGGCCGGAACGATATTTCCGATATTTTCCAATTCATTGTATGTGGGGATAATGACAAGTTTTTTCATAGGATTGATTTATAACAAACTCGTATTTTCCTGGGTACGTCTTTCTAATTCTTCTTTCACCGAGGGTTTTGAACGACGAGCCAAATATTGAGTCGGATTTTTTCCTCGCATTAAATAATTCGACTGCTGTCGCCGCAAGCCTATAGTATTATTCACCTTTTCACAGGCTTTCTTTGGATCTCTCACGTAGAGAATTGGGTCAAATCCACAGTGAGGGCACGGCAGGGTCACTCTCCAGCGTATAGTGATAAATATTTCAGCGACTATCAAACTCAATGCAAACAATATGACCACTCGAGCATCAAAACTTTGCCAAATTGCAAACATCAAAGTCGCCGATGCTAAAATGGACAACAAGAAATTCACAAAAGAAATATGCTTCTTCGTATAGACTCGTCGTTCATGTTTGCAAAAAGCGCAGTAGCACCTTTCCGATTGCATAATCACTCCCCTTCTTCATTTTAAGAAACAATTGAAAATTTCACGAGACCAGTTCTATTGCTGGACCTTTTAAAAACTCTTTATTTGGTGGTATTCTAAAGCCGTCGCGTAAAGGAGTGCGTGTATGAAAATTATAAGCATGATGCTACTTGTTCTTATATCGACCAACGTCTTGGCTGAAGAAGACGACTTTTATAGCTATGATCAAATCGTAAAAGAACTCAGTGGAGCCACGTCGACCAACAAAACTCGCCTTAAAAGAGTGGTCAACGACCCGTTTTCCAATGTGTTAATTCATGGAGGCGTGGGGTTTACCAGTTCCTACCTGAGTTTAAGCCCTAACAACGATTCAGAAACGATCACCGGATTCCATTCAGGTATTGAAGCCACCATTGGAATCGATTTGTTTTCTCGCTATTGGCAGGCCGAGGGCAGTGTAAGAAGTTTCGGCAATGAAACCATAAATAAAAATCAAGTGAGCCTCAAAGAATTTGATCTTAAGATTGTGTATCGCGATTATTGGGCGCGAAAGTTTTTCTATCGATTCGGCGGCGGAATTGCCGCCAGATATTTAAAATTCAAAGAGGCACCTCAGAAGAGATCGCTCCTGCTGCCGTCGATTCACCTGGGTCTCGTGCCATTGAATACACGACACCTTCAACGATTATTTTTGCCGGTATCGGTGGCGACTTGCTAGTGTACTTTTCATCATCTGAAGTCTCTTACTCTAGTGTTATGATTGATGAAACCATTGATAAAAGTGCCTTTGATGCCGCACTTAAACTGGATGCGCACTTTTAATGGAAATCACAAGTTTACTCACGCTACCACTGCTTGTGATCCCTCTAGTGATTTATATTAATCATAAAAGGTGCAAAGATGTGGAGACCATCGATTTAGAGCCCAATTGTCTCCTTACAAATTCCCAATCGTTTTTCTACACGGGAAAAATCATTATTTTATTACGGTGATTGGCTGGAGCTCTATCCCCTATCACTATCTGTCAGAACATGGATATGAGGTTTACCAACTTCGACTCCCTTGGCGGGCTGCTCACCTCCGTAGCAAGGAGCTCGTTGGTAAACTTTCAGAGATTTGTGATCGACGCGACCACTGCACATCATTGCCGACGTCTCCGCATTAGAAGACGTAAAATTTATTAAAGATCGTTATCCCCAGTTTGCTCAAACTCTTGGATCGTCGACTCTATCGATAGGGACTTGGAACTCCGATAAAAACAATTATTCGCGACCCTTTACCTATTCGAACACCGACCACAATTCCACTCATATCGCTCCCATACCTAAAAATGCCTTAGGATGGATTGGGACATTGGTTTTGTTTATGCACCGGTTTACCGTAGGTCATCACGTGAACTTGGATTTGTTAAAAGCCATCTCTTACCAACCCCTGAAGATTGTGGGTCGGGCAATACCTCCGGTGGCAGTGCAGTTAGCGGAGAAGGAACATCGAGGACATATCTAGACTTGGTTCCGAAAATGACTCAGTTGATGTTGCATAGAGTTACCAAACCGTTAGTCTAGGCCTATGAGTTCAGAATTTGACTTAAGTAGCCTGTTCAATCGCGATCGTTTTCAACAGGTCGCTAGTTATTTTAAATCTTACCTGCGAAATCCGGTTGAGAGTGTAAAATCTATTCCTGATTGGGAATGGCCCATTGATCTGCTGACACCTTGTGCTGTGGCGGCACTGGGTGGAGCCATTGAAGGTCTTATCCATCGTGAATTTCTAGCTATTATTATTAGTGTCATATTCGGCCCCATTGGTGCCGTATTGTTCACGGGAGTCATCAGTGTATCTTTCTACTACACGTTTTTCTTTTTCTTTAATCGTGAACTGATTTACAGACAAATTTATACCAGCGTATTTATTTGCTCCATTCCCATCTATTCCTTTCAAGTATTAAGCATTATCGCTGCACCCTTTATGTTGATTGGTAAAAGCTCGCTGCCGGATTTTTACCAATTGTGAGTTTTGTCGAAAACTTCCAGCTGCCACGGCGCCCGATATCAAAACTAATGGCCGGCATTTTATTGTGTTCTTTGTCGCTTGGGCCATAAACGTCATTGAATTTCTGAAGAAGTCAGAGAAGTCGAAAAAAGTACGATCCAAAAAGCCCTCGATATTCTTGAACAAGAACTAAAGAACAAATAACAGTCCGACTCAGTTCGGTTAGAAGTTCTCACTTCCTGGTGCAATGGTGACCATACAATACTTCTGCGGAGCGCCTTCTCCAAAACTCAATGGCTTTACTCAGTCGAATTCAGTGTTGTAATGTATTATTTTGTGACACTTTGGAACAAATTACATTGTTTGAGAAATATTTCATGGTATAGCTCTTCCATGGAAAATGAAAATTGACCCAGTTTACGTAGAATACCTAAAGGCCGCCTTTCACAGAGAGTGCGTAAAACCCCTCCTATTCCCAGAGAGCCTTGCAAGGTATATCGGAGTTGCTCCTCAAGTTCTTTCTGAAGTATTTCGAGGTAAACGAAACCTCCTCTTAAAAAATATGGAGACTGTATTAAACCGCCTCAACCTTTCTCCAATAGCGCAGAAGCACAATTCACCAATTCACTACGTGTGGTCAGAAATCCCATCTCAAGGATTCTTAAATTTACGGCGAACAGCAGTATCACCCTGTCTGAAGAACGTCATTATCGGATCGCGGAGTGGGAATACTATGCCATCATTAATCTGCTTAAAAACCAAAGATCGGATTTTCAAAAATTGAAACGATCGCCCAAAGATTAGGTCTTGAGACAAAGCGGCAAAATTTGTTTTGGAAACTTTTAATTAAAGAAAATTTTGTTTCGATAGACAAAAGGGTTTTACAATGTTGTACTGATGAACTCAATACAACCTAGACATCCCGTCCAAGGCTCTGCGAGCATGTCATCGTGAGCAACTGCAACTGGCAAAAGAAAAGCTTGAACAGGTTTCTGTAGAGAATCGCTTTTTTTCGGCCACAACATTTCCAATAGAAATTAAAAAACTCCCCTGAGATCAAAAGGATCGTTTGAGAGTTTCGCGAAAAGCTGGAGGGGTTTGTATCCGAAGGTCAGCCTGACGAGGTTTACCAGATGAACGTACAAATTTTTCCGCTCACCCACATCAATGAAATTAAAGGAGAAAACAATGAAATTAATAACAGTGGCCTTTGCTCTTAGTTTAGGTCTGACGATTTTTGCGAGTGCTTCTGAGTTTGATATGCACACGATGGTAGATCACCGAGACAATGGGGGGGACTCCTGTGAAAACCGGATTCAAATGATTGGACTTATTATTCAATCATGGATCAATGCCGGTGGAGCAGAAGCGCTGTGGGCATCTAACGCCATTAGCTTTGATCAATATAAAGTCAGTATGGTGGACGCCATTGAAAAATTGCAAGTCAGTTGCACGGATCAATCGGTGACTATCGGATCCGGTGACTCCCAAGTAAAAACATGTAAAAACAATGGCTCCTCTGGGGAGATTGTTTGTACTCTTTTTCAAGATTTAGTCAAGTAGCCGGAACAATACCGCCTTATTCACCATGAATTCGCTGGGCTCGCAGGACTAGAAACCAACAACGGACAGCCGAAATTAATTATTTTATCTCCAATCAAATTACGACTTTTCTTGAAGATCAGGTTGTAAGAAAAACTGACGATAAAGGATTTACCCAACGCAAGTCCCTATATTGATTTTGCCATATGGGAGAATTTGGTGACATAATAGTTGGCGTGATGGGAGCCGAAGACTGCTCAAAAAGTATTCAAAGTTGCCGTCCGTACGCGATCTCATCTC
The DNA here is from genome assembly GCA_041391465.1 of Bdellovibrionales bacterium. GTDB lineage: Bacteria > Bdellovibrionota > Bdellovibrionia > Bdellovibrionales > UBA1609 > UBA1609. Next base: position 31,509 of record JAWKNX010000011.1, read on the forward strand.
TAATACCTTGGATCATGCAAAATATATCCCCCAATAATGCCTTCTTTCAGCTTTCACCTCATTGAAAAAAAATTGATTGGGTGATGCAAAAGAAATTTCAAAGCATGCCTTCGCGGGCCTCGATCATTTGGAAAGCCTAGAAATTGAAGCCTATGAAGGCTGGGACGTGATCCATCCAGAAACCTTCTCTGACCTATCATCACTTCGAAAACTTGAAATTAACTACCCTAATTTTGAATACCTACCGACGGATCTATTTAGGAATCTGGGTTTTCTTGAGGAGTTAAAATTATATCGAGTAAAATTGAGAGAGTGGAATGCCGAAACATTTGCACCACTGATTAACTTAAAATCGTTGGTAGTTGAAAACTATACCAGCCAAATGCCGATTGGGGGTCACACAATACCTGAAGGATTACTGCGCAGTATGACTCACTTGCAAACGCTTTCATTCACTGTCGGTCGTGTGAAACATTCAACGCTTCCAACCAACCTATTAAGTGGGCTCACTCAATTGAAGTACATTGACCTTGGTGGGAACCATATCAAATCCTTGGATGAGTCTTTTTTTAAAGACCAAGCCCGTCTAGAAAAATTGATTCTTTGGTTCAATGATTTTTACTCTATTGAAGCTATGTCTTTAAAACCATTAATTAGCATCCAAGAATTAGACCTTTCTAATAATAAAATACTCAGCATTTTTCGAAGAGATTTTAAAACCTTCTCCATGTTGAAAAAAATTGATCTATCAAACATTGAACTTTACCTACTGCCTGAAAGAGTTTTTAAAAATAATCCTCTGATGGAAGAGGTGAACCTAAGAGCAAACAAACTGCTTCGCAATGAAGACATCGAAGATCACGCTCTTGCTGGATTAGTCCACCTGAAAGTTTTAGATCTCTCCAGTAACTACCCGGACAGCAAAGGCCCTATTTCAATCTCGCGAATTGGTATTAGCAGATTTGTAACGGTTCTAGGGGCTGAAATTCGCCCCTAATATCCCATCGAATCCCCGGCGCGGATCCACATGCAACCATCAGGTGCCCGCGCTCGGAAATGATAGAATTAATGAACAACTGAGTCGTGAGAAGAATCACTCGTATCTTTAGACGGTTTTGTCTCCGCCACTACTGAATCTCCAGAATCAACTTCTTCAGCAGCGGAATCTTCAGCGGCTGCTTTTTTTTCAGTACTACCAAAGCCGCCTTCACCCCGCTCGGTCTCCGAAAGATCTTCGGCTAGAACAATTTCCGCCTGAATCAGTGGCGCTATCACCATCTGAGCAATACGCTGACCGGGTTCAATTTTAACCGGTTCCTGCCCAAGATTTATTAAAATGACTTTTACTTCTCCACGGTAATCCGCATCAATGGTACCGGGTGTGTTCACCAAGCTAATACCTTGTTTGATGGCCCAGCCACTGCGCGGACGCACTTGAACTTCGTAACCTTCTGGAATTTCAAAACACATTCCCGTGGGAATCAGTTCTCTATGCCCCGGAACTAACGTAATAGCTTCATCTATTTGAGCACATACATCAAATCCCGCAGCTAATGTTGTTTGATATTCGGGGAGTTCACCTTTGAAGTGAGGTAGCGTCTTTACTTTTAATTTTACACTCTTGGTGACTTTGACGGTGTCTTGTAGTTTTTCCGCAACTGCTTGCGCAACGTAATCTTCAATCCCTTTGGCAACACTTTTAAATTGTTGGTCCAACTGCCCTTTATCTTTTAAGCTGCTCTCTACGTAGGCGCCTAAAATATTGGCCATTCCTTCAACTCGGCTCGCGAAATCTTTGATATTTATTGGCATAAATCCCTCCTCTAAAATTAAACTATTGATAAAATAGAATCGGCGGTAGGGACATCACAATTACCTAAAACCAAGATGCCCGCATCCTTCCAGTTCAACATGGACTTTAAATACTCTTCAACACCCTGTGGAGTCACGGCTTCTATTTCTTCAATCACATTTTGCACAGAGCGATACTCACCAAAAACCATTTCATTCACAGCAATACTGGTCATGCGGTTTTCAATATCGTCTGCACCTAAAAGAATCTGACCTTTCACCTGGCGCTTGAAATAATCCAATTCTATCTGAGAAACACCTTCCTCGACGATGCGGTTCACTTCATTTTTAAATTCTTGCATGACTTGGAGGGCGTATTCATTTGTTGTCCCGGCGTACAAAGACAAAGTCCCCGTGTCCGTAAAGGAGCTCAAATAAGAATACACCGAATAAACCCATCCTTTGTCTTCACGAATTTTTTGATACAGACGAGAGGTCATCCCTCCGCCTAAAATGGCATTGACCATATAGGCATCAAAGCGATTGTTGGAACTGTAAGATGACGAGGGAAAGTTCATCAAAAGGTGAACCTGCTCAGAGGGGCGCGATACAAATTTTCTAAAAGGTTTGACCTGTGCTTTTTCGGCGCCGTTAGGAGCTTGATGCTCAAGCACTTTGATCCCCAATTGCTCACTGCAAACTTTGACCACTTCATCATGCACAACATCGCCAGCAACAGCGACAATGATGTTTTCTCCCCGGTAATATTTATTGTAATAATCTTTCACTAAATCAGGAGTCATTGCATTGAGGACTTCAGGGGTTCCTAGGATACTTCTCCCCAGACTGTGCCCGGCGTAGGCTTCCTCAAAACAGAGATCAAAAATGTATTCTTCCAATTGATCGGCCGTCATATCAATCTCTTGCAAAACCACATCCCGCTCTTTATCAAACTCTATTGGGTCAATGACGGCATTGTTGGTAATGTCGGTGAGTACATCCATGCTTAAATTGAGGTGTTCTCTTAAGCTCGTGGAATGAAAACATGTGTATTCACGTGTTGTATATGCGTTGAGGTCTCCACCCACCGCTTCGAGAGTTTTTAATATTTCTAATGCACTTCTGGATTGAGTGCCCTTAAAAACCAGATGCTCTAAAAAATGAGCCACACCGTTGAGATGATCCGGCTCATGCCGTGTTCCCATTTTTACAAAAACCGATGCACACGTGGCTCGTGTGTAACGGTGATGTTCAGTCACCACCGTTACGCCATTTTCGAGCTTGGTTTTATTGAATTCTGGAGTGTAGTCAAATACTACCAATGGGTTAGTGCCTTTCCTCCGCCTGGATCAAGGCTTTTCGACTCAACTTAATTCGACCTGCGCGATCAATATCTAGAACTTTAACATCCACAGTATCACCCTCGCTCAAAAAGTCTTTGACGTCTTTTACACGTTCATGGGCAATCTCAGAAATGTGCAATAGTCCTGAGGTATTTGGAAGCACTTCTACAAATGCACCAAAATCAGTGATCTTAACAACTTTACCTGAATAGGTCTTACCCACTTCGGCTTCAGCACAAATGCCTTCGATAATAGCGATAGCCCTTTGTGCCGCTTTTGGATCAGTAGATGCAACGTGAATGGTTCCATCATCTTCGATGTCGATCTTCACACCTGTTTCTTCGATAATCCCCTTGATGGTCTTACCTCCAGAGCCGATCACTTCACGAACCTTTTCAGGTTTAACTTTAATCACAGTAATTCGAGGAGCATATTCAGAAACCTCACCTCTTGGAGTCTTCATAACCTCTTCCATTTTGTCGAGAATATGACAACGACCTGCTTTGGCTTGTGTCATCGCCTCTTCAAGTACATCAAAGCTAATACTTGTGATTTTCATATCCATCTGGATTGCAGTGATGCCATCTCGTGACCCCGCCACTTTAAAATCCATGTCTCCAAGATGATCTTCGTCACCAAGAATGTCTGAAAGAACCGCGTAGCGATTACCGTCTGTGATCAAACCCATGGCAATACCAGCCACATTCGCTTTTACCGGAACACCCGCATCAAGCATAGCAAGGCAGCCTGAGCAAACTGTCCCCATTGAACTGGATCCGTTCGACTCCAACACTTCACTGACAATACGAAGCGCGTAAGGAAATTTATCTTGATCAGGTACGATTGCTTCGAGAGCTCTCTCGGCGAGAAAACCGTGGCCCACTTCACGACGACTTTGTCCACCCATACGACCAGTTTCTCCTACTGAAAACGGAGGGAAGTTGTAGTGAAGCATAAATGGTTTTTTGTAGTTTCCGTGTAAACTATCGATAAGCTGTTCGTCTGAAGAAGTTCCTAAAGTCACTGTACCTAAAACTTGAGTTTCACCACGAGTGAATAGTCCTGAACCGTGCGCTCTCGGTAACAAACCCACTTCACAGGCAATTGGGCGAACTGTTGTTAAATCACGACCGTCAATTCGAGCACCGTCATCTAAAATCATTGCTCGGGCAATTTCGTACTTCAAATCACCAACAACGTTGCCTAATTCTTTTTCTCTTTTAGCGCGCTCGTCTTTATCTTCAATAGATTCACAAAACTGAGTCAGAGCTTCTTTTTTAGCGGCATCCACTGCTGCATAGCGATCCAATTTTTCTTTGATGCTTAAAGCCGCTTTGATTTTTGGCTCCAAAAACGATCTCACTTGACCGACGAAATCAGCATCTACAGCAGCAGGTACAAACTCTCGCTTCACCAAAGAACCCATTTTTTGTCGAAGTTCATCTTGTGCATCCAAAATTGATTGGATTTGCTGGTGTCCCCATTTTAATGCTGCTAATGCATCCGCTTCAGAGATGAACTTACACTCCCCTTCCACCATCGAAATACCATCACGAGTACCCGAAACGATCATCAAAAGGTCTGCTTCTTTAGATTGTTCTACGGAGGGGTTACCAACAAACTGCCCATTGATTCGTGCCACTTGAATGCTGGCATTTGGTCCACTAAACGGAATATCGCTGACATGCAATGCCGCAGAAGCACCAATACTTGCCAAGATTTCCACAGGGAACTCGCCGTCCGCAGAAAGAACTGTTGCCACAATTTGTGTTTCATTGTGGTAACCCTCTGGAAATAACGGACGCAATGGTCTATCGATCAAACGACAGGTTAAAATTTGTGAACCAGAAGGGCGACCTTCTCTTTTAAAATACCCACCTGGGATTTTACCTGTGGCGTAAAATTTCTCTTGATACTCAACAGTGAGTGGGAAAAAATCCATTCCCGATTCGCGCTTTGACGAAACTGCCGTCGTCAATACAATGTTATTACCACAAGTCACAAGCACGGAACCGTCAGCTTGTTTCGCTAAACGTCCTGATTCTAGAGTTATTTCTTTACCTGCAAATGTGGTTGTCACAGTTTGTTTCATTCTATCTCCTACATTCTTTTTTTCTTTTTTTTTCTTTTTTTATTTTATTTGAATTAATAAACAAAAGCCGGAGCTATAGTAAGCTCCGGCTGCTGGAAGTGGGTCATTCGTTTATTTTCGAATGCCCAAGCTTGAAAGCATTTTGTTGTACTCATCGGGTTGCTTCTTTTTAAGGTAATCAAGAAGTTTACGACGACGGTTAACCATTTTCACAAGACCACGCTGGCTATGCGAGTCTTTCTTATGAGTTTTAAAATGTTCTGTGAGTTGTTTAATACGAGACGTTAATAATGCAATTTGAACTTGAGAGCTTCCTGTATCTAACTCGCTGGTTTTATACTCTCCAAGTACCTGTGCTTTTTCTTCTTTACTCAGTGCCATGGTTCCTCCGAACTTTAAATATCCAGCATAAAAACTCACACTGGATATGACCCTTTACGCAGCGTTTGGCTATCGCCACCAAGAGTGTTAATAATGAGCGGACAAAGTACTCATTGACCGCTTGCGCCGTCAAGGGAATTCCCTGGGATGTAGGCATTATATCCCTATGAAAACACGGAACTTTCAAATACTTTACGAATCTTTAAACGCTCACTGGGGCGAGCCTCCAAAATGGATAACAAATGCCCTGTCTGCCCATTCATCACCTTCACGCCGATCGTCTTTCCCGCTCTTTGCGCCTGGATTTGCTCAGGATTCAATCTCCGAGACAGATCATGGGAGACCTGCCCATTTTTCAATAACTTGGCATCTCGCCCCCGAATCGTCACCGCGGGCCAGTGGGGTAAAATCTCATCAAAAGGGATAAAACAATTCAGGGAGTCTATGGATTCCGCATCCACAAGTGATTCCTGAAGATCTTGAACCCGCAAAGCCTGCTCCACGGAGTACCCACAGGTTTTCGTCCGCCGCAATTCTGTTAAATGAGCAAACGCACCGCCAGTTTCCCCAACATATTGGGCCCAAGAACGTATAAAACTCCCCGATTCACAGGAGATTTCTCCACCAACTCTTCGGAGCTCACACTGTGCAGACGCCAATCGTAAAAACCCATGGTTTTTTTAGGCACTTCTATCTGCTTTCCTTCACGAGCGTATTCATAGAGTTTTTTGCCGTTTATTTTTTTCGCGGAAAAAATCGGTATGGGCAACTCGAGCGACCCTTGAGCCTTTTTGCGCCATTTTGGCAACCAACTCAGGGGCTGCACTTCCCTCAGAACTCCGCGTTTTCTCCCCTGTAAAATCAAGCGTGTCCGTCTCAAAACCCAATCTTGCCTTTAAAAATATGTCTTATCTGCATCACGGAGGTAGTCAGAGACCTTCGTCGCCTGTCCCACCAGTAAAACCATCAATCCTGTTGCAAACGGGTCCAATGTGCCGGTGTGTCCAACAGCTTTCGTTTTTAAAATTTTTCTAACTTTGGCCACCACATCATGGCTCGTACAATCGGCCGTCTTGTCGATCAATAACAATCCGCTTTTCATAAGTATGACCTTTTCAACTACTGGGGATTTGCCGACTCTTGGCTAAGTTCGTGAATTAAGCGCTCAACTCTTAAAACTTTCTCAAACCCTTTGTCCAAAACAAATTGAATTTTGGGGCAATATTTTGAACGCACTTGAGAGTAAATCCTTTTTTGCAAGTCAGGCGCATAGGCTTTTAATGCCTCCACATCGGACTGCGCATCTTCTGACTCTTGAAAGTGAACAAATATTCGAGCACTCCGCAGGTCAGGTTTCACCTGAACCCGCGTAACTTGTGCCCAACCCATTTCAGGATCGTTTATCCGATGTAAAAGGTAATCACTGGCGACCTGACGAATGAGTTTTTCATATCGCAAAACCCGTCGTGAAGCTGTTGATTCAGCCATCTCTACTCCAAAGATCGAGCCACTTCCTCGATTTGATAAGCCTCTATGATGTCTCCTACTTTGATGTCATTATAGTTTTCAATTCCAATACCGCATTCATATCCGGATGCGACTTCTTTGGCGTCATCTTTAAATCGCTTCAAGCTCGACATGACGCCTTCGTATATCAACCGACCTTCACGAACCAAGCGAACTTTAGATCCGCGAACCACTTTACCGTCTGTTACAAAACATCCCGCAATAACACCCATCTTAGGTACACTGAAAGTGTCTCGAACTTCGGCGGAGCCCAAATCTTTTTCCACGAGATCTGGCTTCAGTAGGCCACTCATTGCCTTTTTAATGTCATCCAATAATTCATAGATAATCTTGTAGCACTTGATATCTATGCCTTTTTCTTTAGCTAATCTTTGAGCCGTTGTATCCGGTCTCACATTAAATCCAACAATGACAGCGCCTGAAGTGGAAGCCAACAGCACATCGCTTTCAGAAATACCACCCACCGCTGAGTGGATGACTTTTACTTCCACTTCTTCTGTTTTCATTTTGTCGAAGGAAGCTTTAATGGCTTCAATACTACCGGCCACGTCACCTTTTAAGATCACAGGTAATTCGCTGAATTCTCCACGAGTCATTTTAGAAAACAACTGCTCTAACGAAACTTTTTCTGAAGGCGCATTTGCTTTTCGCTCTTCATCTTCTCGGTAAGCAATTAATTTCTCAACGCTGGCTTCGTTTTCACAAATATCAAACTGATCTCCGGCCATAGGTGCTTCTGACAAACCTATGATTTCTACAGGGCAGCCTGGTCCCACTTCGTTAACTCTCTGGCCCTTGTCGTCGGTCATGGCGCGAATTTTTCCGCTGACTTTACCGGCAACAATGAGATCGCCCATCTTAACAGTTCCGTCTTTAATCAAAAGTGTCGCAACAGCTCCACGGCCCTTTTCCATTTTAGCTTCTACAACAATCCCTGTTCCCGAGCGTTTTGGGTTGGCTTTTAGCTCTTGAATCTCCGCTAATAAGCTGATCTGTTCGAGCAAGCCATCGATGTTCGTTCCGTTGATTGCAGATACTTCGACGAAAATCGTACTGCCGCCCCACTCTTCGGGAACCAATTCAAATTCAGTTAATTGTTGTTTGATTTTTTCGGGATTTGCTCCCTCTTTATCCATTTTGTTAACAGCAACAATGATAGGAACGCCAGCGGCTTTCGCGTGATTGATGGCCTCTTCAGTTTGTGGCATGACACCGTCGTCAGCTGCTACAACAATAATTGCAATATCGGTAACATTCGCTCCTCGCGCCCGCATAGCTGTAAATGCTTCGTGACCGGGAGTGTCCAAAAACGTGATGTCACCAATGGAGGTTTTCACCGAATAGGCACCTATATGTTGAGTAATTCCACCGGCTTCACCACGAGCCACATTGGCCTTACGAATTGAATCCAACAAAGTGGTTTTGCCGTGGTCAACGTGCCCCATGACTGTCACCACAGGAGGTCGAGTTACTGGCTCTGCATTCAGATCGCCAAATGCAACATCTTGGATGAGCTCTTGTTCAGAGCGAGCTAGGCTCTCCACTTCAAAATTAAATTCCGAGGCAATCAATGAGGCCGTGTCCACATCTAACATCGTATTCACGTTGGCCATTACACCACTTTTAATTAATGCTTTGATGAGCTGCGGAGTCTTAATTTTCAGTTCATTGGCGAAATCATTCACGCTGATCTCTTCGTACATTTTAACAATTCGTTTAGAGGCTTTTGGCGTCGTGATCTGCGTTGGCTTATTCTCGCTTCGAAGACTTGAGCGCTTTTTCTTCGGCTGAAATATCACTTCTCTTTTTCTAAAATCAGACGATGTAAATGTTTTAAGTGGTTGTTCTTTCGCACTGGCGCCAGCCTTTTTCTTAGGTACGCGCTCCTCTTTCAGCTTTCTCGGCTGATCCTGGAGCTCCGGCTGAGGCATAGTTGGTGCCACAAAACCTGTTCTTATGTTTCTAGCTCCCATGGTTCGACCACCCGAAGTAATGGGGCCACTGGAGGGAGCTGGTCGTGACGAACGATTCGTTGTTTCAAGATCAATTTTACCCACAATATTTCTACCAGAAACTCGCGATGACTTTTCAGCTTTTTCAGTGGGCGCATTCGTGTCGGCACTTTCGGGCTCGGAGACAAAATCCTCTGCGACCCCTTGGGCCACTAAAGTCTCTTCATCTTTCGAGGATGCATCAGCAGCTTCTTTAGCTGCGGCTTCTTGAGCCGCCTTTTCGATGTCAGCTGCTTTTCGACGAATGACTGTGCTTTTTTTACGAACTGTTTTTTTAACCGCTTTTTCTTCTGTAGGCTCAGCTGCCGCCGCCACCTTCTTTGTCGTCTTTTTGGTGACTGTTTTCTTGGTGATCGCTTTTTTTACTGCCGTTTTTTTCTTCGCCGTCTTCTTTGTCGTAGCTGTCTTTTTCTTGGCTACTTTTTTCTTCGCAGCCTTCTTTTTGACGGTTTTCGCTTTAGAGACCTTTTTCTTGGGATCGTCTTCTTTTAAACGATCGCGGATCTCTTCAATCATTGAAGCATCAAGAGAGGCCATATGGCTCTTCACTGGAAGTTTCCACTCACGGATTTTATCCATTAGAGCAAGTGTTTCCATGCCAATTTCTTTGGCAAATTCGTAAACCTTAGTTGTATCGCTCACTGATTCTCCTTAAAAATATTTCACCTAATCAAAGCAGTTTTAAATTCTAAATTCAGTTCAGTCTTGTTTTTCAGCCGTGTCAGAAGCCTCGTCCGCAACGGGCGCCGCTGCTTCAACCGTTGTTGTTGCTTCTGCAGTTTCTTCCGCTGCGACCTCTACGGCTTCAGCGGCAGCACCATTTTGACTCTCTAGAGCAGCTAACTCAGCTTTCAACATCTCATCAGCCTGGGCTTTTGCCGTTCCACCACTGATGGCAGCAGCTGCTGACATGGCTGGTTTTTCAGGTGCCGCAGGAATCTCCTCACCTGAATCTTGATATTTTTGCAGAAGATCTACTGCCGACTGAATCAACTCAGCGGCGCGATCATGATCTTCATAACCAGGAATAACTTGAACTTCACCCGGCGCTGACTCCGCCAAATCTTGGAAAGAATCAAATCCGGATTGAAAAATATTTTGCGCCATAGTTTCTGTCATGCCCGGAATCAACATCAAGTTAAAGATGGCCGAAGAAGTTTTCTGAGAGGCTGCTGATTCAGATGTAATATCCAATCTGTACCCTGTTAACTTCGCAGCGAGGCGCACGTTTTGCCCTCTTTTACCAATTGCTAAACTTAACTGATTATCGGGTACAACCACTTCCATCTCTTTGGCATCTTCATCCAAGAACACTTTAGAGATTTCAGCCGGTGCAAGTGCATTACAAACAAATTGTGCCGGATCTTCGTCCCAGACTACAATGTCAATTTTCTCACCTGAGAGCTCCGATACAATGTTCTGCACTCGAGAACCCTTCATACCCACACAAGCTCCTACGGGGTCAACGGCAGAATCTTTACTCGACACTGCAATTTTAGCTCGTTGACCTGGCTCTCTCGCTGCGGCCACGATCTCAACAATACCATCATAAATTTCTGGCACTTCAATTTCGAATAACTTCGTCAAGTAGCTCTCACCAGCGCGGGTCATGATAATTTGTGGGCCGCGATTTGTTTGTCGAACATCTGAGATAAACCTGAATACAGTCACCCGGTTTAAAAACTTCCCTGGGATTTGTTCTCTCGGTGGAATGTAAGCCTCGATTCGGCCTAAATCCACAACAATAGCTCTTCTTTCTACTCGGCGAGCAATTCCGCTACCAATGTCCCCTTTACGAGATTCAAATTCGTTAAAGATAATTTCTCGCTCAGCATCTCTTACTTTTTGCGTAATGGTTTTGTTTTGCTGTTTGCGCAGCAATTCGACCAAGATCATCTGTTTCAAGTTTGATCCAATAGAGTCATTGAGTTGAGCTTCAGGGTCTAATTCCATTGCTTCTGAATATTGATTTCTACTTGATCATCAATAAACTCCGCATCCGGTACAACTTCTTTAAATTCATAGAGCTCCACATCGCCGGTATCTTCATTGTGCGAGCTTCAATCTCTCGATGAGTTTCATGCACTTTCGAGCCACCTTCGCATTCCTTGAATAACGGCATCTATAACCAATTGTTTATCAATTCCGCGATCTTTACCCACCTGTTCAATAATTTTTGAGAGGGATGAAAATTGATCTGACATGGATTTTACCTCTTCGCGCTTTCTTTTTGTTTTCTTGGCCCCTCCAGGTTTTTTCGACCCTGGATGCTCGAATACATATTTAACTTTTGCTTTATGAATTATTGTTCTAGGAATCACCCAAACGGTGTTTTTGACTTTCAACCTCAATGCTCTCTGATACTGACCGTAATTCACCAGCCAATGCCTTAGGAGCTTTTTTACTTTCACCGATTCTGGTAGTGGCAAGACGCACTTGCATTGACTTGCACTTGCTGCCCTACCGCTTTTTCAAAGTGCCAAGTTTGTCGCAACTGTATCCGATCCAACCCTGGAGTGGAAACTTCAGTTCATAGGCTTCATCGCCCATTGGGTCTTCAATATCTAACATGACACCTAAACCACGAGAGACATTGGCACAATCATCAATGGATGCGCCCGTACCAGAATCAACACTGGATTCCTCCGCGTTCGATTCATTTTTATCCAATATACACTCGAAGAATTCGAGAGAGCGACCTTATCCGACGATTTCCAAATCGTACAGAACACAACCTTCTCTCTCGGCCACTTCAGAGGCCATTTCACGAATGCGCTTTAATGCACTGGATTCATTCATCCGCTATCCTTAAGGGGAAAACCCCATAAAAAAAGAGGGCTACAGGGCCCTCTCTCAATTAAAGAAGTTGGATGTTTTTAGCAAAAACTCTGGGTTTCTGCAGCACTTTACCATTTTTGACAGTAATAATAGAGCGTCTTCGCTGGGCCCATAGTAATTAGGTCTTTCCCCTGTAATTTTCAAACCCTTGATTTGCAAAATAGTACAGCAGGTTTTGCTTGTAGTCTCTAACCAAATTTCACAACCTAACCTTTTGGATTCCCAAAATTGCCAAACGCAATGGGATAGTCCCTGCCCCCAAAACTTCGGGTTGATCGCAAAGAACAGGACTTCTCGAACCGAATTTCCTAAGTTATTTTCGATATATACAGCCAACTGTTCAGAGTTAACATTGGTGACAATAAAGCCCTCGTAATTTAGCTCCTGCCAAATCTGAAGATGCCAATTTCCCCCAACGGGGTACTTTGTGGTTTGATATAACTCCTTTAACCAAAACTCTAGCGTTTCAAAGTGCTGTGGCATCAGGGGCACTATATTAAATGATTGCGGACTTGATATTTCGATTGCAATACCTCAAACCACGATTTCAACCGGTCATCAGTTGCTGTTTTTAGGCAGAGTTTTTATGCTCTTAACCAGCTCGAAAATGGGGAGATCGCCAAAACGGCGCTTGTTTTGTTCGTAATATTCCATGGCCTCTTCATCGGTCACTGGCACCACGGAAGAGCTGGCTTTGAATTTGATAAACTCTTTGGCCCTTAACTTTCGCTCAACGATCTCCTGCAGCTCCTCTGGTTCCGCTTGGAGGCGACCAAAGCCGAGTTCCTCCCCATTTAAACTTCACTTTATTCATAGCTGATTGAATTTCCCCTCTCGGGACTGCTGCTGTGTCGAATGAGACCGCCTCTTTGTACACAACCCATTCAAGGAGGACTCCAGAAACTTCCTTGCGATAGTCTTCAGCCTTGAAGGGGTCGGGCTCTCCACCACCAAATAGTGCGGCCTCAACGCAAAAGGTTAATTAAAACCTCTCGGGAGGTCACTAAGAACATGATCTCGAATCCGACTGTTTGAGGGCAACCTCTGCATGGGCCGTTAAGGCTCAATAGGGTTAACAAAGTACAGAATATTCTCATGCCCCCAGGCTACACAGTCGCACCACATTTCAACCATGGGCTTACAAAAAAGGCCTTTGCTGGTTCAGCAAAGGCCTAAATAAAGACTTGAATAAAAATATTTTATCGACGGCGACGGCTAGAGCTCGAGGAGCTCTTCGGTGTGGCCTGAAAGAAGGCTTAACTGGGTGATAAGTCCATCCGCTGTCCAGGATAAAACTGATACTGTTGAAAGGATTTGAATTGCTGATTGATCCAACGCTGTATCCATCGGATTAACGACACTTTCACATTGGCCACTTCACCCTGTTCTGTAACAAGTAGAGAAAGACACCTTCACCTTGCCAGTTGTTTTGTCGAGCTTCTGTTGGGTATGACGGTACCGAGTTACCCGGCATTTGGCGAAGATCCGAAACCGAGCGAGCTCCGTAGGCAGACTCACTCCATAGCGATTTTGGGCTTCATTGAGTCGTTTTTGACGAAGAGCCAAGGCGGCCTCACGATTTTGCAATTCGATCTGTCGAGCACGCAAAGCTTGTGCGCGAGCGGCTCTCTCTTGCGCTTGCTTTTCCTGTAACTCCAGCTGACGAGCTTTTGCTTCAAAGCCGGCCTTGCATTTCTGCCATTTCTGCTTGGCGACGAGCTTCCGCTTCAGCCTCTGCCTGCCGAGCTTTAAGAAGTGCGGTTTGGGCAGCCATCTCTTGAGCTTTTGCTCTTTGCTCAGCTAAGCGGGCTTGCTTCTCTTTCAACTCTTCGGCTTTTTTCAAAATCTGTGCTTGCCCAGCTAACAACTGTTCTTACTCTTGTTGTTTTTTAGCAGCCTCTGCCTGCTCGGCGGCAATGCGTTTTTCTCGCTCTTTGAGCATTCGCTCTTTGCTCTTGGAGCTTTCTCTCCTGCTCGGCCTCGGCTTTAGCTTGTGCCATTTTTATTTTCAACATCAGAGCTTTGTCAGCGATCTTCTTTTTTCGAGTTCAATTTTACGTTTGTCGCTCTTGCTCTTTTTATATTCTTCAATTTTTTCTGGTAGGCCTTTTCTTTTTCTTTCAAGCTGTTGCGCTATCTTTTCAAGACGCTCCATTTCCGGATCATTCACTTTAGCTGAATTTTTTAGGAGCCACTTTTTGAGCGACAGTTTTTTTCGTAGCGGCTTTGACCGTGTTTGACGTCTCAGGTGCCACGGATTGCTTTTGTTGCTCAGGGGCTTTTAACTCTCTCTCTTTCTCTGCCTGTTTGGGCGCGTCGGCGATTTTCTTTGGCTCGGCACTCACTGCGGGAGCAGAGGCTTTAGCCCCTTTCATTTCATTATTTGAGTTAGGATCTCTGGGTTGTTTTTGTTGTGGCCATCTTTTTAGATCTTCAATCTTAATGTCACGACATCCTCTGCAAGCTTTTGGCTACCCGCATAGATCAGTGCTCCAAACATGGCGGCATGAACAATGGAGGACACAATAAAAGAAGTTAGACTTGTTTTGTTGGCCGAAACCTCTGACCATTTCTTTCGAAGCGCATCACTGATTTTCTCATAGATTTATCCTCTTACATTTTGGATTTAGCTCTCATCACTAATTAACGGGCTTCAAATTAATGAGGCCACACATCTATATTGATACAACCCACTAGCAATATATTTTGCTCGGCGTGTCAATTTATGTGGTCCAGAAGCTCTGAGGGGGCGAAAATAGTATTTTTACAGGCAAATCCAAGGAAATGGCGGGTCCCATGGAAAGCTTACAAAAACCGTGAAAAATATTCTGAGTTCAAAATGTATTCATCGACGCATTGCAATATTTGACGTTGTGCCATAACTGCACCATACATTTATGTGCTGAATCAGCAAATAGGCTGTGAACCAGCAATGGAGGATTGGACCATGTTAAACGAAAGTTTTTGCAATTGGAGAGTACGGACACGAAGTAACTCTTTGGATTCTTGTCGCTCAGCGTAGCGAGTTTGTCGGTCATCATTGAAAGGTTTTTACCTTTGCTTCGATTCGCAAAAACTCAGACAAGTCATGAGCGTATTCGCGAAATCGTTAAAACGAACGATAAAAATAAAGTGAACAGCTTGTCTGAAGACTGGAATACATTAGAAGGTCGAGCCCTCGATTACGGACTTCGACATATCAAGAAAACGGAACTGACGGAGTTAGAAGACTTTTTTGACCTGCGGTAAGTCCGAGCAACCAGCGCTTGAAAAGCTTGAGCTTACTAGCTACAGTCGGATCTGCTGCTCCTTTAATCTGGTTGCTTCGGAACAGTTTTTGGTGTGATGCACTCCGTTTCAAGCCTTAGCCGAAGCCGGTGGCGAACCTTCAGCGCTGTTATGGCAGGAACTGCACAGGCACTCGTTGCAACAGCAATCGGTCTTATGGTGGCGATACCAGCGGTCATTGCTTACAACTACTTTCAAAAACAATTGAAAAGAGTCAACAACAGCTTAGATAGCGTTAGAGATCTATTGATGACTACTTTAAAAAACCCATGAAGGGAAAAAACGCTTTAAAGTTCTTGAAAGAACAAGCGTGGTCTGAACCATGGCCAGTAAAGTAAGAACAAATGATGAGGCAATTGCAGAGATCAACATTATTCCTTTTGTGGATATTCTACTTTGATCTTGATTATATTTTTAAGTTGCGGCCCCACTCGCACAAAGAGCTTTAGATATTAAATTATCCAAGGCCAACAGTGGTGCCAATGTAAGAAGGCCCGTATACCGTGACATCACGGAGGCCGGAACAGTGAAAGCCCATCAATGGAGCTGTGTTTCTATCGGTGACCTCGAAGCGAAAATCAATGACTTGGTTTTAAAAATACTGAGTTAAAGGCTGTTGCTGTAGCTGACAAAAATGTTTCGCACGGAATTGTTATTGAAACTATTGATGCCGTTAAATCTGGTGGCATCGATGATTTTGCAATCAGTGTTGGTAATCCGAACACTGGAACTTATTTAGGAGGATACAATGCGTACGCTTATTCTGTTGGCACTTGTTGCTACAACAACAGTCTACGCACAAGAGCCCACTGATCCATCGGCAGGTATATCTGCTGGATCGGAAATCTCTGCCGATGCTGGTGCACCTTTTGGAACGGTAGCTCCAACCGGACTTGAGGATTTAGACCTTTCTGACATCGAAGCTGAGTTGGGGACACAAATCACTGTGGGCCCTGCGGAGTCTTTGCCAGAAACATCGTTGCCTGACCCAACAGGTTCAACGGATGTTGAACCTGTTACGAAGCAATGGAATCTGTCGACGCAGAAGCTGAGGCCGGTGAAGTTCTACCCGTGGACCCCTTGGTGGCAGAACCAGTACCGACGACTGTCCATTAGAAACTCTGGCGGAGCCATCCGATGTGGTTCAAGATCCTTTTGCCTCCACTGCCAAAGAGTCAACTCACAGGTGTTGATCCCTGAGCAACCCGCTGTGGAAGTGGTTGCTGAGCCCATCTCGAGCGATGCACGCGTTAGTGAGTCCTTCGACGACATCAAAGCCGATTTGGAGGACTTCCGTCACGATTACTTTATCAGCGGAATCTTTGGTGGTTCGGCCTACAACGCCACTAACGTAGACAGTGATAATACATTGGGGCTGGCTGTGGGTATGAATACCATGGACAACCGATTGGTTTTAGAAGGGACATTTACGCGCGGTCAGTTTTTTATTGAAGATGCAAACCCTTACAACCGATTTTTAGCTGTCGATAAGATGGAGCAAATGAACTTTACCGTTGCTGCAAAATCACCTCTGTTTTATGGGCGTATTTGGGGTGGACGAATACAACCCTATTTAGGTGCACTTATCAGTTACACGCGACGAGATTTCTCACGAGCAATCTGTTAACAATGCTTTATATGGGCAAGGTGATTGGAATTCAGAGGCCGTTGATATGGGTGCGGTATTTGAAACGGACCTTCATGTGAATAATACTTTCGCCATCGGATTGTCTTATAGATACATTTTTAATTTATCTTCCAATAGAAAAAGACAGCGAGTTTTATGAAGTTGTAGCCGGCGAAACCATCCGTATCAAACCCGATGAAGAAACGGATTACTATCAGTTAAGTCTTAATGGTAGTTTAAATTCTAAGATTAATTTGTAATTTTTAATTCTAAGCCGTTCATCATTTGAACGGCTTTTTTTATTTGAAAATTCGAATTTCTACCCGACAGTTTCTCGCTCTTCCTTGATGATTTGCCGTTGTCGGCGGCAGGGGCTGCTTCACCCATACCGACCGCTTCGACAACATTTTCTTTGAGTGGGACTTCTTCAATTAGAGTTTTCGAACTGTTTCATAGCACGCCTTTCGCGCTGCATCTCGATTGTATTCGGCCGGCCCAACGGAGTCGGTGTGACCCTCTACAACAATTCGTTCGAACCCTTGGGCGCGACGAATTCGCGCCACAATATTATCCGGAGGTAACGCTTAGATTCTTCTGTGAGTTGATCTGTACCAAAAACAAAACGCAGACCTAACGCCGACCAGTTGCACTTCGCCTTTTTTGCGTGTTTCTTTGATCCCTACCAACCAACATTTCCGAAGGCATAGTTAGCAACGCCCGAGTACACGCGATAATCTGGAGTTGACGTCCCTTGCCTAATTCGGTGCCTACACCGACGTGGGCAGAAAACTGGCTGGTGATATCGTACTTTAACCCCAACAAAGCTTCTGCTGAAGAGGTTTTGACGATTAGAAGGTTGGGGAGTGCTTTCTGTGGAATACTCCCATAGAGCTCGCCCACCACTTTAGTGTCCCATTCATCGACGAGGCTAACTCACAGCCGTAGAATAGATCCACTGATTGGGCAGAGGATCGATCCCTGTGTTGGGAAAGGTGTCCCCTTTGTCACGCCACCGGTGCCCAATGTTCACGGCAAAAATTCCCGCATCCCCGATTTGACGATCTCCAATAAACTCTAAATTGATAGTCGGTCCAGCTCCATCCCCCAGGTAAGGATTGTTTTCGATGCGATTGAAATTGGAACAGAGGTGGCGAATCCCCGGTAGGTGTTCAGTAGAAATTGTACTTTAAGAAGGAGCGAAACTCAGTGAAACCATTGCCTAGAAATTGCCCCAAGTTGGCTACTTCTTCAATGGTTTGGTTCAGGATGTACGGCATACTCAGACCCACTTGCAGGTTTTCCATTAAACCATAGGCAATATTGAGATCCGCGCTGGTGAGAGAATCATTTTTATCGAGCAATGATTGAGTGGGGCCTCCGCGCCTTCAAAGGCCGGAAAGGTATTCACGCATAGTTGAAAGTAATCCGGTGTTGATGGTTCCCGGTTCAGGGTTCATGGAGTGGACATGATGAAATCTATGCCATCAGGTGTAGGCGCGAAGTTTTGGGCATACTTCCGATGACATTGGCTGAAGCTGGATGGTGATTGGTACTATAAATGGGCGGAAATAATTAAAAAAGTTCAAGAAAAACCCCCACTTAGAGTTGTAGTCTACCCTTAAACCCAGCAAAGTCTAGACAATCCCTAAGCGTGCTGATATGCTGTGCGAAAGTCTATACCCACATATAAGACTTTTGGTTGAAACTCGAAGGGTTTCACCGTAATTTGCTTCATTCAAATACGGGCCCTTGTGGGAGTAGTGAACACAGTGGATTCAAAATCCACCGGTTTCACGACCATGGGAGTTCGAGTCTCCCCGAGGGCACCAAATAAAAAATGTCACCTGAATAGGTGGCTTTTTTATTTGTGGCGTTGGGGTGCGAAGCTCCACTGGAAGTTCGACTCGTAGGCCTGGATGGCCGAAAGGCGCGAAGAAGGCGAAATTCCGGGAGCCGAGGGCAGGAGCCCGAGGCAGTCTCCCAAGGGGCACCAAATTAAAAAGGCAGCTTTAAGCTGTCTTTTTTGTTACAGAGACATTGGGTGCGAGCACTCCACTGGGTTCGAGCTCGTGACCTGGATGGCTGGGCGCGAAGCTGAAGAGCGAGCCCAATACGCAGTGGCATCAAGCGAGAGCAATATTGCGTCCTATTTCTTAATTTATTGCCTGCTTTACTCGAGAGATTCCTCAGCTTCCTTTGACTTGTTTCAACAAAATAAGCAATAGAAATTAAGTGCTGAGCATATAACAGTTCGCCTTCTGCCCTTGATTGATGGTGAAATAGGATGACGATACCAAAGTACCATCACCATATGACAAATATACAGAGGGTAACAAAACTCCCCAATCATTCAGTCGACAGCCACTTTTTAAACAGTTCAAAAAGAAACGGAGTGGCCACGAAAAATAAAGCGGTATAAAGCCATGTCCTAAAGTTAATTGGCAATCCATTGATTTCCATGGCTGGTATGAGCTTAAACAAAACGACCAAAAGAAGAATAAGCGGATAGAGCGCCATCGTAACTTTAAGTTTTTTATCTGAAAATTTATTTTTTTATAAAAGCGATAAGAAAAATATCAGCAAAAACAACAAGTTTAATGAGGAAAAATCTACATAACCCCAAGGGTCAAAAGTCAGGTCGAATTGGTTCCATGTTACAAAACGGATAAAACAGAAGAATGACCACTACCAAAACCAGCCTTTTTCTTTTTAGTAAAAAGGGCGCGAGAGCATAAAAGTACAACTCAAAGCTAGCGTCTTCACGAGCAGAATTAAACATCAACTGATGTAAGTTGGGTGTTGTTTGTGTAATTCTTAGTAAGGCTGCTGCTCCAGTAGGAATATTTATTTGAAGGTAAAACAGAACATCTTGGCCGCTTAATAAAAACCCTGTGTAAATAGCAAATAGAGCTAGCCCGACATTGGAAGACAACTGATCTGTGTAAAAAAATATTTTAAAATAAATAAAATAAAGCACGATGGGGTGTGCTCTTTGAAGTGAAAAGTAAAACCAGGGTCTCTCTTGTTCGGGTTAAAAAACAATACATTTTTTCGAGGCCTCTGTATTTTTCAGCTAGCGGCGTGCCGGAAGTCCTAAATCCCATTTAAACATTGGTTAGCAGACGACGTTTATAAATCACTGCCCTGCCAATAATACTTCCAAATCAACATGGAAAAAACACCAGACCTGCGGCAGAACAACAGTGCCCGAGCAATCAGATATCGTGAGATTATTATTACTACATCCCAGGAATTTTTGATTAAACAATGCTACTGAAAACAGTTACGTTTAAGACGCATTGGCGGAATGAACAACCAGGCGCCACAGAGATTGATGATATCGCCGCCGGAGGCACCCATGTCTAAGTTTCCGATACCAGTAAATGCAAATCCTCCAGCATCAACCGTGCCAGCCTAAAACAACATTACCACTGTTCATATCAAGTTACAGGCGCCCAGCGATAACCGCTCGCATTGTCAATCGTCAGTGTTCCCGACGGAGTGACGCCGCCCGTTTTGTTGATCGTTTGAGCGAGCGAACCATTCAGCGATTCGAAGCGCTACCATTGAACCCTGACTGAATTAAATATTCGCCTTCGACGTGAATGGCACCAGAGTTTGCAAGTACCCATCCGGTAACGCCAAGGTCTTTCCGACGATTAACGTATCACCAGAAGCTACTTTTGATAACCCGGGTATGCGCTGTTCAAGTAGCCACCATAGAACTCCTAAGTCATATAGGTTCAGTGTTGTTGGGACATCTACTACAAAGTGAGGCGTTCCACCCATCCAAGAATCCGTTCCGCCGATTCGCACTCGCCCATTGTTGTGGGTGAATGTAGTACCCGAAGCGACAGTAAATATATTGATATCTTCTGTGACGTTATATATCGATGCCACTTGAAAAATGCCGGTTGGAGCAACAAGTGCCCTGTTGTAAATCAAAGCACCGACGCGAAAATTAACAGTACCACCCGCGGGTTCAAAAGTTCCTGACGGTTTATTAAATGGTAAGCTTTATAGCTCTTTCTCCCGAACTATTGGAAGTATAGGTTTGGTTTCCAGTTCCGCTCACAATGACTTCGGGCATATTTTTTATACCCGCCTTTCCGTCGGCGGCACCACTAATTATCAAATTGCCCTTTAGATCTATCTTGCCTGATGTGCTCGTCCCATGAAACCCACCACTTTGCAAGTGCAGTTCATTCAATACGGTAATGGAGTGTCTCCCGCCGCTATGGTGTGTGTTCCTCTATATGTTCCATGTAAGTGCGCCCCATCGAATTCAAGATCATAGAGTGTCAATGTGGTCGGTACATCCATGACGAAGATTGGACTTCCGCCAGCCCATCCTTCGCGGGCTGCCAATTCGACTCTTCCGTTGTTGTGTACAAAAGTCGCTCCCGTCCCCACTTCGCGAAAATAGTGTAGTTTCCATCCGAATTTATATGCTCGTGAACTCATAGCCGACCAGATGTGGAAGTAAGTACCTCCCAACTGAAAGAAACTCTCATACACGACAATCGTGGCGTCTCCGCCGGTGAAAGTTCCGCCATCTGTCGCCAGCCATCACCGTTTCCACCAAGGTTATAGTTTCCGTCTGTGAACCGCCCACGTTTGAAGTGTAGTGCGAAGGCAGCCAGAGGTCACTATCAATACCCTTAATAGAAATTGCCGTGGAAATTGTCGCGTTACAATTTGTGCACATTGAATTGAAGATGGCTTTTTGTGGAGTTGGAGGACCCAAATCACAACAACAGGCTCCGGAAGAAATGGTTCCGCACCAATTGGCTGTGGTGGTCAATTGTCTCCTGGTATACGAGCCTGTCCATGTATAGGAGACATTACATGTACTGTGACCGTGGCCGTGTCACTGGCCCCTCGTGGATCTTCAATGGTATAAGTAAAAGTATCTACGCCATAAAATCCTGCCGCGGGTTGATAGGTGACCATTCACCGCTCTGAATCGCCACAGTGGCGCCATTAACTCAGATGTGACTCCTGTAATTCCAATGAGGTTTCACTTTCAGGATCATATCGGCAGTCCTAAATTTAGAACATCCTATGTTGTCGCAGAGCTATCCATACCCACTTTAATGGGTCCATCATCCTGAGCTGTTGGGGCTTGTGGTTCAATGTGTAAGTAATACTGTCCGTACCGATGGACTTACGTTACAAACGCTGTCTTTAACAAAAACGAATACCTTTCTCGACCCCGTTGAACCCAGCACGCAACAGCTGTGGAGGAGGGCTCTGCTCCAAAGCAGACGTCATTCCATGCCGGAGTGGACGGGTTCGACAACGCCCCATCTTGTTCGATCACACACCATTCATCCGCATCGCTGTCGTTGGTGACACTTAAACTATTATTCGGTTGGTAAGTCGTGGTGGAGGAACTACTGATCGGATCTGTCACAGCTACAGTCGGTGCAACGGGAGGTGTTATTAACTCAATTTGAGATGAAACTGGATTGTTATTGATATTCCCGTCACTGTCCCGAATCACAAAAAAACAGTCTTCGTCCCATCACCAGCAGTTCCAGTCATGGTTGTGAAACTGACGTTCTCTCCCACCCATTCTCAGGCCCGCCACCTCCTGAGCAAGTCAAATTAGGCTTGTCGTTGGCTCTCAACTGACACCAGCCTACAACTTCGCACAACAGATCACTGTTACAATATCAATTGTTTGGCTTCCTGAGAAAAATCACTCAAATAATCAGCAGCATCCGCTAACGCAAGCGTTGGGTCACCTAATGGGCTATCGTTGTCATTTAAAACAATAGAAATATCCAGCGAGTTAGATACTAAATCCGAATTACTTGAAACCGTTAAAACAAGCTTTTCGTCACTTCGTAAAGGTTATCGTCAATAACATTGACTTGAACATTGATCGAGTCCGAACCCGCTAGTAGGGTTTGACTTCCCTGCGTGGCTACAAAGTCATCTTGCCCGTTTTCAATGCTCCAATTTATCGTGGTATCTGAAGGCGCCTTTTTATCGCCCACAATAAGTACCGAGAGAACATTGTTCTCCTGCAATGTCACAGTATAGGCCGCCGACGAGAGTTTAATCTTACTTGCACTTTCGAAAGTAACGGAGCTCGAAGAGAAGGTGCTTCCTACCTTACAAGATACCAATAACAGTGACGACGTAATAAGAGTTATGACGGACAGATGGCCCATCAAATTTCTTTGAAAAAATAGGTTTCTTCCGGTTACGTTCCGCATACACTTTATATATCGGATTTTTACAACCTAAACCTTAGTCTATAGACGTATTTGATAAATCTCAAAATAGAACGGATGCATTGGGGTGCCAATTACCAAATTGCATTGATAGCGAACTTTGGTGTTATTTGGATCCAATAGGGATTTACACATTGAGTGCCTGTCTAACTGTGATAGCTTATTAGGATGCAAATATACCTTACAGGCTTCATATTATTAAACACAGCATTGTTGGTTGGTTATATTATTTGGCTTGGACAAAAGGCCGAGTCAAATCGAAGGCCATCCGATGGTTATGAACACCAAAATAATCCTACGGACTGGGGCCGTCACACATTTTTAGGCCTTTTTTATGTAAACCCCGACGACCCTCGCGGTTGGATTCCAAGAAAAAACCCTGCAATGGGCGTGACCGTAAACTTTAGAACTAAAAAGAACGTCTATATATTTTTGGCGTTGTTGGACTTAGTCGTTATCGGAACAGCCCTGCTCCTGTACTTCACTTTCTGTTAACGACTGCGCAGGATTTTTAGTTCTTTTTTATCACTCAAAGATAACTTTTCGGTAGCGGCTGTCCAACCGGCAGGTGGTATTTGCTGGGCATGTTTTTTCATAAAATTAAACGTGGGGTTGGGGTAGACATTCCAACACTCCCTTAACGTCCAACCGACGGCTTTTTGCACATAATAATGCGAATGACCTATATGTCGTTTTACAAATTTCAAAATCGTCGAATGTGGTAAAGTTTTTTTGCGCAATCGTGAGTAATACATTAATCCGACGAGTGACTGCCGCACCTCCCAAGGGCTGTCAGAAGCATTCCACCTTTCAAAAGAGGGAAATAATTCCTTTTTATTGTGCTCTAGAAGCCTGGAGTAACAACTGCTGAGTTCATCTGAAAGTGCCCAGTTATCCACTCGATTTTGCCATAGTAAAAGCGGCTTTCGCACCTCATACAACTCTTCTACCTTTGCGGCGTTAACAAAGTGAGCAGCACTGAGTGCCACTTCAAAGTAGTTGGTGCCATGCCAAATCCTATCCCATACTGCAAACTGCTCTTTAAAATCACCTTGAGCAAATGAATAACCTGTCTTTTGAGCACTCCTAATATGGGGAACTTTTAAGTTCAAAAATTGAAAGCTGGATTCCCCCGCCCCAACGTAGCTTTCCGGCTGCCATCGACCGGGGGCATGTTGCCGACTTAAACTCTTTAATTTTTTTCCACTTCAATTATTTCTTTCATAGGCTATTTTTAGCTCCCAACTAAAGTCCTGTCCAGCGAACTCTTTAGCATAGAGACTGCAAAACCGAAAAGAACCCATGGTGCTGCCAAAAAAATGAGCCCTTGCTCCATGCGGGCAATTCAACATCCAATCCGCACAGTGATGCACTCCTGCACCCTGTTGTGGACAACCTGATGCTCGGCGGTCTATCGATCTTTCTCTTTTTGTTTGATTTTTCTTCTAGTTCCAAAAAATGCCAGTACCACCGAAATGGCTTGGACAGTGTTTTATATGAGTTTCATTATCAACAGTCCGCATTTTTTGATTTCCTATATGCATTTTTATTCTGATCATCGAAAAAAAATCTTAACCAAAAAATCTTGGATTTTTGCGGGGCTCGGTGTGCCTTTGTTATTGGTCGCTTGGATGGGAATTGCTTTTATTCGTGCCGATATCTTGCAGCTCAGCTATTTAGTCAACCTCATGTACTTTTTAGTAGGATGGCATTATGTAAAACAGGTTTTCGGCTGTATGGTGATCACAGCACAACGCAGTAACTACGCAATAGAACCTAAACTACGTCGGGGTATAAAATTAAATCTCTATGGACTTTGGGCCCTCACCTATTTTGCCACCAACCATACAGTGCACAAATATGATTTTTATTCATTAAAATACGCAACTTTTAGCCTACCTAAAGAATTATTTTACGCCTCTTATGTTTTTGTTGGTCTTAGTTTAGGCTACGTTTTGTACCTTGTTGTAAAACAGTATGTCGAGCAAGGGCGATGGATGCCGGTCAACACTGCAACGCCATTTGTGGCAATTTATACTTGGTACATACCTGCCTTCTATCACCCTGCTTTTTTACTATTAGTGCCCGCCTTTCATTCGCTTCAATATTTGTTGTTCAGTATTACGTTTACCAAAAACCGAATCCTCGATGAAAAAAGTCGAGGAGAAAGTAACGCGAAAACGATCCGCGCCAAATTCATTAAAAACTTTGGTGCCTATTTAGTTTCTGCGATTTTACTTGGAGCTTTGTTTTTTGAATTTGTCCCTAAAAGTTTAGATCATTTTTTCGATACCAACTTGGACAGCCAATCTTCTACACTTATTGCGGCCTGTTTTGTGTTATTTATTAATATTCATCATTATTTTATCGACCATGTGATCTGGCGCGGAAGCCTCCCTGAAGTACGTAAATATCTCCTCCGTTGATAGACTCGCAAAAGGTGCAAAAGGTGCGGACCGACTTTCGCAAAAGGTGCGGACCGACTTTTGGGACCATGTGCATTAGACGCAGCCAGCCCAAAAAGTAGGTCCGCACCTTTTCACTATTTCGTAGTTTTAATCTAATGGAAGGGCAATTATGAATTTGGAAAGGCCACTGTCCCTTTGATAAAAGATAGCTCCTTCGAGATTGGAGACAATTTCATTGGCCAACGTAAGTCCGGTTCCCGAACCGGTTTCGTTTTTAGTTGTAAACAGTGGTTCAAACACTAGGTCTTGAAAAAAGTCCTCAATGCCCTCCCCAGAATCAGACACGGTCATAAGAATTTTTTCCCGCTCTTCAGTAATTTCAAAGTTCACTTTCTTTTCGGACTGATTTGCAACCGCATCCAATGCATTCTGAATCAATGTTGTCAGCACTAGCGTGATTTCCGGATCAACTAGGTGTGACTTCAACGAATCAGTTAAATCACTGGAGCGAAACGCGACTCCCTTGGATTCTGAAGCTCTTCCATAAAATTCAGTCAAAGTCTCATGAATTTCCCCCAATGGAACTCGGTCGAGATCTGGGGCAAGCAAATGGGTCAACGACTGCAATGTTGATCCGTCCGAGTGGGGCATCATTGTCATTAACTCACCCATAGCGATAAGCCGATTGGATTTTAAATATTGCACTCTTTCTTTTTCTAGCTTTTCCTGCCAAAACTGTTCTTTACTCAAATCCAAACCCATAAAAATAGCTTCGCTATCAAAGTTGTATTTCCGCCCAACAAAGTGAAAATGCTTTTTACCCATGTGAATACTTTTAGTGAGATCGTTCTCTTCTTGATCAAATAATTTTACAACAAGGTCGCGAAATCCGTCCTTTTCTATGTTTTCAAAATATTGATTAAAAAGTGAATTCGAACCCAATTGTGTCCCTCTAAAATCAAACCACGTTAAAGCACCAGGGATAGCTTCGAGAATTGCCTTTAGTCTTGTTCGGTCTATCGATTGCACCCAAAATTCAATATTAAGCTTTTTACCTATCGCAATAAAAGTGATCATAGCCAATACTAAAAATATAGCAATCGCCCGCCCCTGCAGCCCCTGTATCGAAAAGAGATGAACCCCTACCAGCGGTGTAAAAGCTAGAAGTTGAGTGAGCCAAGTTACACGCATTTTGGGCGAAAACACAATTACTTGTACCAGCGCCACTCCGAGGCTTGAAAGCAATAAATAAAACGAAGTCCAACTGATCCCAACGCGAGTGAGAAAATACCCCGCCATAACTGACCAAAGACCTATTGAGAGACCCCGCACCCAAAGAGTTAGCACGCGTTTTTTAATTGCACTAAGACGACCCAAAAGAATTTGCGCAACCAACAAAGCAAAATGAATTGCCAACCATCCGTATACAACCTCTGGGCTTTTTCTTTCAATAGGAGTGGCGAATATTGAAGCCAAAAGCAGCGAAAACTCTACCCAGCAACTTAATAAATTGCGCTTAATGATTTGTTCTAAGACATGGTCCTTGAGCTGTTCTGAGAATGACGAACCCGAAGCATTGTCGAGACCGTCACTTGTTACAAAATGAATCAGTTCTTTAACCATTTAATTTCACCGGAAAATCAAAGTTGCGAATATTAGATCGGAACATTTCCGATAAAATATGAAGATATTTTCAATCTTTTTTGATTCACTTAGCGGAAAAGTCTTGCAAAAATAGGTGTACGTACTGAAGAACAAACAAAATGCTGATGAGGAGGCCCTCTTGAATCCGTTGCGTTTAATTTTAATGATAGCAGTGATAACCCTTGCTGCTTGTTCGAAAGGCAAATCTTCGAACAAATCTGGGAATGCTATCGCGGATAGTACTCCTAAACATGAAAACTTAGATCCCGGAAACAATGAAGACATTGGGAGTCAAAAACCTTTCGCTGCACTCAACGGATCCGTAACCGATTTCGAAGTGTATGATGATGGATCAATTATAGTTGTGGGAACATTCACTCGGATTAATGGTGTGGATGTCCCTGGAGTTGCAAAACTGAGTCCATCCGGAGAATTGGATGCCGATTTTAAATCCAAAGTTATCGATCGGTTGGGCGGCCAAGTAATGGGACTATTTAAAACCATCGATGGGCAAATCGCTTTGACTGGAGAAATTGAAAGCTTCGCAGAAGGATCTGTGGAGCAAGTTATATTAGTCAACGCTAGTAATTCAGTCGAGGTGGATATGCAATTAAAAGTTAATGGCAAAATCTCGAACCTCATTGTTGATCAAAACTCTGGAAGACAGATTGTGATCGGAAGATTTACAGAAATCGACGGACATGCGGAACCAGGAATTGTTGCAACAGATGAAAACTTCACACCAGCGACCGAGGCCCCAAACAACGGCAACAGCAATGGCAACGGAAACGGCAACGGAAACGGCAACGGTAACGGCAACGGTAACGGTAACGGTAACGGTAACATCAACGGCAAGGGCAATGTCAATGGCAATGGCAACGGAAACGGAAACGGAAACGGAAACGGAAATAGTAATGGCCAGGGCAACGGACGAAACAATAATAATGGAAATAATAATTAATTGGAGACCGTCATGAATTTATCTAAATTTAAAAAAATTGAACTCTTTGGTTTTTTCTTACTGATCATTACAGGGAGTTTTTACCTGTATAGCAATACTCAATCACCTACTTACAACGAAGCACTTGATGGAAAAATCGTAACAGCACTTCCGTTAGTAGATGGTGGAATGCTCGTGTCTGGGCATTTTTCAGATGGGTATGTTTACCGTATTTCCGCTAATAAAGAAGTTCAGTGGGATTTTATGGCGAATAATGAGGTTGGGGGCTTTAGTGACCCTCCAACTTCAATCCGTGCGATGCCTGATGGGAATTTTTTGTTCGCAGGCGCATTTACTAACTATGATCAAAGTGTCGTTGGATCAATTATTAAACTTAATGAGTGGGGAGTCATCGACGAAGAGTTTCTGCGCAATAGTGGTGTCGGATTTAATGATGAAGTGAAAGATATATTCATTGATGAAAATGGTGATGTGATTGCTGTGGGTGCCTTTGATAACTACAATGGCACTTATGCTCCAGGGATTGTTAAAATCAAATCAAACGGAAAAGTGGATGAGAGCTTTAACCCGGTCAGCGTTAACGGAATCATTAACAAAGTTCACGTTCAACCTGAGACAGGCGAAATTACAATAGGTGGTGATTTTAAAATTGATGGAACAGACATTCAGTATTTCACCAAACTCAACTCCAAGGGCAAACTCACTCAATAAACCCGGAAAAAGGTGAAAAGGTGCGGACCTACTTTTGGGACAATGTGCATTAGACGCAGTCAGCCCAAAAAGTAGGTCCGCACCTTTTCATCTTTTCGCAACTCTGGCACCCCGATTGCTCCGATTTTGTTCAGGTCCATTCAAGGGTAAGGAGAGTTGGTGGAATCTATAAATATTATAGGCCCAAGTATAACTTCAACAAATTCGATAGCGTCTCACTTGAAAAAGCTCTTATCTAGGCCCAGCAGTTTTGCATTCAAAACTGCTATTGCGGCATTTCTTCAAATCGCCACGATCACCCTGCTGTTCACCGATAGAGCCCACTCTTCTCCACCCTATTATGAAGATCGTGTGATTGAAATCCCACAGGAGAAGCTCATTTGTATGGTTCAAACCGGAGAGCTGAGTAGCCTCACTTATGGCAACAATTTGTACACCCAGAGTATGGGTAAAGTTTTACTGATTACTGAGGAAGACGAGATACTCACTTCCTTCCGATTTACGGGCAGTGCGCCTAGCGTTCCAGCGTTGGTTGCAGTAACCGACTGTCTTAACCTTGTCAGCCTTAGGCAGAGCAACGGAGTTCTGCGCTTAAAAGGTGATTTTGATACCAACATTCGCTTCAGTGACATCATAGATCGCCAAGAGCAGCACGAAATCACTGTGAACTATACAAAAGACACCCAGTGTGTGGCCGAAGAATTCCCCATATTAAATGGTGGACTGGTCTTTTTAATGCAAAACGGGCAGCATCTCATGGTTTCTCAGTACTCCCCTTTTTATATTCAATCTTTCCCATCAAAAACATTGGATGCAAAAATTCTTGGACGCACTCGAGAGGTTGTGCTTGCAGAATGCAAAGAGTTGATCAGCCTTCTGGCTGATCAAGGCTCTGCAAAACTGAATTTAAAGTCCCGCCGATTCAATTAAAAAGGTGTGAAAAGGTGCGGACCTACTTTTGAGACTATGCGCATTAGACGCGGTCGGCCCAAAAAGTCGGTCCGCACATTTTCGCACCTTTTGAATTATTTGGCTTTTTTGCTGGTTTTTTTCTTTGGACGCTTTTTTTGACCCGGGATGATTCCAATGCGTTCGTCCCCCCGAACAATAGCTTCAGCGACCCCCTCCGCGGTGGATTCAAAGCTTTCATCTGTCATTGGCAGGTACAGCCATTTGCCCAACACCGGGTGATTGACCAAATAGCTGAAATCTTGTTTTAAGCTTTCATGGAACTCCCGCGAAGTACAAACCATCAGACCATTCCATATTTCAAAATCAAAAACCTCGCCCTTCCACTCGAAGTCCCCGGGGCTCTCCATAAATACCATTTGCATCTTATCGAAAACATAAATGGCCAAGCCGCCAAACATACGTTTACTAAAATAGGAGGGGTCGTCGGCAAAGGGTTCGCAGACCCACATTAAACTGAACTCTTTCTTTTTCTTCATAGTTTACTAGGTGCCAGGCACCTTTTTGAGTTTGCAACGGATAATTTTTAAAATGAGTTTGGTGCCCAACAACTGGACCAAGCATTGCAGTGTTGAAGGCCGATTACTTTTAAATGGAGTTCATTGTGAAAACCTTAATTTTAACGACAATTTTTGTCATTTGCCTGGGAAATATTTCATTGGCCGGTATCTCAAACCCGCAAATTTTTGAGGGGCGATTTACCAAATTAACTCTCTCCCCAGCAGCAGATGGTGCCTGCGCCACCATATACGGCGAAGCCGCGAAGAGTCTGTTTGAGCATTTAGTAAAACTCGGTCATGAAGTTCAGGTGTATCGCAACTACGATGGTTGGAAAGAGGAAGGCGTTCAGTCCGAAAACGTCAGCTGTTCCGTTTGGACGGGAAACCACCTCGATGCAAAAACTTATAACTTTATATTTAAAAATAAATCCGCAACCTGTGAACTGTATTTGCAATAGTTGAAGGTCAATCCTTTACACCGACCTTGCAAAAAAACTCACTAGTTCGTTAAATCGAGAAACCATTTGTAGAGAATGCTTTTGGAGTTCGACGAATAAATATCTTTATCCGAGCTTTTTTCATAATCCGCATAAGCCTTTCGATATTGAGTGACAATATCGACGGCATCGGCATGATCCATGGCGAATTTTTGCAGTTGCTCCACCAGTGCTTGCTCATCTGGATGGGCCACGCCGTCGGCGTACATCATAATCCGGGCATAATGGGCAAGCATTGCGCGATCGCCTTTTTCGGTAACTTGAGCTAACACCTCATCCAAATTGATTTTGTGCCCCAACTCGTGTTTTAGAGCTTCTCTTTGCGCATCCGACAACTGAACCTTCTCGAGCATTTTGCCAATTTCTTCCAGCTCTGACTTTTCGATAACGCCATCTTGCTGTGCCATTGCAATCACGCAACGAAACATATTAAATTTGCTCTCACTGATTCCCGACATGGATGCTCTCCCCTCAATTCCTCACCCTTCAATGGTATCGGGACTGAGAATGCCTGAAAAGGACTTTTTACCGAGAGATCTCGGCAAACAGTGGCAAATGATCGCTCGCCGTCTTTAATTGGTAATAAGCATCTGATACGAAGGCCGCACAGCTCACTCCTTGGGAATTTCGATAATGCACCAAAGTCTTACCCGGACGTTCCGGGTACGGCTGTCTTCGACGACCACAACCCATTTCTTCGCGCTCTTCAGCCGGTGAGTAGACGAATCCCTCTCGCACTTGGAGGTCATGGCTCAAAAGCATATAGTCCAATTGAGCTGTAAAACCCTGAGGCGCAAAACTCGACCCTAAATAAGTGATTTGCCGGTCCGATTTCCACATTTTAAACTCTGACTGCAAATCAGCAATGGCTGCCGCTCCCAGGTTGTCAGAATCCCGATCGACGTTCCAGTCCCCCATGGCAACAAATGATGCGCCTTCAGCTAGTGGCTCAATACCTTCAAGAGGACCTATCCCAGTGGAAGCACTTCCCAAGTACCACTGCAAAAATCGCAATTGATCCAAGTTTCTTTGAAAATTTGGAGTTCGCTCATTGCCAAAACCAAAAGCCGGCACGGTGTGCAACAAAATCACATTGAGGGGCGCCCCTTGAAAATCCATCACCACATGATTGAAGTTCTTGTCGAACAACTCCATATCTTCGGGCAAGGGATTGCCATTGCCATCGGTGAATTGGGATAAATCTAAATCTGGGTTGACGTCTTTCCAGCGAACTTCAGAAATGATGATCTGTTTTTTGATAGGATATCGACTCAACAGCCCTGTGGAGTACTGTCCGGGGAACATTCCAAAGTTCACTGGGTCCGAAAACAATATTCTGTCTTCAGCCGAGGGGTTCTCTAGAATGTATGCTCCATTGGTCACGGCAGGGCAATCGTACCGACGTTGCTGAAAGGCCTCTTTCAACTCGTCCGTCAACTCTTCTGGGCGAGGGCATGACTTCATTCCGGTATTGGCTGGGTAAAATACGCTGGTCGCTCCTGCCATTCCAAAAAGCGGAGCCAGAATATTTAAATTCTCACCGCTCGATTGAAATCCTGCATCGGGCACATTGGGGAGATCGTATTGGATCTCGTTAAGAGACAATAAATCGGGTCGGAGGGATGATACTATTCCCATAACGGCATTCAACTGGCTGCCCTGCTGTTTGGCCTGGTTTAAAATTTTGAAACTGTTGAGCTCTTTAATGTTGTAGTGAACGATTCGCAGGGTGCAATTTGAACACCTGAAGCGGCAGAGCGCAATGCCGAACTGTCGTAGAGAAATGAAAATTAGAATTATAGTTTTCATGGCCCTCCTCATGAATTGGGAGCCTTTGTTATACAAAATATTTGTTGCAAAAGGAGTTTTAAATGCCTTCGAGTGTAGGTTTTGCAACTTGAAAGACAAAAAAAGGAAAACTTGCTTCCCAAAGGAACTTCGCACCCACATGAACCGCAATTAAAACAACCACCACAGCCACATCAACACAAAGAACCAAGTTTTCCTATGGTCGACATTAAGAGCAATGTGTGGGCCAGCCTCAACGGTCTGTTAAGATCAGATCAGCGCTACACGGCTGCTAAAAAGTTAAACAAGCGACAAAATAGGTCATGACAAGTTGTGCTATTCTCCCCACAGAACGTGTCTTTTGACCCATTAACCGTTAGGCTCGTGTTTGTTTTTTTCAATGAGGAGGATCAACATGCGTGCACTACTTGTATTATTACTGGGTCTCTCTTTCACCATCCCCTAACACGGCCTCACCTTTGCAGAATCTGCTGCGAGAGCCACTAAAAACCAAATCAATGCTGGGTTTGGAATGGGACACGGTGGATTTAGCGGACTAAGAGGTGCCTACGAGTACAGTTACCACCGCACTTATAGCGTCGGCGGAGTTTTACATATTGAACCCAAGGATGAGCCTATCCCATCAATCTCGGTCATCCACGGATTTTTACGCCCCCACTTCTATCAAAGAACCTGGGATTTATACGTTTCGCCGGGATTTGGAATTGCCATTGTCGACGACGGCACTAACGACGAAACGGTCATCGGTCCCAGTTTGGCATTCGGTGTTCTTTATCCAGTTGTCAGACGACTTTGCCGTGGGGTTAGAGAAGCTTAAGGTTTACAGTTGGACCGGAAGCGACTTTCGCGGACTGCTCACTGACACTCTCTATGCCAACGTGAAGTTTGGCTTTTAAAATTCTCACAGTATTCAAATTATAAAATTTGCGCCCTCAACTATTCCTTGCAGGGGCTTTTTTATTTTGCTTTTGTGCGCGCTACCCCATAGGAAGAGTCTGTACGCGGAAATCCCTTATTGGTTTTAACATTGATGACTTCAGTAGTAGCCGACGCCTCAGCGGCCGAAGACTGCCTACCTGCTAGAAAAGGGTAGAGGACCTTGTCAGTCTTAAAATCGAGACAACTTTGGTGACAGGTACCACTCCGATGGCGAAAGCATTGTCATTTACGATGCACACGCTTTGTGTGGCCGGAACTTTAATACAGGTATGACCGACTTCACCTTTGAAACAAGAGATTACAGCAGTTTTTCTCGAGTTGCTGTGGACTATGACGTCCAAGTTTTAGCGGCTTCCGCTCAGTCCCGGAGCCCGAGTGTTTACAGTATGATGTATGGGTCAGATCTAACGAAGAGCCCGAAGGAATGTTCGTGTTGTGCGGACCTCCCCGAGCTGTTGAGTGGTCGATTCGTCTTTCCCTGTAGGTAGTTTTTATTTAGATTCGTATTTTTTAGCAATGGCCTTTTTGCACGATTAAAAATGTTCACAGCCTCGTCATAATCGCTGTCATTCGTAGACCACAGGCCGGTAATGCCCCATTCGTTAGCCAATCTTTCGCTCCCGTCTTTGGATTGAGAGTATTCGATGGCTGCTTTTACAATGAGAGCATCTCGGACTTTTTCATACTGTTGCTTGTCTTCATAGAGATTGGACCTCAACGCCCAAGGCGCGTTGGGGATAGAGTCCGTGTAAAGTGACCACTTTTACTTTCTCCAATGCATCCGGGAACTGCGTAAGAACACGAACTCTAGCATCGCGCATTTTACCATCATCTGCAGGTGGGAAATAATAGGTGGCTCCCGCATCGACTTGCCCTTGGTAAACCGGTGACAACGGCATCGTGTTTATCCCAAGCACCACATCACCTAACTCCACACCCGCCTTGTTTAAATAAGCTGAAGGGATGACGAACCCGCTCGTGCTGGACGGATCGGTAAAGGCAAACTTCTTTCCATTGAGATCTTTTAAAGATTCAATTTTGGAGTCACTGCGAGTGATAATCTGGGATTTGTATTCGGTTTCGCCTTTTCCTCGAACCACCCTCAGAATGGCTTCAACTGGAAACTTTTTTCTTCTCTTAAAAGGTAATATGCAAATGTATTCATGATCGCCAAGTCTGCTCAGCGAGTCCCGAAGGCCTCCACCACGGCAATATAGCTATTGGGGACGCTGGCAGTGAAATAAAATCCCTCATCTTTCCCATAAAGTAACTGTGAAATACTTTTTTCTAAAAATTTTATGAGGTGGCTCGAAGACTCCATGATGCCCTGGGCATCGTCTGACAGCACATACATAGTTTTGCAAGTGGGGTTACTTCCAGAACCAATGGGGTCTTTTTCTGGGTGGCCCAACGAAAATGCCATTAAAGCAATTAAATTGAGTTTTGCATGTGACTTCCTTATTAATGGGAGTGATCTAAAACGGGTAAAAGCGTGAACTTCATTGAAAATATCTTTTTCCGCCAACTTTTGCACCTGATGGCGATCCGATGGAGAACAACTGTCGAAGAAAACAATTGAAAGTCTCCGGGGTAGATTTCATTTTCCCCTCCCGAAATCTATATCCAAATCATCATCGTGTTTAAAATAGTAACGATCTTGGCGTATCAAAGGCAAAACAGTTGTAGGCATCCAGAACCGACCAGAATCACCGCCAATCGATGACGTCGTGGATTTTCTTGGTCGACAGATAAGTCTAAACGCCCTCAGCCACGCACGTTTTTCAACATTTTGCAAGTGTACAAACAGATCCTCGTTAGATTGAAAAACAAAACTCTCCAAGTAATAATCCTTCTTGCAGGCTAGATTCATATACAAAACCCTGTGCAACGAAACATTAGTAATATCAAAAATAATGTTTTCCCTTTCGTCTGTATACTGATCTAAAGCTCAAAGGCTTTGTCATTGACCCAATCTCGTAAGCTTTGATGAAATACATGTTGGGGGTTGGCCGGATCAAAGATGACCTGCTGCCCATCCATTTCCAATAGGGCTCCGTTTTTCTGCATTTCACGTAATCTTTGAACTCGCAACTCATCCGAAGATATTTTGATCCAACCTTTCAAGCGCCTCTTTGGTCGCATAGGATTTTCCTGCCAGGGATACCGATAGTAAATAAAATCCGGGGCACGCATTTGTTAGCTGTCATCAAAATAGCCCTTTATTTTTTCGCCAAAAAGTCTCCAAAAAATCGTCATCCGATACTTATCAATGATTGCAGTTGTAGCGAAAATAAACCCTCGGTCAACCTCTACCCCATGGCTCGGGTCGTAAACGATGGGGTTTAAATTGAAATCTAACAAACAACCCCCCGGCCTCGCTTATTAGAACGTCACTGGGGACTAAATCCCAAAAGAACACCAGCCATGAGAATTCACATAGAGGTCGGCTTCTCCTTGCGCAATCACGGCAGCTATGGACCCCTGTTTAATTTTATGGGCAATATTTAAGGCGGCCATCAAAGGGGGGCTCATTTTTATCAATGACCGTTTGAGACCAACAACCACGAGCTTTTCAGGTTCATAAAAATCATTGGATTTGAGGCGCTCCACCTGTCCGATTTGAGATGTTTTAAGGCACCTTCACCACGGGCAGCATAGTAAATGCAGTCCTTCTCTGGGTGTCCCACAGCGCCCACAACGGCTTTGTTGTCCACCGCAAGGCCTGCCATAATCGACCACTCGCCGGTCCCCTTAACGAACTCCTTGGTCCCATCCAAAGGGTCTACATACCACACCCTGGGTACGTTAATCGGGACCGCATGGGTCTCGGACTCCTCGCCAACAAAAGCGTCATCGGGAAAAGCTTTTTTCAAGCGATCTATCAAAAATGCATTGAGTTTTTGTCCACCGTAACTGGTGAGCCATCTTCTTTATAATCAGGATCATTGGCGCCGGCCTCCGCCATCCAGGTTTTCGACTGAAGGCAAAGAAGCTTCTTCGATAATTTCAATAAGACTTTAGCAAAGTTTTTTGATAGGTTGAATTCATGGCTTGGACCTCAATTATTATTGCGTTAATGACCCGAGAAGCAGTGAACGTGAATCTTTGAACACTACCATCTTAAAGGTGCAAATCACGATGTGTGTAGCCAATAGTAATGTGCGGATAAAAGTTTTTCAGCCACAAATTGCCGCGAAATATTCGGTAATCTCTCTAAACTCTTTCGAAACTCGAGGAGCTGTGGGCAGCAAATCACTAGAAAAAAAGTGCGCTTCAACAAGCCCGCTTCTCGCACAGTGCCCTGACCGATCCCTTCAACCTTAAACGGAGCTTGGTGTAGTTTTTCCGCCCGAGCTCGTTCATGCAACTCTTCACAGCTGATCACTGGGCTTAAACTCCAAAACTCGGTGGGAGAAATCACCGTGATATGGGCTTCCTGCCCTCTTTCTTTTTCGATGATCGATAAGTCCAAACCCTGATTTTTTTCTAACTGCAGACGCAGTTTTTGGATCGGTTCAAAGTCCACATCGATGGTTAAATAATTATCATAGAGACCTATCCCCTTTGAAAAATCAAAAGGTGAAATGTGATCTCTTATGATCCGCCCTTGGCTGTTGAGACGTCGCTCTAATTCCCTACTCACCATTGAACCTACTATTTGACTGTCACTGAACTTGATCAATTGTTAAAAACATTCGTGTTTTCAAGGCCTTTATGTACCGCGTAACACGAGAAGTCAATTTTTGCTTTTAAAATGGTGATAATTTCCCGCTCAAATCACTGCGGGGACATCGGGGCCACCGAAGCTGCGTGTAAAACCTTCATTGAGATTGAGTGGGGCGAGAACGACCTTTAGTTCGATTCAGACAGGAGTTCTCTAAGACTTCCGCATCCTCGGGAGGTGGGAGACTCAACAACAAGACGAAGTCGATTCAAATAATTCTCCCCCAACAACTCGGCGATCTTAAACGAAATGCTACTCATTAGGCGGTCAGAGCAAAAGCTTGAAGGATGCTCTCGTTCAACGAAATCAAATATCTCAATAAGCTGGCTATGTGAAAACTTCGAGACCCGGTAGTTCATTATTGATCGGCTACGGAAGGTATTTAAAGAATAATTGCCAACCTTACCTTGCTTTTCAAAAATAGATTTCATGAACCAAACAGGGTGCCGCATGGCCTCATCGACGACGGCCTGCAAATAGTTGGAATCATCACTTCGACTCATCAACAGATCCACCTGTTCGTTAAATACGTTTTGCTTGTCTACAAAACGTAAAGCTTTAAAACTATGAATTTTAGATCGATCCACGACCACACGTGGCCCTGGGTCCAACTGTTGAAAATAGAACGCATTCCCTCCAAGTCCTGCACTTTCATAGATACAAGACAGGGCTCTCTTTAAATCTTTTCGATCATAATTAAGAAAGTAGATTCGCCGAACCTGATCAAACACCGATTTTTTCTCTGAGTTTGAAACGACAGCATCATGCTCTTGAGTTAATTCACCACAACCAGGAAAAGCCCGTTGAATGCGATTGGAATCAATACTTGCCTCAGGAAACGCATAATTGGAAAGATTAAAAATTTCGTTTTCATAGCAACTCGAAGGGCTTACGGTTTGCAGTCCGCATTTTTCTCGCACCAACAAAGCGATCCGCCACATTTTGTAGGCATTTAGAACACCGTAGCCGTTACCTTGTGGGATTTCAAAATTGTGAATAGAAGGTATTGCCGTACCAATTAATAGTTGCCGCAACTGATTGCGTGTTATTGCGGGAAGAAGCTCTCGAACGGCCGACAGAGTATATGTTACTTTTGGTGTGGCCGCAGAAGTGCCGCCAAAAGAAGTACAGTTTTGCCTTCCCGGCTCACAAACTGTCGATTGCTTATCGCCCGAAGGAGCAAGAATAGTTACCAATGGTCCCTCTTGCGAGTACTCGGTGGATATCGCATCCGGGCCGATGGAGCCCACCACAAATGCTCCATGCAGAGCTAACTTTTCTGATATATCAGTGAGAGTGTCCGGTTCACCTATTTTATTGTATCCATTTCCCGCGGATTTTACGAGTATCCACTTTTTATCGACCGCATCCAAGGACTCAACATCCAAATCGGCATCAGTCCAATACATCGAAACGTTCATGATATAATTATCATTTGGATTCTTCTCTGGGGGTTCGATGAGGTTTTCTTCGAAGTTATTTATTCTATAGCATGAAATATATTTGCTTGGGTTGATACGATATTTTCCATCAACCAACCTTTGCACATAATCATTGTGATTCCGAGTTTTAGTATCGCAGGCAACGACGCTGGGTTGATCCCATTCAAATTGAGGATTTTTGTGGAGTTGAAACCGCTCTTCTTCAACCAGGTCAATCCCCGTGACCTCGTCCACCCAAAAGTCAGAAAGCGGACCTGCAGGGGTTGTGTAA
Source organism: Bdellovibrionales bacterium (assembly GCA_041391465.1). Lineage (GTDB taxonomy): Bacteria > Bdellovibrionota > Bdellovibrionia > Bdellovibrionales > UBA1609 > UBA1609. The sequence continues at coordinate 70,528 of JAWKNX010000011.1, forward strand.
GAGATTTCGGGCACATCTTCGACGAATTGAACTGTCGAAGCTTCTTGCGCCAATGACGATATTGAGCCTAAGACGAGGCACATAATGCAAAATAGCCAATGAAATTGAATCATATCCGATATTTAGCAATAGATATGCCACGAAGAAATCGTTGGCTGTCGTAAAGAGAATCAATAATTTCGCGCCTAGGATATTAAGGGGAATATGCGGGATTAGAATTTTAATGTCTTAACTCCACAAACCTCTGCCCTGATCCAAACTCGATCCCGGTTGCCAGCATTGTTGAAAGCAAAAAAGATAAACATAACCTGAAGGCATACTTTCCAGTTTCATATTGACATCGCTGGTTTATTTTATTAATTTCACCTCTATGAAACGCAGTTCCCAACAAAACCTGTTCGATCAGTTCCCCAAGCGAGGCCGCAAACAGCAAAGACCATACGATCATTTTGGCGGCAAATATTTTGAAAACTACAACCCACAAGTCAAAAGACCCATGGACAGCAAAAAGGCTCTACATGTGGTTTTGAAGTCATCCCATGCTAAGGGAGCTCGGTCGTTTAAAAACAAAATTTATGAGCAATCCATTTGGGATATGATCTCCAAACACGCCCAAATCAATGGCATTAAAATTTATGAATACGCCAACGGTGGCAACCATTTACATATTCTTTTGCGGGCTACGCACCGCGACCAATACAACAGGTTTATTCGAACCATCACAGGATTGATTGCTCGTCTTGTGGGGCAGATCCGAAAAGGGTTCGCCACTTAAAAAAAGTTTTGGGATGCGAGACCATTTTCTCGCGTGGTGAGTTTTGCTCGAAGAGAATTTCATACTCTTCGACAGTATCTCGTTCGCAATACCATTGAGGCACTGGGCTGGATTCCCTATGTGCCGAGACATCGAAAACTGCCGGACGACCTAAAACGTATTGTCTATCCGGCAATGGAGTGAGGGGATATTACTGGCAATCTGTTTCTGCTTTAGCCAATTTTTCAACGGCCTCGATCAAATCAGACAACGAATTCACACCTACGGCGTGGCCAGCTTCAACGGCCCCTAAAGAATCTTCCAAAGCCTCAATTCCGGCACTACAGAATTCCTCTTTCGAAATAGTTCCCATGCAGTATTGCTGCTCAATTAGAAAAACTTTTGCTTCATAAGCATCCGCTATGGGCGCCATTCCAATTTCGAATTGGTGTTGAACAGCGACGTTGATGTTCTTTGCCGCTTCTAATGACTTTTGATTACAAACCGTCGCGCTGGCGAAGGGTGCAACAACTAGAAGTGAAAATATAAGTGTTAGGATTTTCATTGGTACCTCACTGTTTTAGTTTGTAGGCACCCTATTTGCTTTTACATTCAAAAGACAGCTATTTCGTTTGGAGATGTAAAAATGAACTTTCTCTCTATTGTCACTAACCCTAAAATAATTCCAATTTCACCTAAAAAATACACCCACCCTAAAGGCTTTATGTCATTCATGAAATAAAGTAAAAGACTAAAGGTTGCTACACAGTATAGAACGTTCGCCACCACAATGGCTTTGATCCAAAGAGTTGTTTTTGGTTGAACCCTCCAACAACTCAATGAATAAACCGCGTACAGCAGTGCCCAGGCGGCAAGAACATATAAAACATCTAATGGCATTCCGACCCAATCCTGGAACATAGGAAGAAGTCCACCAATAGTGAGGGCACTCATCAGTGCCCCTATACCATCAATGAGAAAAATATTATTACGATCAATTGTCATGGATAAAGTCTGTGAAAGTTATCCGGCTTTTACAATCACTTTTAATTGCAAACTAGATTTTCTTCAAAGCCGTCGTCCAACCAGTGATCGTACTGAGAACAGAATTGTTGGCCTCTTCAAACTGCACACCATAGGACTCACGCTCTTGACTCCATACAACTTTACCAGCTACTTCCACTTTTTCAGCACCATCTGGACTTTCAATGCTCATTCGGATAATGCCACCTTGCTCGAGCATGGCGTCCGTATCCACTTTGAGTCCTCCCAAAGAAATACTCGATACATTACCGACTAACTCTTTGTCGCCCACTTTCATGCTTACTTTAGAGCTGATTTGGAATCTTTCATGTCTTCGTCGCTCTTGTGGATTCACATTTTTCTTCATAAACATAGCCATAACCATCGGCAGGCCCAACACTAAGAACGCGACTATTTTAAATAATAAGGAATTCTGTTTTAAGTCTTCAACGCGATACTGTTTGCCATTTTTATAAATGCTATTGCTCATTTTATTCTTTGGCGGACCTCCACCAGGACCATTTTTATATCGATCATAAGCCAGCATGCTCACCAATCCACAACCACCGCCGCTGCCTTTGTCATTCCAGGCTGGACTTCGGCTTCCACCATTTACATCGTAACCGGGCTGACTTCCATCGATACTTACCGATTGCGCCGCAGCCACAGCCGCAATGGCATTGACCCGAGCTTCAGTACTGACTTTACCTGAAAGAGGAGAAACCTGATCCGCAGAAGATTCAATCAGCTGCTTCATCTGAAAGCCCAACATGGTCGTGGCCTGGGTTTTCATAAGACCCGCTATCCCCGAAACGTAAGGTGTGGCCATACTGGTTCCTGACATATAGCCAAAGCTGCCGCCGTCAATAGTACTTAATATGTATACGCCTGGGCTACCGATATGAACCGTGTTGTAACCAAAGTTTGAAAAGCTCGCCAAATTATCTGAACTGGTGGTTGCGGCAATAGAAACCACATTGGGCACATCATAACTTGCCGGGTACATCGGTGCGGAGTCATTGTTTGTTCCCAAGTTACCGGCAGCCGCAATAAATGAAGAACCCGCCGTGTAAGTATCCGCAACGGCTTCATGTAAAGCATGTGAATAGGAAGGTCCACCCCAACTGTTGTTCAAAATCGTTGCCCCATTAGCAAGGGCATATTCGATGGCTGCAATTGCATCCGTCGTCGTTCCTACACCATTACCATCTAAAAATTTAAGTGGCATAATTTTAAAGGGAGCTTCAGCTACAGGGCTTGCGAAAATATCAACGGCCACACTTAATATTGTTCCTGCCACATGGGTTCCATGATCATCATCATCAAACATAGTTCCAGAGTTAGTGACAAAGTTCCAACCGTTCACATCGTCGACATAGCCATTGCCATCGTCATCTATACTGTTACCCGGAATTTCTCCGCTGTTCGTCCAAATTGCATTACTTTCAGTAAACACTGGATGGTCGATATCGACACCCGTATCTATAACCGCGATAATCGGCTTTACCGAGCTAGCAGTCAGAGAGGATCGGGCCTCCTGCAAACCGATATCCACAGGCGAAGAGTCTAATTTACCATTTGACCCAGCTAGCGCTTGGACTTCACCGAAAGAAAGAGCTTTGCCCTGCATTCCGGTGGATTGTTTACTTATATAGTAGTTGGGCTCCGCATATTCCACATCAGGATCGTTCTTTAACTGTTGAACGGCGACGTCTACGTTTTGCCCTTTGCCTAATTTATAGTGATACATTTTAAGGGTAGGAAAAGATTTTCTCAAATTCATATCATGGGTACCGCCAGGCTTTGCCTTACCCATAAATTGTGCTTGCGCTCCGGCTTGATTTTTCAGCTTCACAATCACTTCACCCGGAACATAGTCCTGTGCCCAGGCACCTTGTGAAACCAAGCTCACCAACAAACAAGCTACTGCAAACGTACTATAAAGTAACCGGAAATGTCGCCCATCCATAAGTCTCTTCGACTATGGTCTGGCTTTTTTAGAACTTTTTGTGTTAATTTTATGCTGTGTCTACAGGCGTTTACAGACTATGGGGAATGTCGTAACACTCCCCGATTTCTGTGTCTTTTATTGAGATTCTATTTTTTTTCATTAGGCCCCTAAAAGGGTTTTTAGTTGACCACAAGTAGCTGTTCGTTTTGAACGATCTTTGACTTTGATGAATGCCCTCGAGCCAAGAGTTCAACAATTGTCCTGTGCGCTGGTTTTCCAACATGGCTTTTTTCTTGTCGCAAATCCTCTTCACTCAGCTCAGCTTTTGGAGCATTTCGAGATTTTAATTGCACCACGTAACTGGTCCCTAAATGTTGAACCAGCTGTCCTACCATTTCGCCGGGATTGATATTAATAGTTTTTGCTATCACCCCTGGTACATTTCCCATGTTGGGAATGCTATTCTGAGTTAAATCGAACTATCCAGTCTCCTGCCATTCTACTTTGTAATCGCTGAGAGTTTTTCTAACAGCGGCGAAATTCTTTGCTTCCAACTGCTCTTTCACCTTGTCTTCAATTTGTTTCAAAATATCTCGTTGAGCTAAAGTCGCCCCAATTTCTTTTTTCACAGAATCATAGGGTTTTAATCCTGCTGGATACTTTTTCTCCACTTGGATGAGATGAATACCAAACTGAGTCTTTACTGGGCCAACAATATCGCCTTCAGCAGCTGCAAACGCAGCTTGCTCAAAAGGTTGCACCATTGCTCCACGACCAAATTTTCCAAGACTTCCACCTCTGCTGGCTGATCCCGGATCTTCGCTGATTTCAGACGCCACTTTTTCAAACCCTTCCGCTTCAATCCGCTTTCTGGCTTCCGCTATTTTTTCGCGCGCCTGCTCCTCCGTGACCTTGTCATCAGCTTTTATCAAGATATGCCGAGCTTCAATTTCCTCTGGAGTTTGATATTTCGCAGATTTATTTTCTTCGTAATAGGCATTCATGGCCTCTTCATTTTTTGCCATGTAATCATCGATTTGTTTTTGCGACAGATTGATACTGCCACTTTGAGTGGAAAGGGTTGCAAACCGCAGATCCAATTCGGTGTTCTTTGCTTGAGTTAATAAACGGGCTTCAACATCCAAGGGCTTGCTCGCTCGATTGAATGCCAGTTGCAGCCTATTTAAAACAATCTCATTGCGTCGATCACCTTCAAAGTCAGCGGCATCTGTGCGCGTACTCTGTAAATAGCTCTCATAGATTTGACGACTAAAATTACCATTCTCCTGAAAAGCCGGAATACTCACGATCATATCCATGACCTCTCGATCAGATACGTAGATATTTTCTTCCGTAGCCGCTTGGATTAAAAGCTCCCTTGAGATCAATTGGGAAAGGGCTCTTCGTCGAATCTGTTGAGTAAACATCTGGCGCTGTTGCGGCAGGCCAATAATGGCAAAGGCGAAGACCGCAATAATCAGAATAATGAAGACTTTAAATCGACGCCAGATTCGCTGCCATTTTATACTTTGAGACATGTTCCCTCCCACATAATGAATCGCACAAGAATGGCAGGAAATGGGTCCGAAGACAATCTCCCGACTCGGATTTTTCAATTGCTTTAGCTCAGCGTCGAAGATGATATATAGAGGAATCTATTGATTATTGCCACAGTAGGGTTCAAAATTGAGGGATAACTGTTGATGAACGGATTCAAACGATAGGGCTCAGCATTGAATTTCTTTAATTTTAACCTTCGCAAAGTGATTGTTTTTACGGCAGCTATTCTCATTCCGTTTATTTTAATTAAGATGCACCGCACCTCGAAGGAAACACCCCTAGTTCTCCGCCCCTTCACCTTCACGGTAGGGCTCATTCAAAACGCTTACACCTCATTTTCTTCTGAGTTCGAGGGACTACCTCGCTCTACCTCAACTTGGTGGATATCAAACAAAACAATAGAATGTTGGAGCGAGAAAATGCCGAGCTTCGAGCCCAACTGGGGACTATGACAGAGTTAAAGCTTGAAAATGAGCGCCTAAACCAATTGATTGACTTCAAAAGTCGCACGAAAATGCAGCTGCTTGCCAGCAGAGTCGTTGGGCAAGATCTGGTTCCCGAGCACTCCACCATTACTATCAATCGCGGTACTTACCACGGTGTAGAACAGGGGATGGCTGTGCTCACTGTGGGAGGAGCTGTTGGGTATATTCTGCAGGCGGAGTTATTGAGTTCCCAAGTCATATTGATCACCGATCGATTTTCCGCTGTCGATGCATTGGTTCAACGAACGCGAGCCCGCGGCATCGTCGTGGGTATGAGCCGAGAACTCTGCAACCTCAATTATCTCAAACGTGGCGATGATGTGAAAAAAGGCGATATGATTGTCACCAGTGGCCTCGATAATATTTTCCCAAAAGGATTTCCCGTTGGAGAAGTCACCGAGGTCAAGCAGAGCGAGTATGGTGTCACTCAATATGTTGAGCTAAAACCTGCTGTGAATCCTAATAATTTGGAAGAAGTGTTTGTTGTTCTTAATGCCGCTGAAGAGGAGTTCGTGCCCAAATCAGAGGAGGCACCTCCAGAAGATTCTAAGAGCGATGACCTGGCAATAAAAAAAGAAAAAAGCGCTTTAAGCCAAATCCCTGGGGGTATCGGGGTTGAGTGATAAAAGACTCTTGCTTCTTAACTACGCTTTGTTTGCCCTTTACGGTGTTTTAACTGTTGGCTTTCAAACTTCTTTATGGGTTCAATTGCTAGGTGGTTTTCCAGCCCCACACTTTTGGATTCCCATATTGGCTTATTGGGCACTGTACAGAATTCCTCGCGAAGGTGTTCTCATGACTTATATAACAACATTTATCATCGGTAGCGTGACGGCGTTGCCGCTGGGAATGTTTTTACTAATTAACCTCACTTTATATTTAGCAGCAGCGGGTATCAAAGCAAAGTTTTACCAACCAGGACCCATATTTTTTGCTTTTATTTGTGCGGCAATGAGTTTGCTTTTTATGCCCATTCATTGGATTTATTCATTAGTCCTTGAAACTAATCCTATTGTTGACCTCGAAGTACTGAATTGGATCGCCCAATCAACACTCACTCCGCTGCTAGCATTTATTGTCTACCCGATATTTTGCATTATTGATGACCTCACACAAAAAGATCTGCCCACAGAGGTCGGGAGACAATTCGGATGAGTACACTTTACAACCACGAAGAAATTGCTAAAGATTTTGAGCCTCGATACAAACTCCTGTATTGGATCATTGGAGTAACAGCCACAATCATATTCTCTCGTCTTTGGTATTTGCAGATCATTAAAGGGGACGAGCTTAAAGCCTACTCGGAGAGAAACAGAGTTAAAGAAACAAAAATTCCGGCTCGAGGTTTAATTTTTAGATCGAGACGGTCAGTACTTGTCGATAACCTCCCAGGGTTCGAAGCCACAATCACACCTCAGTTTGCTTCTCGTCTAGAAGATACGGCCGAGCATGCTGGCAAAATTCTTGGGCTTGGAAAAGATCAAATTTTTTGAAAATGGTCAAAAAAGTAAGAGCGAAAATGGGATGTTTAGGCCGGTTAAGATTAAAGAAAACCTTTCTCTGACGAGGTCTTCCGCATTAAAATGCTTGCACTTCATCACCCAGGACTTGAGATCAATGAGTCCATACTTAGGCACTACCCGCTCAAAGACAACGTGCGCAGCTATTTGGTTATGTGGGTGAAATCACTAAGAGGCAAATCCGAGAGTACAATAAAAATATGATGATATGCAATTTTGAACAAGGAGATATCATCGGTAAACGAGGCCTAGAAAAGGTTTGGGAGCACACCATTCGCGGCACAAATGGCCTTAATTTTAATGAAGTGGATGCCTGCGGTCAGTGGAAACGAAACTCGACAAACAGTAATCTTCTTGGTTTTAAGAAAAAGATGCCGTACCTGGGAAAAATTTAAAACTAACCATCGACGCCGATATTCAAAAGCGGCTTACAATGCTATGTTCAGAGAAGACGCCGTCGGTAATCGTATCGGCAGTGTCATTGCCATGAAGTCAAATGGGGAGGTTCCTATTTCGGGTCAACTTACCCTCCCAAGACCCCAATGAGTTCAGTACTGGGATCTCCAACGAACTTTGGCGCCAATTGATCAATGACCCCCTTTAAACCTTTAAGAAACAAAATCATTCAAGACCACTATCCTCCAGGGTCGACTTTAAACCTTTTGTTGCGCTGGCGGCACTGCAAGAGAATATCATCACTCCTCGCAAAAAATATTCTCTCCCGGACAATTTCGGTTTGGGCGAAGAACTTATCATGATCATACACGACACGGGACGGAAATATTAATGTCGTTGAAGCCATCGAGCGCAGTAGTAACGTGTTTTTCTACAAACTTGGAAAGACTTAGGTATCGACAATATTGCTAAGTACGCAAAACTTTTTGGACTCGGAGAAAAAACCGGCATCAACCTAACAGATGAAAAACCGGGACTCATGCCGACTAGCGCATGGAAAAAAGAACGCTTCGGAGAAGAATGGCAACCTGGAGAAAATTTAAGTAATGCCATAGGGCAGGGATTTGTTTTAACTACTCCACTGCAAATGGCGGTCGCATTTAACACTATTGGCTTAGAGGGGAAGGTCTATAAACCTATTCTTATCAAACAAATCATCGACCCTGAAAAGTAAAGTAGAACAAATTTTAGCCCCCAATTGGTTCGCGATATTTACTCCCAATCAAGAAGGTGTTTTTATATCCAAAGAAGTTTTTAAAGTCGTTAAAGAAGGCATGCAAGCCGTTTCAATGGGCGAACGAGGACGGCCAGGTGGTATCACGTTCCAGAATCACCCCGCCGGAAAAACAGGTACCGCTCAGGTTCAAGCCTTCTCGGCGGATGAAATTTACGAGAAATGAGAACGACCCCTCACTCAAAAGACACCACGGATGGTTCGGGCACATTCGCGCCTGTGGAAAAGCCCGAGATCACCGTTTTTGTTCTTGCCGAACATGCTTGCGCAGGCTCCAGTGGCGGAGCTCCAGTCGCTAAAGATGTCATTCAAGCCTACATGGAAAAGTATCACCCCGATTGGGTAAAAACTAAAAACAAAGCACAAACTAAAAGTGATTCCTCGACCGTCATTAGTCGTCAGCAATCCAATACCACCGAAGATTCAACGGCTGAGGAGCAAATGTAGATGAAATCAGCCAATTTCGAAATGCAGGTTGAAAACCGAACATTTGCTAAGAGATTTGATGTTAACCTTGCACTGGTCATACTGCATTAAATGTTATTGGGCTCATTAACCTGTTCAGTGCCACGAACAGCTCTTCCGCCGCCGACTCAGTATTGTCTCGACTGTTCACTCAGCAATTGATGTGGCTTGCCATTGGTTGGTCATTGTTTTTTTGTAACGACCATTGTTGATTACAAATTTTTAAGAGGGCCGCTTTTATTTTTTATGGAATTAATATTTTAATGCTCATACTCGTCGCCTTTAAGGGAAAAAACTGATACGGGGCACAACGATGGCTTGATTTGGGTTTTTTTTTCGATATCAACCTTCCGAAACCATGAAATTGGCGACCGTATTGGTTATGGCTCGAGTGTTAAGTCGTTATGATGCTCGTGAAGGATTGGGGGTAAAAGAACTGCTGCTGCCCATCTTGTTGACGATGATCCCTGTTATTATGACGGTAAAGCAACCTGATCTGGGCACGGGCCTTCTTATCCTAGCAATCAGTGCATCGATGATTCTATTTGTTGGTGTTCGAAAGCCGATTTTAATTTCGGCAACTCTAATCGCATTGATTGCTACTCTCCGGTGATTTGGAATTTTGGGCTCAAAAAATATCAAAAGAATCGAATTCTCACTTTCGTCGACCCGGGACGGGACCCGAGAGGGACCGGTTACAACAGCATTCAATCAAAAATTGCTGTGGGCAGTGGGCGTGTCTTAGGCAAAGGGTTTCGCAAAGGGACACAGTCGCAATTGGAGTTTTTGCCCGAACGTATACCGATTTTATTTTTCAGTTCTCAGCGAGGAACATGGTTTTATTGGTAGTGTTGCCACGTTTGGCTTGTTTTTTAACTCTCTCTACTGGATGTGTTTAAGAATTGCCAATCAGGCACGTGATAAATTTGGTGCCCTCATCGTCGTAGGGCTTTTAGCCTACATCTTTTGGCATGTTACAGTGAATATCGGCATGGTCATTGGGCTCCTGCCCATTGTCGGAGTCCCCTTACCTCTATTAAGTTACGGGGGAAGTAGTATGCTCGCCACCATGGTGGGGCTGGGGCTTATCTCCGGTGTCGCTTACCGACGATTCCTGTTTTAGAGAACCGACAGGCCAAAAAAAACCACTGTTTGTAAAACAGTGGTCGATAAAATTGAATAGCATTTACAACTAAGAGTTCTTGCTGATCAATTCTGCAATGGCTTCTTTTGGATGATTACCAATTATTTGGTCAATGACCTTTCCATCTTTAAACAAAATCATGGTAGGTATCCCACGCACTCCATATTTTTGTGGAGTGAGCTGATTTTCGTCCACATTGATTTTTACAATGTTCACCTTTTCACCCAATTCCGATGAAAGTTCTTCTAATTTCGGACCTAATGCTTTACAAGGCCCACACCATTCAGCCCAAAAATCGACTAGAGTTAATTTGTCTGCATTCAAGACTTCTTGCTCAAAATTACCGTCTGTTACGTGTGAAGTTCCCATTTTTTACTCCTTATGAAGTTCAATAAATTACCAGAATTGGGTTCAGAAGTTACACTTTTCATTGGCTGACGCAGTGCTCGTCTTAAGCTGAGTCATTGGGCCGAAAAGTTGCCTTAAACTGATACACTCAAACCCATAAGAATTCAAACTGACTCATAAAAAAGCCGATGTAAAACGCATGAGTAAAGCCCAAATCCGCATTCTTATCATCGAAGATGACTTAACATCGGGTCAGTCGTTGGCTGAAGCGATCCGTCGTTGGGGCTATACAGTGGATTTAATTCGCAATCCAAAAGATGTGGATCGCCAAATAAAATTGCATGAATACCATCTTGCGATCATCGACGCGCTCCTTCCCGTCACTAACGGCGTTGAAGTGGGCCTTAGAATTCACCAAGACACACAAGGCACCACTCGAGTTTTGTTTATCAGCGGAATTTTCAAAGACCGAACTTTTATCAAAGATGCACTGACAAAAGTTCCAGCCGTTGGGTTTCTGACTAAGCCACTGAATTTAGAAGAAGTCCAATCGATCATCGAAAATCAAACTAAAGAGTTTTTACCCGATGCAAAAGCACCGCTACAGGCCCTTCTCACTTCCGAGTCCATCAGCAACCAAATAAAAATTGAGGCCCTCAATAACAGTGAGACTTTACATTCGAACGAATTGCCATGGGTCTATGCTCTTCTTGTAAATTCAAATTTAAGTGGAACACTGACCTTAACTCCCTTTGAAGATGTTTCCCCTTGGACCGTCAAATTCAGCCAGGGGCGCATCATCTCCATCGAGAATAACGATACTCAGTCCTTTTTTGGTCAACTCCTCATTGAGCACGGCTATCTCACTCGAGAGAAACTCGAGCCTTATCTCAAAGATGAAAGCACTCGTCGCTTAGGTCAGCGCTTGGTGGACGCGCAATTAATCAATTCTCATATTACCCGAGTCATACAAACCGAACAGCTGAACATTCGCCTGAGCCAATCGATCACACCCGTGCAATACAAACCGCATTTTGTGCAAGAAGAAATTCAAACAGCCGATGACAACGCACACATTAACAAACTCCAAATGACATTGATTTTAAATGATCTATTGCAGTCTAAAGTCAGTTTTGAATGGCTAAAAGCTGCAGACTTTTGGATGGAACACTGCTTAGAGCCTGCGGAAAATTTTGCTCAATTGGAAGGCCTTATCAGCTACAGTTATTAAAAAAGTTTACTAAAATAGGGAAAGATCGTAAACGGGAAAACCTCATTAGGGACTATTTTGTCGGTCAATGCAGAACAAGAGGAAATGTTAATTAAGGCCGTTTACTTAATGCTCATTGAAAGGGTCTGCAAATTTGGAACAAAAAAAGCGAGCCGGGTTTCTGACAAGGCGAGAATTGTTCGCTTGCAGAAAATTTTGAAAGACCTTGAAAACCAAAATTACTTTGAAATTTTAGGTGTCACTAGAAGATCTCCATTAAATATAATTAACAAAGCTTATCACGATTTAGCAAAGATTCTGCATCCTGATCGTCTAAAAAACTCTAATAACCCACAGGTAATAGATTTAACGGATCGAATATTTACGATCATCACAGAAGCCTACACCACTCTAAAACATGATGAAAAACGCCAATTGTATATTCGCGAGCTGGACATTGGGCAATCAGAAGCGGCTTTTCAAGCGGAAGCTCTATTAGATCAGGGTCGAAAAAGCTTACGTGAACGACGTTATGTAGAAGCATTAAAAATTTTTGAAGGTCTACTGCAGACTCCTCACCCTCCTTGCGACACCTATATTTATTTTATTTGGGCTAAGTTGAAATCGGGACTTTCTGGTTCCAATCGGCGTCAAGAAATTGAGGAGCTGACTCGGCTTCTCAATAAAGTGCCCGCAGAAGATCGCCATTCAGCCCATTACTTCTATGCAAAGGGACTATTGTTTGTTTCAATTGAAAATTATGATCGTGCATTACGATGCATGGACAATGCTCTAGCTATCGATAAAAACTTTTTACCTGCAAAAAGAGATGAACTCCGAATTCGTCGAGTTCAAAAAGCGCATGCCGAAAAAATGTCAGCAAAAACCTTATTTATGGATTTAGATTTATCGACAATTTTTACTGGTAAGAAAAAAGCAAAATAACTTTTACTTTTTCCCTTCTTTAAACAATGTGGTTACGAACGCTTGTTTTTCTTCGTTCTGATCTTTGAACTCTTCGGGGTCTTCATTTTCACGCAGTTTATGATTGAACTCTTTTATCTTTGCCGCATCAAATGATTCCTTGGTATCAATGGGATCCATTTGTTCGACCATTTTTTGGTAATGCGCCACTTTATCTCCCCCAACAGGAGGCTTTGAACTTTTAGAGGCACTCGGAGTTTTGGTCTTTTCATTTTCGCTCGGGGGCGAACTGGATTTGACCTCTACTGGCGCTGGTGTTTCACCGCTATTTTCTGCATCTGTAATGGCCCCCCGAGCCGACACACCCGGAGTCGAGCCTCCGGGTAACGTGCGAAGTTTCTTTTGAACTGGAGACATCTCCTGTGACATGAATTTTGTCATCACCGCCGACTGAGCCCGTGACATGAATGGACCCAGAATCATTTGCCATATTTTTAGACTTTTCGATATTCAGTTTGAGTTTGCTCGACAATTCATCAACATTTTTATTCAATAGCTTTGCGACTAAATCGACCAATTTTGCCACCCCAACGGGCGAATCGAGAAAACCATCTAAGAAAGTGAGTTTATCATCGACGTTAGTATTGGAATTTTTAATAAGAACCACTTGAATTCGACTGTATTTTTTCTTGATCTCAATTGCTGTATCCACGCCTTTAAAGGATTTACTCCTATCTGAGATCATGGCTATATCGGGATTAAAAGAGATCAACGCCTCTGCTATCACCCTGGGGTTCTTCGCTGTTTCCGTTTTAACGCCCATTTTGGACAGCAGTGCCTGCAAATAATTCAACTCAGTAAAATCATCCGAAATAATAAAAGCTTTCATAATTGGATTATCTCTCTCTGAAGGAATTACCGTCAATGGATCTTACGATAGCCCCATCATGAGACCGGGCTAGCCCTCCCTTTGACTTGCGCCGCGCATCAACTAATGACTTTCTCCTGGCATCGGGCAGTTTCATCCTTAGGAATCTTTGATAGAATAAGAAATGAGTAAATTTACCCTCTAAGGATTAATCATGGATAAAAAACGTATTGAAACCATTGAACTGCCGAACAGAAGCTTCGTCGTCGAAGCGGGAACTACAAAAATTGAAATTGGCTCAGGAAAGGGCCTCGCTATGATTTCTGGCCCCTGTGTAATTGACAGTAAAGAGTTGATTATGAATACGGCTCGAGAGTTGGTCGATATCACTCAACGTTTGGGCATTGGACTTATATTTAAAAGCAGTTATGAAAAAGATAACCGTGGCTCAGAAAAAAATTGGAAAGGACCTCTCGCAGATGAGGGGCTAAAAATTCTTGCCGGGGTTCGGAAAGAATTTGGAATCCCCGTTTTAACTGATGTGCATCGCGTGGAAGATGTGGCACATGTCGCTGAATATGTCGATGTTCTACAAATTCCAGCTTACATGTGCCAGCAGACTTCATTGGTCATTGCCTGTGGTGAAACCGGTAAAGCTATTAATGTTAAAAAAGGTCAATTTTTGGCTCCGGAAACCATGAACGGTGTTGTTAGCAAAATCAGCTCAACGGGAAATAAAAATATTTTGCTCACGGAGAGAGGGGCTTGCTTTGGCTACAATCGACTGGTCGCTGACATGCGTTCGATTCCTGTCATGCAGCAGTTGGGAGCGCCCGTGTGTTTTGACGCCACTCACGTGGTTCGCCTGTATGGTATTTCGAGCGCCGATCCTGCCGGTGGAGAACCTCGCTTTGTTCCACATTTGACAATGGCCGCCGTTGCCGCTGGAGCGGATGCCTTGTTTATCGAAACTCACCCGGATCCCATGTCGGCAAAATGTGATGCTGCTTCACAATTGGATTTAGGCAATTATGAAAACATGATCAAGATGGCCATGGATATTCGAAAAGCGATTGGTCGTCCGGAAAATGTTGGAACTTTTCAGCCCGTATAAGATAGCTCTGAGGACATTCAAGAAAAAGGATCTTTCTTGCTAAATCTTTGGAAGGCCCGACTGGCCAATAAATACATTTTCTTTGAGCTCCTACCGACTTTTCTGTTGGGGCTCTTTGTATTTATATTTATCCTCCTCATGTTTCAACTTTTGAGACTCACAGAGTTTGTACTTGCCCACGGCGTAGGCCTTGAAACCATTCTTAAAATGATGGGCTACATGAGCATTAGCTTTTTGCCGGTCATTCTCCCCATGAGCCTTGTCTTTGCCGTACTCCTCACTTACGGAAGGTTGAGTGCCGACTCTGAGTTTATTGCGTTTAAATCAATTGGACTTAATAGTTTTCAACTCTCTATCCCGGCGCTTGCGCTGGCCGTACTATCCACAGTTGGGGCCCTGCAGACATCACATTCACTTGCCCCCTGGGGAAACAGAGAGTTTGAATCCATCGTGAATAAACTTAAAAACATGAAAGCCAGCGTGACTATCCGTGCGGGAGTCTTCTCAGAGGGTTTTTTTGATCTGGTGGTTTATACCAATGAAATTGACAGCGAAACCGGTCTGCTTAAAAAAGTATTTATTTACGACGAGAGAAATCCCGAATATCCAATGACGATCATCGCAAAAGAGGGCAGTCTCATCCAAGACAAAGACATACCCGCTGCCAAATCTTTACTTCGATTAAAAAACGGGAACATTCATCGTACAAATAACGCCAATTATACCAAAGTAGATTTTCAGTCTTACGACATAAATCTTTTTGATATGTCCGCGGATAAGGAGCGTAAAGCTTCTCCCCTCTCCTTTTCCAGCAATGATATTTTAAACTATCTCAAAGAAAACCCCCAGCTACCAAAAAAAGAGGTCTACAGGTTCGAAACGGAGTACCACCGCCGGTGGGCCCTATCGTTTGTCAGTCTTGTTTTTGCCCTGGTTGGAGTCGCCTTGGGGATTCAAACCAACCTGCGCCACGGAAAGAGCACAGGCTTTGTCACGGCAATTTTTGTTATTGTATTCTATTGGATTCTCTACATCGTCGGTGAAAGTATTGCGAAGACGGGCTCCGTTCCACCTATTGTGGCCGTCTGGATCCCCAATGCCATGTTTTTAGCCTTTGCCCTTCGAAAAATTCTACTCAGCTATCGAACGTAATTCCTGGCTTCACCCATGTGGTCACATCCAGGTGATCTCTTAACATTTGTGCGCCGTCGAAAATTAAATCCAATCCACCCCTCCCCGTGGTCAGCATTGGCGAACAGGGAACAACACCAATGTTTTTGTGCATCTCTAATGCTAATTTTGCTGTTAGCAACGACCCGCTTCTGCATCGAGCTTCTGCCACAATTAAAAAATCACACAACCCTGCAATGAGGCGATTACGAGCGTGAAAGTGGGATTTATACATGGGAGCAAATGGAGAAAACTGCGAAACAATAGCCCCACCTTGTTCCGTTATTTCATGGGCCCAATATTGAAAACTTTTGGGATACAGACATGAAAGTCCCGAAGGCATAAAGCTCACCGTGGCCGTATTTTGACGAAGAGATACCAAGTGCACGGCCTGGTCCACTCCCCGAGCGCCACCACTGATGGTGTAGTAGTCTGTTGTTTGGAGAGCCAAAGACAATTCCATGTTCAGCCACTCAATGGTTAAATGATGAGGTTGTCGACTCCCCACCACGGCAACACCGGGTTTTTGTACCCAACACTCATTGCCAAAATAAGTCATTCCAATTGGTGGCTGCTCCATACAGGCAAAGTTCTTTGGGTAGTGAGAGTCACCCAGGTAAACAACACGGCCGTGGTGGTCTTGCAACCAATCCCATTCTTTTGTGTTCTTTCAAACCAATGGGGATGGTTGTAGATAACTCCACTCCAGCCCATTTCTCTAAAAAATATTTTCAGTTTTAAGAAACTCATCCAATGGTCGATGACGTAATTTTAAAAAGCCTCCGGGGATTGAGCGAGTCCACGCCAATATAAACTTAATAAAATAAAGGAACTGGTCATAGTTAGAGTTCATGCAATTTGAACTTGAGGCCGCAGAAGAAAATTGTGAGGTTTAAGACATAGATGTGTCCGCAATTCGGAAACCCAATTTTATTTCTCCAGTTCCTTTTTTAGCTGAAGAATCTTTTTTTTCAGTTGGAGAGCGAGGGCTTCCATCCCTGATCGCCCCGTGGGAACCGAAAAAGGCCACACTAGGTGGCGTTTTTGTAAGAGCCGCTGTGGAATAACACTCTCCCCACACACGGCAATGGTTAAATCGACCTTATCAGTGTCTATTTCATCCACTGACTTTGAAGAGTGTGTTGTCGCATCGATATCTTCTAAATCTTTAAGGACATCTATAACCACTGGATTCACATGGCTCGACCCTGCGCCTGCACTTAAAACTTTGTGATCCTGTAAGTACTTTCTTGCCAACCCCTCCGCTAATTGTGATCGCACTGAGTTGGCAGCGCACATAAATAAAATCGTCATATTGATATTATGACTTCTTAAATTTTATTAGAAAAGGGTCATACCGACCTAATTTTAAAAAAAAAGAGCACTCTCTAAGAGTACTCTTCTTTCAGCAGGATCGGAGCTAACGCTATATCGACCAAAGTTCGTATGGTTTTAGCTTCTCTTTGCGTGACGAGAACCAAATTTCTTTTTAAAGCGTTCCGCTCGCCCTTCAGTATCCAAAATACGTTGTTTCCCAGTGTAATACGGGTGGGAGGCACTTGAAATATCCACTTTAACTAGGGGATACGTCTGGCCTTCGTACTCAGTGGTTTCTCTTGATGCGACTGTCGACAATGTTTTGTATTTAAAATCACAAGACACATCGTGAAATACAACTTCTCTAAATTCGGGATGAATATCTTTTCTCATGGCTCAAAAACCTTTTCGTTAAAAACAAGGCCCTCAGGTATGCCACTGGTTATTTGGGAAGTCAAACTTTCGATTTAAAAAAAATGGCCACTCCTCAGTCGAAGTGGCCGATGTTAAATCTAGTAATTTCAACAGGTTAGCTTACCTAGCTCGATACTCCTCTTCACTAAAATCATCCACTTGAATCGCCTGTGACCGAAGATCTTCCGCTACTTTGAGCAAATTCTTTTCTTCCGCTGTGATCACCGACTTCTCAACGGCCTCGTCCAGAATCTGCGAGAATGGCTTTTTAGGCAAAATCTTTTTGCGGATGGCTTTGCGAACTTTGCGGCCAATGGCATCGGCACCTATGACAGCCTTGAATGTCGCCTCCTGCATGGCAAACGGTTCACTTTCCTTGGAAGGAATATATATCCCTTTTGTGAGTCGGTCTCTTTGCTCCGAATCCTGTAAAAAGATTTTTACCGCAGCTGCACCGACCTCATCATGCAGTTCCCAGTCGATTCGATTGAAACGGGACCACCAACGAACCGGACCTTTGAAAAGTAAACCGATCACAGGCACATCGAAGTTTCTAAAGATCCCATCAAAAGACAACTGAATTTCTTTAAACACATACCACATCGCCACATTGACTAGCGGTAAATCTTCTTTGCGCCGCCCCTCATATTCCCAACGGCGAAGCACAGAAAGTCCAATGTACATCCAAGAAAGAATGTCGGCAAATCGGCCGGTGATTTTCTCT
Organism: Bdellovibrionales bacterium; assembly: GCA_041391465.1. Lineage (GTDB taxonomy): Bacteria > Bdellovibrionota > Bdellovibrionia > Bdellovibrionales > UBA1609 > UBA1609. The sequence goes on from JAWKNX010000011.1 coordinate 88,708, forward strand.
TTAAATTTCAAGCTCCCGCCCATTAAACCCATTGCCATATCTGCAAGGATAGCAAAGCTGGCCGAGGCCCAGGACAAACGCCTCCAACAGCCGGCGACGGGTCCACCAACGGGGCTTGAAGCCAAACGACCTCTCGACAAACTCAACACTATAGATCGAGACAAGTTCCGCGTAATGTGGCCAATGTGCCCCCAAAAAGCGCGATCAAATGCTGACAAATCCCCGGCCTCAACCGCAGCCACTTCTTTATAGGCATAAGGGTGGGCTCGAAGAGCTCCCTGGCCAAAAACCATCAGTGTACGAGTCAAGATATTCGCTCCTTCAACAGTAATACTGATGGGGGAGGCAAAATAGCCGGTTGCTATGAGGTTTTTAGGCCCGAGCGAAATTCCTGTTCCACCAAGAACATCCATAGCATCATTAATACCACGACGATAGGCTTCGGTGGTTTGGTACTTACACATAGCTGTAACAACCGGCGGAGAAATACCGTTGTCAATCGCACCCAAAGTGAAGTGCCTCATTGCATCGACATAATAATTTTGTGCAAAAATTCGCATAAGCGGCTCTTGCACCCCTTCAAACAAACCAATAGATACACCAAATTGCTTTCTAATCATCGCGTGGTTAGAAGCCACACGGGAAATATACTTCAGCCCACCAGCACTTTGCGAAGGCAGCGAAATCCCTCGGCCAGCACCTAGAGATTCCATCAGCATTTTCCAGCCCTTGCCCGCATTGGCCAATCCACCAATAATGGCCTCTTCTGCATCCACAACAACGTCTTTACCTTGAGTGGGACAGTTATAAAAAGGTACCGCAAGAGGGTCATGCCGTCTTCCGATAACCACTCCAGGAGTTTTTGAAGGAATAAGCGCACAGGTGATACCCAATTCTTTTTCGCCACCCAATAGACCTTCGGGATCTTGCAATTTAAAAGCGAGGCCTATCACATCGGAAATTGCGGCCAAAGTAATCCACCGCTTATTCCAATTAAGGCGCATTTTTAACTGACCATCCGAATCTTTAAATAATACACCCGTTGACTGAATGGCTCCGGCATCACTCCCCGCTGTGGGCTCGGTCAAACCAAAACATGGAACCGCTTCTCCGGTTGCTAGTTTGGGCAACCAAAAGTCTTTTTGTTTTTGAGTTCCGTAGTGAATTAATAGTTCTGCCGGCCCCAATGAGTTCGGCACCATTACAGTGATTCCCGCTGTCACCGAACGAGTCGATATTTTTGCAATAACATCCGCATGGGCCAATGCAGAAAATCCTAGGCCCCCATACTCTTTAGGATGATCATCCCAAGGAACTTTTCTTTTAATAAAATTCATTGCCGCTTCGGGAGATCTCTTTTTCTATAGACTCCCAATCATCGATGAGACTACAGAGCTCTTCTACAGGTCCATCAATAAACGCCTGTTCTTCAGCCGTGAGCTGCGCGTAGTCTTCTTTGATTAATTTTTTAAAATTGGGTTTGCCTGAAAATAGATCCGCTTCGGCCCAAACCACCCCAGCATCCAAAGCCACTCGCTCCGTCTCTGAGATTTTAGGCAATATGCCCTTCATTAATTTCATTACGATATTAGTGACTAAAATCGTCCTGATTGGCGGAATAACAAAAATCCCCAATACTACAGCCAGGCCGATGATGACCGGCATAGAAATGCCAAACAAGAATGCACCAGCAAGAATTGCCAAGTACCAAACGACAAATGGCAGACCTAAATAACCCAGTGCAAGTGCCACAACCACAGCGGACAGAATTCCCAACCAGCAGTTGTGAAATACTCCATTAAATTGCATGAGTGCTTCCATTATTTCCTCCCGAGTCCATTTTTAAATTCACTGTAATTATCGTTGATGACGGTATGCGATCAAAAATAAAACTCTATCAATATAAAAATAGTTTATAAATGACCTTTCATAAAATCAATCAATTGATTGAATTTTTTAACCAAATGAGTGATGATTGAAAAGATGAAGAATAGTGTCGCAAAAAACACACAAAAACCGAAAAAAAAAGTCTCAAAACGAGCCATTGGTTTAGCTGCAAATGAGAACAGAGCTCGTTTTGCGCTACTTAATGCGGCAAAACAACTCTTCGCAAAACATGGTCTGCGCGGCACTTCCATTCGCGACATCGCCCAGGCAGCACAGGTCAACTCCAGTATGATCTCCTATTACTTCGGTGGAAAAGAAGGGCTCTACAAAGAATGCGTTCGCCTCATCGGTGAAGACCGTTTAAATATGGCCGTAAATATTCTCGCGCCTCCGGAAAATCCCGAGGAGTATCGAGTTCGCTTGAAAATGTTTATAGAAAATTTATTTACATTGCTATTAGAAGATCGCTACGCCGGATTAATTATTATGCGGGAGTTTGACCGGGCGAAATCCCCAGCTGGCGCGTTGTTTAAAAGTGGGTTTCTGCGAGTATTTGATCTCCTCCGAACTTTTTTCCAACAGTCGCAGGATAAAAAAATCATCAAAGCCCACCACGACCCGCTGCTTTTGACTAGCGTGTTTTTTGGAACAATCATCAATCAAATGCGCATGGACCACATCGTACAAAGAAATTATGGGCGCAGCTTAAAAGACCCCAAAACACGTCTTAAACCGAAGAACAGCTCATCGACTTTTTCATCAACCTCTAGATAAGTTCTGAGTCGATCGGCATAGCGTTAATTGCAATTTTACCCAAAAAGTGGTCGCGCTCCTCGAAAGCCTTGGTAGATAATTCCCGTCCAGAGGGGGAAGTATGCGGATTTCATTATTTTTTTAACGACAATTTTTTTGTTTTCAGCTCATGCTGACGAACCTGTCATTCGGTTAGGTAATAAGCCTGCCCCAATGCAGTCTCATATTTTAAATTTTGACGAAGGGAGTGAGCAGTATCGTATTGGCGATGAGTTCGGTAAACATCCCGCTGAATTGGGAGAAACATCTCGGATCACGGGATTCGATGCAGCCGTCCTTGCCACGGCCCGAGTTTCTGGTGCGACCGGGTTTTATATTGGACGCTTTGGTGGCGAACATGTCGTTGCTACGAACCACCATGTTTGTCCCGCCTCATGGCGTTGTCATGGCCATCCTGTTCGATTCACCACACTGGGAAAATCCTATGCTTTTAAATCTTGGATCGGCTCATGGTCGGATGTGGATTTAGCCCTATTCACAATCGAAGTTCCGGAAGGTGAATCCGCCGCGCTAGAGTCCTATGGGGTTAACTTTGATTTTGAAAATGCCTTATACCCAGGCCAACCTCTATACACCATTGGGTATGGGATCGCGAATAACACCCAGAGAAAAGTGATGGCCAACTATGATGATGATTGCGTTGTGTTTTCTGATGCCGATGACTTTCGGTTTATGGCGGACCCGGACCAGATCAATACCGGAAGTTATAAAGCTTGGTCCTTCGCCAATGGCTGCGATGTCTCCCATGGCGATAGTGGGTCGGCAATGCGCGATCGCAATACGGGTGCCGTGGTCGGGCTCATATGGACGGGCAAAATCCCTAAATCAGTATTGTAAAAGACAGCGCGTATTTAAGCCAAGTTTTGCAAGAAGGTAACGACGATGTGATTTGGCAGGAGCTTTCCTATGCTGTACCGGCAAAAATGATAGGAGAATATTTATCTCAACTTTTACTCGACCAAACTCTCACTGGTTGGAAAGCGGATGTTGTACAAGACATGTTAAGTGATTCAGAAATGGTATCCATGTGTCCTGTTTGTAATTAATTTTCACCTAGGAAAGCTATGAAGATCGAAATACTTTTAATATTCATTGCATTCCTAACGGGCTGTGCCGGTGGGCTTGATGACCCCGGCACTGATCCACTTCCCGTGATAGCTGAGTCCACATCCGTTGGCGGATGCAATATTCAGTTTGAAAAGGCTCACGAAGAGGATGCTAGCAACCTCCTGCTTAAACTAGACGGGCTATGGGTCAATCAAACTCAATCCTTCGAGCTCAGTGAAGACTATAAAATACATATAAGCCAAGAAATTTACGGTCCGGAACGCAATATGCGCTTTTTAGAGTTTGAGTTTCCAGATGGAGCCTGCCATTCAAAACTGTTAATGGTGTCGGCCGGCAATCAAATGCACCTGTGGTCGATCGAAAATACATTGACCAACAAAACACCTGTGGATTTTATTTTTTCCAACAATATTTTTGAAAAACAACCTTCAGATTTGTATTTTAAAACATCGGCCCCATAGATCAGTTGGCCTTTGCAAATCGATTTCGACCGGCATTCTTTGCTTCGTATAATGCATGGTCTGCCGATCTGACTAAATCTCTGGCGTTAATTTTTTGGGCATCACCTGACAGTGAGTAGCCGAGGCTTATTGTGAGCTGAATATAATTGTCGCCGTCTCTGAACTCGTAGTGTTCTACTAATTCTCGAATTCTTTCACAAAACGTCACTACCCCTTCTTCGTGGGTGGAGTTTAGCACCACTAAGAATTCGTCTCCGCCATATCGAGCAGCAAAATCCACGTCGCGAATATTTTCCGTGATGAGCTTTCCCATCTCTTTTAAAACAAAACTTCCAAACAGATGGTCGTTTTCGTCATTTACGGTTTTAAAGTGATCCATGTCTAACATTACGCAAGCTATCTGTTCGCCCGTCCGACTGCACCTTTTTAATTCATAATCTATTTTTTCATAAACGGAGCGCATATTATACAGTCCCGTTAAGTGATCGCGATCCACCAATTCTTGTAGTTTACTGTTGACCTCAAACAGCTCTCTATGTGCTTCGTTGTGTCGAAGCGCCACTTCAACACGGGCTTGCAGTTCCTCCAAGCGAAAGGGTTTTCGAATAAAATCATCGGCACCGCTTCTGAGCACTTCGGCAACAGTTTTGCTGTCGGTGCGACCCGAGACAAATATAACCGTGACATAAATTTGATTTTGCCGAAGGTTTTTAAGAAGCTCCAACCCCGAGACTTCGGGCATATCATGGTCGGTGACGACCAGGTGGGGCTGCCATTTCTTGATTTTAGCATAGGCTTCTTCCGCATCGGCCGCTGCTTGGATTTCATACTCAGGCTGATTCAATGACTCCAGTATAGACTTCCCTTGAATTGGGATCATCTTCAACTATCAATATTCGTTTTTTCGCAGTGTCGACCATCCTCATTATTTTAAAACCACTAAGGCTTATAAACAATAGCGCATCTTCAACGGGAGATAATAACGCACCTTTGATCTAGCCTCGCCGAAAGTTTAGAGGTCATGATATAACCCTAAGATATCATTTAACTAATCCCGATAAATAGACAATGGATAAATACCTCATTTCGGGCTCCTTAGGCTTACTCATTCTGCAAGTTTTTGTTTTGATGGCAGACTTAAAAATGCTGCCGGAAGAGTGGGGGTTTAATTTAGAGCAAGTGCAGTCCACCTCTCCGCAAATGGGAGTTATTCGAACAAAGCACAATAATGTGCGAAAGAAAATGAACAACTCCGTTTACTGGGAGGCGGGGCAAGAAAATGACTCTCTCCATGCCTATGATTCGATACTCACCCTCAATGATTCAACAGCACAGATTAAATTGAATAATGATGTTAAAATTAATTTGCATGAAAACACATTAATTGTCATTGAACCTACGCCCGAAAAGGAAAACGCAAACCTGGTGTTAATGCAATTCAACAAGGGTCGGTTGCGGGCTAATACCTCTGAGCAAAAAATTCGATTTACAAACAAAGCTTGGACCATTGAAGCCAGTGGTGGATCAGAAATCAGTTTACGAAGTGTCAATGAAGATAAAGTGGAAATCGAAGTGGCAAAGGGCGGAGTTAAACTTGAAAATTCTGAAACCAATGAAGTGAAAAAACTCAGTGGTAGCCAGCGCATCGAATTGGAAAAGGATGAGCTCAAAACCGTTTCGGTTGATCATTCGGTTAAATGGTCCGAGGAGATGAGGCGAGTGATTTATACCCACTCACCGCAAACACCTTATTCTCTTGCTTGGACGGGACAGGCAAAAAAACTTTTGCAGATCAACCCTGATGACACCGAAGAGTCAGAAGAGCTGCTTGATTATCAAACCCATAGTCTCAAATTACTGGGCCCTGGGAATTATCTCTTTCGATTGGAAGGGGACGGCTCTACATCTAAAAGCTTTGAGGTGAGTATTTTAAAAGCGCCGACGGTGACCTATTTGGCTCCTTTGCCTCGAGAGAGGATTTTAACTGACGAAAATGTTGTGTTCAGTTGGAGTCCTATTGAAAACGTTGGAAAATATGAACTTGAAGTGGATAACTCTCCCAACTTTGAAAACCCCAAAATATTGGGCTCAAACGCCTATTCGCAAATCATGAAAAAGTTCGAAGACGAAGACCATATATTTTGGCGGGTAAAAGCCTATGACTCGGATGGATTTGCCATTTCTCCCCTGTATTACAATGAATTGTTTATTGTAAATGACCCACTAGCAGCTCCCAAACTACTTGGACCGACGTTGCGTTCACCAGCATCCGAGGAAAAACAAAATAAACCTTCTGATAAAGACCCCAAGTCGTCAAAACTCTTAATAGATTTTGGTGAATGGCTGGGAGGGCTATTTTTCTCTAAGGCCGAGGCACAACAACCCCCTCAACCCATTAATAAAATACTTTTAACTTGGAGCGAAGTGCCCGGGGCCGATCACTATATGATTGAAATCGCCGACGATCCTCTTTTTATGCGACCAATGATCAATGAAAAAGTGACGCAAAATCAATTCGAGTGGAAGGGCTTTACGAAAAAAAAATATTATTGGAGGGTTGCCGCTGGCAAAAACGATAAGAGAGGTCTGTTTTCTGAGGTGAGCGAATTCGATGTTTCACAACTTGAACCTATTGCCGAATCAGACGCTAATAAAGACTTAACCACTCCTCCAGTTCAGCTGGTGACAGAGGCTCCAAAGCCTCCGCCAAAACCAATCCCCCCAAAACCAAAAATACAAAAGCCTATTGAGCCAACTCCTGCAGAAAAGGTAGAAGTGCCAGAAGAACCGGAAGTGGCGCGCAACAAACGCCCCTCGCAATTCATTGCCAATATAGCCGTCATTGCCCAGTGGATCGACGAAAAGAACTCGGAGGAGGAATTCGAAGCCACTTTTCAAGGCTTTACTCCGGTAGCAATTCAATTGGGCTACCTCTGGGACTGGAGTGAGGACATGGATTTTCTTGTGAACTTTTCATTGGAGAGACGTCAATGGGAAGTGGAAGACTCCGGCGTATTACCCTTTCAAGAAGAATTGCAAGACCTGTATTTAGACCTTTCACTGAACTACATTAATATTCATGAATCCAACTATTGGGGGATGTATTTAACTAAAGATGTTTTTCATGAAAGAAAAGCTCCGCAGGAACTTCAGAGTATGGATACCATTAGTGTTGGGCCACAGTGGACCTATAACAAATCATTTAGCTCTTTATATGGACTACAAAGTCAAATTCGATTGGGCTTTGCCTCACCCTCGGGAGGGCAAATTCGTGTGGATAACTGGCTTTGGTTTAATATTATTCGCCACCCTCACTGGGGCCTAAGCGTCGCACCTACAATGACTTTATGTACATTGGTGGCGGAGATCAGACTCCAGAGTTTGTTTAATATCGGCGCCGAAATTAAAGTATTTTGGTAGACTCAAAGCCCCATAGTCCCCCTTGAAATGTGGCATTTATTATGCAATTTCAATCCATAGTATTTTTGATTTAAATGGGAGTCTGAGTTGAAACTGAATCTGAGGATTTTGAGCCTTCGAGCTGTGACTGTATTTGTCAGCTTGTCGACTTCGCTGACAGCCGCTGGGTTCCCAGTGTTCAGCCACGAAGAGGCACCTCGGGTAGATTGGCCGCGTCTTGATCAAAGGAGCTATAAGATTGAATTGCTCTCGCATAAAGCGCGGGTCCTGCACATCGCCGAGCAAATCGCCCCATTTTTTCGTGTGAACCCAGAGTCTGTGGCTGCTGTTGCACAAGTTCATGACGATGCGAAGCTCGTACCTGAATTTATGAATATGCTCGTTGAAAATTATCAAACTCACCTCAATGAGAAGGATCGGATCGTCTTGAACGGTATGAACCGAGTCGATGATGAACTCACTCGCCGGGCCATGGCGTTGCAGGGCATGATCGATTTGGACGGACGTATATACTACGAAGGCCGACTGGTACAAATGATCATAGATATAGCCGACAAAATGGATCGATACCTCTATCCAGATGCATTGGCCCGCTCCTTATTCGGAAAAACTAGCTATCGCGCCAACTCCCCTGAATTCGGCAAAGTAATGGTCCCTATGTCAGAATACATTGACGTTAGCGAGTACGCCAGAAGCTACAATTTCAATTCGCCTGAAACCATTGAGAAAATTCAGAACTATGTGGAATTCAATTATTTTGATTGGGTCTCTCGAGCAAGGTTAATACCCGTACGGATTTACGGTTTGACCTGTTCTTCATTATTTTAATTCGACTGGAACACTTTGCTTTCGAAGTACCATAGCAATCAAAAGCGGCAGTAGAATCAATACCCATGCTGGTGGAACGTTTGTACTTTTTGTAGAACCGCAGGCACCGACAAATTCGAATTCTTCTGATTCCAAATCAGTAATATCAATGGTGAACCCGGTGAGTAACACGGGGTCGGTTGCGGACCCATTGTTGATGGTGGCTTTTAAGCGACCGTAGCGTGGCAAAGAGGTATTAGTTAAACTTGTCACATTGGTATAAGTCAGAGTGGTATCACCAGAGGTCTCATATCCTGCCCATTCCAATGTTATTGAACTTCCAGCAGGAATTGTGTCGATGGGTTCGATACTATTTAATGTAGGTTCGGTGTTTCGAAAGTCCACTTCGGTGAGATCCACTTCATAGGCACCGGTTTGATGCCCTACAGTCCCATAAGACAGAAACGAGGCGGCCTTCGGTACGCCCGAAGCAAATTGATCGCTTGTCCGCCACCTTAATGCTCGACCTGCGCCCAATCACCATCTGATAATCCACCACTCGATACCCCGCCGGCTCCCTTGAGCCGCAGTAATTTCCGGCCCCGCAAAGCATTGTCGCTTGAGGCCCAAATGCCGATAGAGCCACCGCCACCACCGCCGCCGCCGCCGGCATTCAGTGCTGCATTGCCACCGCCGTCACCCTCCACCAGCCGAATGCTACCAGAGGCCGACACCGCATGATCGCCATATGGCTAAACTGGAACATGCTGCCCGTGCCACATTCCGGCCGCCGCCGCCACTATCCGGGCCCGTCCCATCTTCACCGCCGCCACCACCGGCGCCGCCTTCTAAAATAGTAAACGCTCGATCCACTTGTACGTTACCTGCTAAACCGGGGTTGGCTCCAAAGCCGTCCGCACCATCTGTTGCAGCTTCAGTGAAGCCGCCACCACCACCGCCGCCGGAGCTCGTGTTAGTGGCACGCCCGCCCCCAGATCCAGCAATGCTCGCCGAAGGTGTACCATCTTCTGCATTTTGTACGACAGAGGCCCCGTTGCCACCATCATAGCCACCGCAGCGGCCCGCTCCCCCCGCAGGCGTGGAGGTTCCACCAGATTCTGATGGTGATCCATCGCCACCAGAGCAATCAATGTCTCCGTTGATGACGACATCACCGAGAACGCGTATTTTTAATGGCTGCGATCCTTCAGGTCGGAGCGTATAGCCAGCTTCCAAAGTAAAATTCGTTACGTTCAATTCTGTTCGAACATCTGTATCGATCACAATGACGTTACTCACAATGGGTTGTGACGCAAAGGCGGCATACGTGGAGGAGTCAAACGCACCATCGCTGCCATCGCCTAAATTAATAGGGGTTGTTCCAGCATCATGACCTGCAATTTCAATCGGCGGATGTAAAAACCCTTTGGCTGTATTTCGAATGAGCTGTGAACTATTGATGAAAGTGGATGACGTTATCAAATCCAAACTCACTGATCGACCATAGGCCATCTGTGAAGCGATTAAAATGCACATCCCCAACCAAGCTCGCATCAAGTTAGCCCACCTTTTTCTCTTCCCAACCAAGAACTTGAAAGATTTTATCCTTTAAAATTTTAGAGCGAAATGGTTTTACAATATAGGCATCACATCCGAGTGAGGCCGCTTGTGCGATTTTTACTCGTTCCATACTTTTTTGCGATGTGATCATAATAAACTTCACATGGGAGCGGTGCGAACTCATTTTAATAGCGCGCAGTAAATCCACTCCGCTTGGGTCCGGCATTTCCCAATCGGAAATCACTAAGTCCAATTCCATCTTAGAGTCCTGGATATTTTTTAAGGCTCTCGCTGATTGCCTCACTTCTAGAACGTTTGTAAACCCAAACGCTTTTAAGTACTCCACAACTATTTCACGAACCATGGCATCATCATCGACAACCATAATTCGTAAGTCGTAATTATGTTTCATCATGCCACCTCTTGTAATTCTTTATTTGGTATTTCAATATTTACAACTAATCCAGTTCTTCCATCATTTGAATTTTGAACATTCATCCGCCCTTTGTGCTCAATCTCAATGATTTCTTTACAAATGGCCAAACCTAAACCCGTTCCCTCGTCGCCTTTTGTCGTAAAAAGCGGTTGTACAATTTTTTCGAGCAGTTCATCTGGTACGCCTGGCCCATAATCCCTCAATGAAATGTAGCTAATATTGTTTTTAGATTCGGCGCGAATTTCAATGCGACCCGCATTTCCAGAAGCATGAATGGCGTTGATGATCAGGTTCACTAAAACCTGCATCAAAGATGTTTGGTTGGCGAATACTTTTAACGCTGGCGGAACATCCACATCAATTTGAATCCCAGAAACTTTATTGATGCTCCATTAACTCTGAACTCCATGCACCAAATCCGACAGGAGAAAGTCCGCCTTTTCCACCGAAGTAGATCCCGTTTCGGTGAGGTCTTTAAATCGATCCAAGATTTTATGGCTCTTGCGAAGCATCGAGCACCTTGTCCATGGCTTCGCGCAAACCCGCTTCATCTTTATTTAAACTCAATTCTGCTTTACCAATGATTTGCATGAGAATGTTGCCAAATTCATGTCCCACTTCGGGCCACCGCTGCTGTGAACTGATATTTCACCTTCCATCATTTATTCGCATGATCTGCAATTGCATCTCATGCTCCGTTTGCTCTTTGGTCAAGTTCCAAAGAGAGGTGAAGTTTCTTGCTTTTTGCAATATCTCTGAGTGGGAAAACGGTTTGCTCAAATAATCCCAATGATCAACTTTACCCTCCCCCACAGTCGCTTGAATGTTTTCAATGGATCGGTCGTTGTATGCGGTAACAAACACAGCAAACATCTCGGGTTCATCGCAAAGCTTTACTCACCAGCTCCACACCATCCATTCCAGCACCTAGTTTCACATCAAAAAACTCCATAACGTAAGGCCGACCTTCATCAATGGACTGCTGCAATTTATTTAAGGCTCGTCTGCTGAGTACGCCACATCCACTTCAAATTCATATTTAAATGCGGCAGTACTATCGGATTCCTTGCTTTCGTTGCTATTGGTCGACCTGGAAGAACGGGAAGACATGGGGACCACATTATTGTCTCTATCTGGACAAAGGATCTCCACATAGGAATCGGCAATGGCTCTCTCGTCATCCACAACCAATATTCTCCGGTTCCATTTTTCATTGGGGGCGAGAAGAGGTCATGATGCTCTCATGCTGCGAATCTAGATTGGACTTGCTTTGGCAGTTGAATTTCAAAAACACTCTTCACCCACTTTGCTCCGCAAAAGAACTAAGTCTCCCCCGAAACCTCGGATAAACCTGCGAGCTATTGAAAGCCTATTCCAGTGCCCTCTTCTTTTGATTTTGTCGAAAATTGTGTTTCAAATAATTTTATTTTATCACCTTCTCTGACGCCTAAACCGTTGTCACACCTGAATAAATATATAGTTTTTGTCATTAATGTGTGTATTGATTTCAATTTTACCTTTGAATTGCACCGATTGCTTTTTTTGATAATGAACCGCTTGAATAGAATTCATGAATTAAATTTGTCAGTGCTTAGTAAATTCACATCACTGTCGACTATGACTTCAGCATTTTCGTTTTCAAAGTTCGTAATCAGCTCAATATTCATTTTTTCAAGCAAGTCCTGCATAATGGTCACCGAGTCCTCGACCAGTTTTTTTTGCAGAGATTCTGCGTTTCTCAGACTTCATCACATTCAATGATCTCATGCTTTGCACTATTTTATTAATACGGTAACCTTCTTTTAACAAAAACTCGGTATCTTGATTGAGAGTATCGAATTGCTGTTGGATACTTTGCTCAATTGTTTGCAAGTTCTGCATATCTTCTTCCCAAAGGTCTTTTTCTGGATATACCGAAGAGGGTTGTTGCCATGCAGAGACCAATTTTTCATATCCCCCTTGGTCTTTATCGGCTTGCCAAGCCGTGCGAATGTCACCGAGCATTTGTGACTCCTTAAACCCATGGTTTTTAATCGACTTTGAATTTTTTGAACACGCGAAAGTATGCTCGTTAAAGGGTTCAATACTTCATGGGCTGCTTGCCCAGCGATTTCACCCACCGCTGCCAGGCGAGTGGTTCGCAATAGCGCTTCTTGAGCTTCTTTAACGGCCTGGTTTTGTTCTTCGAGCTGTTGCGTCCGTTCTTTTCACTTTCTTCCAAATAGGAGTTCATTTCTATTAATTTTTGGCGCGAAGATTTTAAATCTTTGATCATGCCATTGAACGAACTGGCTAACACGCTGATTTCATCAGAAGTGTTCACTTCAATCTGCGAATCCAAAAATCCGGCAGACACTCGCTTCATCGCTTTCGTGAGAACTTCAAGCGGGCCTACGAGAGAGCGCGAAAACAATATCGCGGCAAGAAACGCCAAAAAGTCAGGACAATTCCAGCAAACAGGATCGACTGATAGACAAACTGATCCACAACCGCAAAAGCCGCTCCACCAGATACCCGAGACATAATATAGATTTTGTTATTAAATGCTTTGTTAAAAGCACCCAACATTTTCTCTCCGCCTCTTTCGTACTGAACGACTCCACTTCTCACAGGCGAAGCATCGGATTTTTGAATATTTGAGATTGCGAGAAGGATGACACCTGTTGATTGGTGTTAAAATTCGGATGGGCAAGTAATTCCCCTTAGAGCTGGTAATCACTACTTCGAAAACCTACCGCGCTGAACGGCCTTCAACAATGGGTCTGCCTTCAGGTAGACCACAATGGCAAACTGCTGGTAAGGGACGTTGTCAGCTGATTTTAAAATCACATTTCGTGAGTATCCTATCAGCGGCGGTCCCTGGTCAACACTGGCATTCCAAATCGCTTCTCCCTCGGTCATAACGGTTTGCATGGGCACGGGTTTGTTCGACTGAACCGTTGTCGTAAAAAATCGCGATCTAAGCCATAGGTTTCATAATACACTTTATTTTCATAATATACTTTTGTGAGCTTTTTAAAGTCAGTGCTCTTGGCCATAAATACAATATCATCATCATCTTGAAATAAATCTTCGGGAGTTCGAAAGTTTTTTCCCGAAGTTTGATCAAAGTAGGCCATTAATTTAGTTTTATCTTTGATGTTGAAAAATCCCTCTACATCCGAACCCAGGTTTCGTACTAATGAGGAGTTGTAATCAAATACCAATTTGTTTTGTCTTCGCGGAAGACGGATGTGGCGAGTGATAAATAGGTCAATACACAAATAAACAACAGCAATGCCATGACTGACAAAAACTTGTATCGAATTGAAAAAATGGTTTTTTTAGAATCTTTCCCCATCATTTAAGTTATCGGAATTTAAGGGGGAAATTTAAAATCACAGTGAGAATTTAAACAAAATAATTACAGACTTTGTAAGACTTTGGTAACAATTTGGTTCGAAAGTCGGTGAAACGTGCGAGATTCTGTCAAAGAATCTCGCACCCACTCAACTTACGCGAGAATATCATAGGGGCGGATGGTCTTACGGCCATTTGCACCACATCGCTTTTGAGCTTGTTCAATCAACCAATAAACATGCCTCATTAAGAGCGTCGATGGCGTCAGAAGAAACATTGTACTTCTTGCCTTTAAGAGCATCTTTTGTTTCTGAGCCTACGAGAAGCATTTCTTTTGATCCGCGAGTCGTTTTTTTTGCTTTCTTTGTTGCCATTGTTTTACCCTCTTTTGTTTTTTTAGTTGAATCACGCATTTGATGTTTATAACAGAAAAGCGCTGAAATTCATCTCTTCTATTGAGAAATCTGATGATATGAAGGTCGCTCGTGGAGTGGCAAGCAAAAATCCACACTCAGAAAGAATGTAGGACTATTGTGACTTTCGTAGAGTATTCAATTTATCTTAACGCCGTGTTCTTACAGTCACCAGTGGTGAAGTGACGCTTCGACCCTGTGGGTCCGTCGAGATGGCTGTGATTTCGTAAATAGAGTTGGGGCTCAAATCACCAGCAGAAACAACGTGTTCAGTGACTAAATTCAAGTCTACATCCGTAGTGGTGGTCACACCGGTTGCTTGGTTGACGATTTGCAGTTGCGAGGTCGTTGCCGTATTTGTCGTCCAACTTATAACCACTGACGTTTTTGTTACCAACCCCAAATTGATATCTAAAATTTCAGGGTCTGGCGTTTCGGGCTCCGTACAAGGGTTTTGCTCACCGGCATCCGGCAATAAATAATGGTCAGGCGTTAAAACTTTCCATCCGCGATTCAGAAGGGCTTCATATCGCCAAGTGGGCTCCACGGGGTCCTTTGTGGAATCAAAAAAGAAGCTGTTTCCATCTCGATCACAATAGGGATCATCATGAGTCGCTTCATCCCAAGGACGGTAGAGTACAACTAACGAAATATGATAACGAGGGCCTTGGTAGTACTTCATGCGAAAAGGCAGCGCACTGTTCTGGCTCAAAGCTACTGGTTCGGTCCCGCATTTCATTTTTGTTGGATGGTCTCCATCGTTATTAATATGGGTTTCAAAACCTGATCCATAATCAAACTCTAAGACGGCTCCATCATCCGACAAAATCGCTATTTGGTAATCTCCATCTAAATCATCACCGGCCAAAGTAAGGCGGGACCTAACATCCAATGCGAAATATTCATAAAGCGTATCACCCTCCAATGTGGTCAGAGTTTGCCCCCCTTGTGTGACAAATCCGCGATCAAAGGGTCGCGTCGGCACATTGAGTTGATTGAGGTACAGAGTTAAATCTGTAAACTCTGTCGTGTAATCAAAATAATCCTGTGCTGAATAGTACCTCGGTTGACCGTCTTCACGATAATAAAGGGTCGCTTTTAAACCTTTAGTCACAATGTCGGGGGTCGACCCAGGGTCTTCACCGTTAAATGGATCACAAACGTAGGTATTGGGGTCAAGCGGCTCTATCTGAGTCTCGCCATCACCTATAATCAAAAGATCATTGGTGTTGGCGCCTTCGTCCAAACAGCCCGTCAGAAGTAAAATGTAGATTGGTAGCAAAAGTGCCCACCCAAATTTTTTATGCATTTCACGTTCTCCCACCCTCTATTTTATGAAAAAAAGGGGTGATTTGCTGCAAATTCAACAACTTAGGGCTATTTTTATCGTGTATAAGTTCGACAAAAAAATCCAACTTTTCATTTGTCAAATAATCCCCACATCTTGGATCGCCTCCCTTTGAGAATTTTTCCTAAAAAACCCTAATTCCACTGATTCATTCTGAGTCAAAACAGTTGTGATTATTGGGTTTTTCCCTAAAAAAGTTGGACATTAGGCGTCTTAAACGCTAGATATCTCGATTCACAAACAAAACCATTTC
>JAWKNX010000012.1:0-83109 GCA_041391465.1 Bdellovibrionales bacterium
CGCATCAGTTAAGTACGCCGTTGCTGTCACCGAAAAAGTTATTAGGTGAAGCGGCTAAGGAAGGCACGTTTTATGGACAACACTAGGATGGTGATAACCCAAGGAAAGGGAAATGGTTATGACCATTCGATACAATTGTGTCGCGTATGTGCTCTTGGCGTTAGCATCAGTATTTTCTCAGAATAGCTTTGCGAAAAAAGATGTTACAGTTTTTGATGTCAGAAAAACGCTGCCTCTCTCAGAAAGCGAACGAATATATCAAGATTTTTATGTCAACGGTGGAGTGGAAGAGGGCTTGAAGCCGGGTATGCTGGTGACGGTAACTCGAAGGTTAAACCCCTACGATTCTTATCAAAATAAATCTCCCGGTGAGCTTAATGTTGCTGTGGGAAAACTTAAAATCATTCACGTGCAAAAGGGAATCAGTGTCGCCCGGATGCATTCTTTGTACTCGAGGAATGGCAGACCGGTGCTAGAGTACGATTACATTATGGTCGGCGATCAACTGGATTTGAACACTCTACAAATGGATCGAGGTCGTAGCCCAAAAAGTGTATCAAAGGCAATCATACCTCCTGCGGAAGAAATCGTAGAAACAAAGGAAGTGGCTCAACCCGTCGATTCCGAGGACGAGGGGAGCGCCGAAATGTCCTCACAATCCGTACTTCGAAAACTGCCCGAATTAGACGATCTGGTTGTGGAGCAAAAACTGTAATCCCTTCCAAATATCCGATATTTAGGACGTCAGACTTGCCTCGGACAACCAGCTCTGGCAACTGTTAAACCATGACTTATTATTATCGTGTCGTATTGGAAAAGGTTCCTCGCGAGATCGAGGACATTCTTACTTTGGGCTGCTTTGAGTGGGGTGCCAGTGGCGTGTCGGAAGATTTACAGTTTAAGCAGAGTGAACACAATTATGAACCGCGAACTGTCATCTCCAAGGTTTTTACTATGCAGGCTTACTTTGAAGCGGAAGTTCCCGAAGCCTTTTTTGATTGGATTGAGACCAAGTACCCCAAGGTGAACGTTAAAGTCTTTCGCGAGCCTAACAAGGATTGGTTGGAGGAGTGGAAAAAAGACTTTAAGGCATTCTCTCTGGTGGATGACGCCTGGGTGGTTCCCAGTTGGTTGCCCACTCCTGATGAAGCCAAAATTCCAATAAAAATTGACCCCGGAATGGCGTTTGGTACTGGGACCCATGCGACCACCCAAATCGCAGCACAATTCATTGCCCGCCTGTGCTCAGAAAAACCACCCTTTTCACTTTTAGATGTGGGCACTGGGACAGGCGTGCTTGCCATATTAGCGGAAAAACTAGGTGTGCGAAAAATACAAGCTAAGGAGTTGGACCCGGTTGCGAGAAATGTTGCTCGGGAAAACCTGGTACTCAATGGGGCTTCAAACATCTTAGTCGTGGACGAGCAGGTTGAAGATTTGGTGGATCGCAGTGATATTGTGGTTGCGAACATTATTGATGGGGTATTGGTGAAAATCCAAGATCACTTAAAACGGTTATGTCGGCCGGAGGGATACCTGGTATTGACTGGGATTTTAAAAGATCGAGAAAATTCCTTTCGCAAAAAATTTGGCTTAAATGATTCAACTTTGTTTGAGGTGGAAGACCGCATAGAAAAAGAAGGGTGGGTCGGATACCTGGTGAGGCGAAAAAACTAAATGCGTCGTTATTGGATCGAGTCATCGCAGATAGAAAATGATCAGGTTGTGTTTTCTGGTGAGCAACTTCATCATTTGCGGGATGTGTGTCGACTGCAGCCGGGCTCAAAATTTGAAGTTTTGTTTGAAGGATCCCAAGCCCATTTTGTTGAAATGATCGAAGTGGGAAAAAAACAGGCTTCGGCTCGAATTTTAGAGACTCGACAGATCCCCTCACTTCCCAAGCCACTCATTCATTTAGCAATTTCCCTTCCAAAATTTCAGAAATTCGAAACCGTCATTGAAAAGGCAGTGGAGTTGGGAGTCAGTCGGATTCTGCCGTTTGTGAGCGATTTTAGTTTTATCCGTGATCTCAATAAGGTGAGCGAAAGTAAAAAACAGCGCTGGCAAAAGATCGTTGTGGGAGCCACCCAACAGACAGGCAGAGGTGACTTGTTACAAGTTGCGGATCCCATCCGGTGGTCCCAACTCTTTGACCAAATTAACCGAGTAGATCGCAATGAGTGTCTGTTTTTGTATGAGGGCTCAGGTCAATTGAACTTGAAACAAGCCTTTGAGCAGATTCAACCGAGAGAGGTTGAGTCCATTTGGTTAATCATCGGGAGTGAAGGTGGCTTTTCTGATCGAGAAGTAGAACAAATGGTAAATGGGGGGCTTCGCCCTGTCACATTGGGTGACCAGGTGCTCCGTGTTGAAACCGCCTGTATTGCAGCAGCAAGCATGGCCCACTTTCATTTTCGTCTTTAAACTGCATTTTTGCGCTATGCATATAGTGTCATTGTGGTTTGATCAGTGACCTCATAGAATTCAATAGCTATCCTTAAACTTTAAGGTCGCATAGGGGGAGACATCCATGGAAACCTTAGACGAATTTGAACTTAAACCCCTCACTAAGGGATTAGGCTTTCATAAAAAACCAATGCAACAGCATAAGGCCAAAAAGCCTGAGCTCGCCGAAGATGTTTTGCCCAAATCCGTGCCGAAGTCTCCGGCCCGATCTATTTTCGATGACACGACAATTGAGCAACCCCTCGCCTATGAGGATTTGTTAAAATCCCTCCAGGCCGGAGAAAAAGAACGAAAGTTCAATTCATTAAATGAGGAACTACGCAATTTGGATTTGGATGATGATCGTCCATCTTCTTCACTAGAGATTTCGGAGCCATTGCCGCGAAAACAAATACCGTTCGTGCGAACGTGACAACTCCAGTAGACCGTGGTTTCTTCGCCGATGCCATTGGATGATCTCATTCGAGATCGCTAACTGCCCGTTGATATCGATGATCCCCATTCCAGGAGTGAGTCGCCTTCGACAAACTCCTGTTCCTAAGAGAGTAGAAATTAAAAGTGACCCTGGGATTAGAAGGAGCGTTCTTCGAATGATCCGAGCCTCGGTTGGTCAAATCACCCATCTTTGCATACGCTCCATTTTTCTTGATGGCCTTATGGTCGTCGCTATTGCACTTGTGTTTTAGTTTTATTGGCAATAACTGGCGTGGATTAGAAAGTGTTATCGGCGGGTTGAAAACAGATATACAACTCGTCCCCATAGTGGTCCTGTATCTGGCGATTTACCAAATTTATGTCATTGGGACGCGAAGCTTTTTTGAAGAACCTTGGGTGAGTGGACGTTTGATCACCAGCTTGGCAGAGACGAAGAGCAAGAAGAGGCGTTGTATCCATTAAAAGTGGTTTGGCGATCTATATTGATTATCTTAACGGGTGTGGTGATCCTTCCGCTCTTATCTTTCGTTACACGTAGACCTGGCGAGTTACCTCACCGGATTGCAACTCTACCGCATTCGAGAATAGCGTTGGGTCAGGTTTTTACAGATAATAACAGGCTAATTGAGGAATTGAAGACGGCGCGAAAAGGGCGCCGTTTGGTTTTTACAAATGGGTGTTTTGACATCTCCACGGGGCATGTTCGATACCTGCAACAGGCCAAGGCCGAAGGGACTCCGTTCTCCTCGTGGCGATTAATACCGACCGTAGTGTGAACAACTAAAAGGTCAAAATCGACCTATCGTGCCCGAAAATGAAAGGGCAGAAATGCTATGTTTGGCGTCAGTGGACTATGTCACTTTTTCGATGACGACACTCCTATAAAGCTCATTGAGTTTATTCAACCTGACGTTTTGGTTAAAGGTATTACCTATTGATAAAATCGTCGGGCATGAAGTGGTCTTGAAAAACGGTGGAGAAGTAAAAAGTCTACAGTTTGTTGAAGGGAAATCCACGACTAACATCATTGGCAGAATTCTCTCAGAATCCAAAGGCTAGAATTTATTGCCGATTGTTTGAGTTTTAGAAATTTTTAAAATTGTCTGGTACATTGTGGTTTTAGAATTGGTGGGATTTAGGTGCCCATGAAATTGAAATTATTGTGTCTATTCGGGGTTGTTTTATCAAGAATGGCTTGTGATGAGTCGCAAAATAAAGAGCCGGATACGGGATCATATGATGCTATTGAAAATGATTCCCACAGGGAGATGTGGGTCAGGAGCAAAGGATCGTTGGTAGCGGGCATGCGGTGGCTCTTTGATGAATTGAGTCCTCACTGCTGAGTCGAGAAGAATTTGATGAAGATATTTTAAGTGGCGCCACATCTCGATCGATGGCTCCCAATTTCGACTCTTGTATTTTTGCCCAAACCCGACCGGTTGATTCTGACGAGCAAAGAGTTTTACGCCACGTATCCGTGACGACTGTCCGGTCCAAATGGAAGTCGCCTTCAGAGACACGTTTCCTGCAGCGGGAAGGAGAGCGTCACTGTGAAAAAACCGACGAAGATTGGACCATTGATTTTTTAACGAACTTAGGATGGAACCCCACTTTTAATATTCAACAGGTGGAATACACATCCAGTTTGGTTTTACAGGTTGTGCGCCGCTTCACCTGGGAAGTGACTAATATAAAATTATTGATCGTGGGGTCCCCAGGTCCAATATTTGTGCGTGTTGCCGCCGTATTTTCAGGGAACCCGAATCCTCTGGTGGGCCCCGGAGTGGTCGATACCATGTCCACGGTTATTTTTATTGAAGGTGAAGGTTTAGATTTTGGTGGCAAGCGCACGATTACTCCGGAAGGGGAGACGTTCAGCATCAATCACCGAACCGTGACTCAAGAAGAATGGGAGAGCCTGTTCGGAATCGATGAAGTCTTATCGAACTAGTGAGTGTCTCTAATGGCGCCGAGAATGGCGCCCATGTAAAACTGTAGACGGGTAATTAAAATCAGCAGGAGGACAGTTCTTTCGCATGCGTTCTTCAAGATTCGCAATGAGTTCTATCCGACCCCTTCGATCAATGGAGTCTGAAAAAACTGATCCTTGATATCTGCAATATCCACGAATTCTAAATTCATTCTTAGATCTTTAAATAATCGAGGAAAAGTTTCTCCTTGTGGATCTGTATGTGATGAAGTCCTCCACTATAGGCGATCATCATTTTACCATCGTTTAAAAGTTTCAATATGTCATAGATGCCACCGCGAATACCATGGGCTGGCCTTTACTGTCGAGCCCATTGGATCTCTTCATACGTCCCTCTGGAAAAATAACGACAAGGCCCCTTCCTTACCGAGGCGCATAAACTCCTCCCAGGTATTATCTCGTTTTCAGAAATAGAGACCATTTTTTGACAAATTAAAAATCTTGCCAACAAGAGGACGGTTGCCTTATCGGCAACGGGGGCAACAACATCTCTCCAGCGCAACGCCACAAAAAATGTGTGGGGAGAGCTGTAAAAAAGCGGCTCATACAAACTGGTATGGTTTAAAAAGCAAATGAGTTTAACGTCTTTCCAGTCGGAGCGAGAAACAGGAGTGATCATTTCAACGTGGGATCTGTAAAAAACTCCGGCCGATGATCTTGATTGTATAATAAATTAAAAACGAATGATTTGACTCATGCTCGGCAATTTAAATGAGGACTTCTTTCTTATTCATGAGCATGGGCAAATGGCCATGCAAATTGCATTATTTCTAAGAAATGGGGAGCGTGGACACGGAAATCCCATTGAGACAGCAACGGCATTGCGCAGCATATAATGGCGCCCAGAGTAGCCCTTGGTTTTAATTAGGGTGTAGGGTTTCATAAGACGGGGGATTTGTTATGAAATTTCAAGGGTTTGTCTTAATTCTTTTTCTTTTAAATTCCGCATGTGGAACGGTGAACCCAAAGATTTTTAAGCAATCTGTTCAAGGAAAAATTCAGCCTCCAAAAATCGAACTCAGTGAGCTTAAATCGGCTCAAGGAGAAAACTTTCATTGGGTCACGTTACAGGTCATGAAGAGTCGAATTGAAAGGGGTTCTCTGGACGAGGCCGGAAGGTATTTAGACGCGAGGGTTGTCGAACAGCCGCCTGTAACCATTAATGATTTTAGAATCGTAGCTCGTGGCTATTTAGAGTTAAAACGCCTATGAGAAGTCTTCAAAAGATTTTCGAATTGCAAATTACTATTACATGAAGGCTGTCGAACTACTGAGGTCCAATGGATCTTATGAAGAACTTTACGATGGCCTGATCAGTCTGGCTCATTCCAAGGGGAGTCGTTGGTGTTTCGTGCTTACATTCTAGAAAAGCCAGTTTTAGCGGCTTCAGCAATAAAGGATCAAGTGGCGGCTTATATGGCTGAAGCTGACTGGAAATTTTATTAGCTAAAAGTTTTCTTTCAACTCAATCAATTTGAAAAAGCTTTCGAGCAAAATGGAGTATTGGCGCTTTCCACGATCTCGGCGTTTATCCGGGGAAGCGAGAAGTCGAATCGAAGCGACTGCCTATGGAAATTTAGCCGACATTTACTATCATTGGTGGAAAATTTAAAACAGACATCCCTAGCAGACGAAAAAAAAGACATTGGCAGCCGAGGCATTTGATAAGGCCTTTCAGCAAACACAGACGCGAACGTTTTCGAAAAACCAGTTGACTTAATGAAAAAAGAAGTGGTGAGTTGAGGTAAGTGTGACATCTCTTCTGCTGATATTTGCGCCAATCATTGTGTTTACTATCGTTGATGCGGTAGCTCCATTAAAAACAGCTTTAATATCTGCAGTTGCCATAGCTGCTCTTGAGGTGGGGTACACTTACTACAAGTTTGGTGAGTTGGACGCGATTACATTTATTGTATTATTTCTTGTGGTGGCATTAGCGGGGTTGTCTTTCGTGAAAGAGTCGCCATTATTTTTTAAGTTGAAGCCTGCAGTTATGAGTTTTATTTTTGGGGCGGTACTCGTGGGTTCCTATTTGTTGGACGAACCCATGATGAAAACTTTTATGAATAAGTATGGCGACGTAATGCGAGAAAATGTTGGGGAGATGAGCCCGATATAATTGAAAAAGTCAGTTTGTTCTACACCCCATCGGGGCAGATATTATTGGAAAAAAATGACTTTGACCTCAGGTATAGCTTTGTTACATGCGCCATCATTGCATTTGCCGCTTTTAAATTGCCAAAAGCGGCTTGGGCTGTCATCTCGGTTGCGGGAATGATGAAGTTTATGTTTGTTGGGGTGTTTGCCGCTCACTTTACTTTTTAGTTTTGGTAAAGTGGGCGAATTGCGCGTCGCATTATAATCGATATCCTATTTTCAAGCTGTACAGGTACACGAAATCGGTCGGCCTGGAATGCAATAAAACTCGTCAATATTGGTGTGTGAGAGCCCGAACACGGTATGCAGTTGTTCAACTGCGAGGTCTCTGTTTGCCCGGTGTCGGTGATAACCAATGATTCTTTGACTCCAATAATGTTACCTCGGTAGCAGATCCAACCCCCTATGTAAAAGGAAAGTTATCCATAGTGAGACCAAGAGTGGAAAGTCGTATCCGCAAGTTTCGCTGGTAAATATATTGTCCACATTGACGGCACTGCCATAGAGGTTCAAGGAAATATAATGGGATAATAGACGCCTTGGTAAAGGCTCTTTCTTACAAGAATCCCAAACTCAGAAACTTTTTCTTGCCGCAACAAAGGCGAAAACTCCAAAAACACATCCAAGTCAAAATAGAGACCCTTTGCGAAGGTTATTTTAGGAATCACTAAACTCGATTCTTTTGCAACACCCGCCCCTAAGTTAGTCAGATTAGTTACGTCTACGGTTTCCAAACTGAGGCCCAACTCGAACCCTTCATATCCTCCGAGCGGAAACGGGTGAGTGAGAGTTTTTATGCTAGAAGTGGCACCGAGCATTTCGGTGAGTTCGGTTCGGTTGTCCTTGGAGAGGTTTGTTGGGATCTCTAGAGCCCAACCCGGAATTGCTAAAATGATGAATAGGCTGAATAAAATGAGTTTCATGTAAAATATAATAATTCAGGGTGAATACAATTGGCACCAAATGCATGCATTTTTGACCGCGCAACATAATTTTTGTTGATTGCCATTTCAGCAAAATAAAAAAACCCTGAGAGATTGCTCTCTCAGGGCGGGCTTAAGAGTAGTCGTGTCTGTGGGCTACTACTCAATAAAATTTAAATTCTTTAGCTAAAATATTTAACGTAAAAACCCTTTGAAAAAGTACCCGGGGCTAATTTGCCCCGGGGTTGCCAATTTTTAGAATAATCTTAGTGCCTCTTGACCGTTTTGGTTCGCTTGAGCAAGTACGGCCACCGCAGCTGATTGAAGTACTCTAGCAGACATCACTTCAGCCGATTCGAATGCTATATCAGCATCTTTAATACGACTTTGTGCTGCAGTAAGGTTTTCGTTTTGGATGTCCAAGTTACTCACGGTAACCTGTAATCTCGATTGAACCGCACCAAAATCTGCGCGCATTTTGGAGAGCTTCTCGATGGCTCCATCGACGGCTCCGAGAGTGTCTTTTGCTCCATCTTTTGAGGCGATATCAACACTGTCGATTCCAAGCTCACTGTTGGTTGCATCGGCTTTGATTTCATATTTAATGGTGTTTTCTTCACCAGCAAACGGTCCTACATGGTATTCCAGTTCTTCCCCAGTACCGTTTAAAAGTTGTTTGTTACCAAATCGAGTGGACTGTGCAATCCGTTCAGATTCTTTGATCAGCTGGCCCGCTTCTTGGTTGAGAAAGTCTCTCTCCACGTCCGAAACAGTATCTGATGCCGCTTGCACACCTAACTCTCTTAATCGAATAAGGATATTGTTAATTTCGTTCAACCCACCTTCACTCACTTGAATCAATGATTGTGCGTTGTATGCGTTATTACGTGCCATTCTTATACCTTGTACCTGGCCGCGAATGTTTTCCGCGATGGCAAGACCAGCAGCATCGTCTGATGCTGTAACGATTCGACTACCTGAAGCCAAAGCAGCTTGAGCATGCTCCACCCGCTTTTGGTTCTTTGACATATGCCTTTGCGCATTGATTGACGCAAGGTTTGTATTTATTCGTAAGCCCATTTTAAGCCCCCTGTTGTGTCACACCAAAGAGCTATGAATTGAACGATATTGTCCACATTCGGTAGGGGAGTCATAAAAACCCCAAACACGAAGAGTGTCCTCTATATTCAACCCACTCACCTTATTGGTGTGTGTTTGTTCCTTTTAGTTATATGGAGACTGTTCAACTCAGAGGGGTGACTGTCCCTCATCATTGAACTTTTCGAAAGGCTCGCTTTAATTGACTGCTAAAACAAACCTTAGTGAAAATGCTCCAACATGTTCTGTCCTCCCTATCGACCTTGGTCTGGGTAACTTTAGGGCTTAGGTCTAGTTTTATTTAACGCAATACGTCTAGTGTTTGATATGATTGGATTCTTGTTTTGAAAAAAAATAAGAAAAATTAAAAAAACGCAACGCGTCTAAAGGAGATGTAAAGTGCCAGGCGTCTTTTTTGGATGCGACGCAAAATTTTCGAATGGTCAAAACGCTGATTAAATGTAATGTGAACAGGCACTTTTTAAACAAAAAGTGCCTGTCACAAGCCCGCCCTGATTATAGATCCACGAGGAGTCGAAGTGCTCTTTCGTGGGAGTGATTGGCCTGCATAAGAACGCTCGTTGAGAGCTCTTGCAGGATTTGCGATTTCGCAAAGTTTGCCGCTTCTTCGGCCACGTCCACATCAGCGATGATGGATCGGGCTTCAGAAATATTTTGATGCTGGTTCGATAAGTTATCTATGGTGTATTGAAATCGACTTTGAGCCGCTCCAAAAGTGGAACGAGCATCCAAAACTTTATAAAGTCCTTCGTCGATGGTCTCCAGTGACTCCAATGCAGCGTCTTGATCTAAAACACTCAGAGAGCCAAGGCCGACCTCTTCGGCTGTGGTATTGGCATCGAGTTTAAATTTAATAACGTTCTCTTCGCCTTTTTTTGTCCCAACATGAAACTCAAACTCTTCATTGTTTCCAGTGAGAAGTTTTTTCCTCCATATGAGGACGACTTTGCAATGCGATCAAACTCACTTGTCAAAGCCTGAAACTCTTTATTGAGATACTCTCTTTCGTTTTCTCCCATGGTATCAGATGCTGACTGTACAGCCAGTTCTCTGAGTCTCATCATGATATTGTTTTGTTCATTGAGTGAACCTTCAGCTGTTTGAATAAACGCAATGGCACTTTCTGCATTGCCTTGCGCTTGTTTTAGTCCAGAAGCCTGGGCCCTCAAGTGTTCACTGATGGCAAAACCAGCGGCATCATTGCCCGGTTCTGAAACACGAGAGCCGGAAGCGAGTGCCCTCAGTGATTTATCGGCTTGTCGCTGTGCCTTGTTCAGAAATCGCTGCGCCGACATGGACGCAATATTTGTGTTAATTCGAAGCTCATGGTGGAGCACCTCCTCTTATCGCATTCTTGGCAGCCAACCAAGTTTGCGGGTTGAAAGAAGTCGCCCACAGACAGTTTGTTTTAGCAGTCACCCTATCTATCGACATCTTGCGTTAGGACTTAAGTAAAAATGACGGAATGCATTAAGATATTAAAAATTAAGCTGATTTTCTATATGTGGTTCCCAAAATCGACTGTTCATATTCCCACTTTGAGAGAGAGCAATATTTCTCAACGACAGAACGGGCCCTTAATTTTGAACTGTTTTTGGACTGAGCTTTTTCCTTGTAGTGCTTTGCCAATATTTTGGCGAGTTGCAGGATCCTGTGATTGCCATTTTGCCTTTGATCTTCAGAAGCAACAGAGCTTCCTTGAGCAGAAGTGGCTACCGGAGCTGTTTTTTCAGTCTTTAAGTTCGACTTCATAGCGGACTCTAGGGCTTTTTCCAGCTCCAGGTCCTCTTTAATGATCATGGGTTCGATAGCAGCCACTCTCAAAATCCAGCCCTCCGAAAGTCCATATCGGTTACTGTTATCAATAACTTAATGCATAGCATCATATAAATTATATCGAGAACTGCATGTCATTAAGCAAAAGGAGCCAAATTAAGCCAGCCCTCTTTATTCAGGTGAGCATGCTAAGTATCAGTAATAATTGGTGAAATGCGCCCACTTTCAAGGTGTGTCTTATTCTTAGACAGCCCCATTTTGAGGGGCATCCGAGAGTTTTTGAAAACGTCAATAATATTAAAGGTTTATGTCTGCGGCAGCCTGGAATGGGCTTTGCCTATTAGTGGGGTAAGGAGATAATCGTGAACTTAAATCAAGAGAAAAGACTTATATATATAGGTATAGCTTTGGTGGTCGTGGGCTTAGTCTCACTGGCGGTTCACGTATTAAAGAGCCCAAGTCGATCCGATCAACCCCATTCTATCAGTATGGAGTTTGAAGGAACTGAAGTTCGCCTGAATAAAGTGGGCCACCAAGCACCCCAGGATGAGTTAGATCAGCGAAGAGCCATGTATGGAAGAGCGCTAGAAAAAGCGAGACTTAGAAATATCGAAAGAAAAGCCCAAGCTAAAACTACGATTTTAAAAGAAGACGGAAAAAATACGCCTAAGGCGAAAAAAGAAACAGAAGAAGAGAAGAAAAAGAAAGCTGAAGAAGAAAAGAAAAAGAAAGAAGAAGAAAAAGAAACGGCCGACCAAGCCCCAGACGAAGCCACCGAAGAAGATCCTGATGCTAATGACGATGATCTGCAAGCCGATGAAAACAATCAAGCAGCTCCGCCGTTTGTTGTGGCTGGGCAACCAAAGACGGATTCCGATTTACCACCAGGTGTTTCGGATTGGTTGGATCGATTCATCACCACACCTACAAAAAAACTTTTAACAGAGTTCGTTCAATTACATGAAATGGGTGAAGTCTCTGATGCTGTCTATTACGCAGTTATAGATGAACTATTAGCTAAGACAAATGCACCTCGCCTCAATGAATTCGGGGTATACGCTCTTGAGTTAGCTCGATCGGTAAGAAGCTTTGACCGTTTGGTTCAACTCACTCACGGGCAAGCTCTGACAACTCAGATTGCTGAAATGTCTCGCCATGCATTGGAGTCGTTTGGTCATATGGGTGGGCTTGGAGTCCTTAGAGAAGTAATAGCTTCCACAACAGATATTAATTCAATCATTGAGTCCACTCGCCTTGTTCGACAGATACTCAAGAGAACTATTCAGTTGAACCAACGGGAGAACAACAATCGCTTTCAAACTCAAAGCGTACAGGTGGCGGGTGCACGGAATCTATTTCGACTGATCCCAGTGCTTGAACAAACCCAGTCGGAATCAAATGACCCTTCTGTCAATGCAGCACTTCAACAAACGCTACAAGAGTTGCAACAGGCGCAAAACCAACTGCCATTAGAATTAGGAGCGATTTCTGATCTCCCAGTCAACGCCCTCAATGAATCTTCTTTTTAGTAGGACCTCTGTCGAAGTATAACTAAAATTCTCCAGTACCAAATTCATAAGACAAAATTCGAGTCTTGCACGACTGGCCATAGAACGAAGGGTGCCTTGGTCTGCTGTTTTTTTGTCCTGAGGCTATAGGTCTTACGTGGATAAATGTCCTAATTTGTTTAATCCAAAAGTCTTGAAAATAAAAACTATCGTCTAGAAAACCTATTACGTTGATCCAGAAAACCTCGACACGACTTCAGTGCGCACGGACCTCGCCGAAAGAGCCAGTGTAACAAGTTGCTAGACTAGATGGTTCGGAAGGGCAGGTCTTGCTTTATACAGTCACAAAATCCAGATGGTTCTGTGAATGATTTAGGTAGCAGCATTAAAAAATTAACTAACCACAAGTGCATTAAGCACATCTTTTTGAAGGCGGAGTAGGTCCCAAGATCAAGAAGAAGAGATACGGAAGACTCACCAACAAAGGAGAGACAAATGTCACTAGTAATATCTACAAACGTAGCCGCGATCAATGCACAGAAAAAAATGGGTCAAATCCAACGTGATCTCACTAAAACCTATGCGCAATTGTCATCAGGTTCTCGAATCACAAAAGCAGCTGATGATGCAGCTGGGTTGTCGATCAGTGAAAATTTAAAATCGACAATTCGTGGTTACGCACAAGCAAAACGAAATGCCAACGATGGGATCTCGATGATCCAAGTGGCAGAAGGTGGTATGACTGAAGTATCAAACATTCTAACTCGATTGAGAGAGTTGGGTGTTCAGGCGGCCTCAGATACTGTCGGAAGAACAGAGCGTGGCTTCATTGATAAAGAAGTCCAACAGCTTAAATCAGAATTGGAACGTATTGCACTAAGTACTCGGTTTTAATGATCGTGAGCTTTTGAGCGGTCAGGGTGCAAAATACAGCTTCCAAGTTGATATTAACAATGATGATTTTAGAGATAGAATTGACTGGGATGCTGGTGAGCAGAAGTGACGCTGTCAGCGTTAGGTATTGATGGCTTAGCGTTTGATACGGGTGATGGAGCTCGAGAAGCCCTCGAAGTACTAGACGATGCCCAAAGAACTGTAAACGGATACCGAGCTAATTTGGGTGCGCTTCAAAACAGATTGATTTCAACGAGTGAAAACCTGTCGACTGCTGAAGAAAACTTCCAGGCTGCAAATTCTCGAATGAGAGATACAGATGTAGCAAGAGCAAGTGCTGATTTGGCTCGAAACAACATCCTCAACCAAGCCTCCGTTGCAATGCTTGCTCAGGCAAACCAGCAGCCCGGTATGGCTTTAAGATTGATTGGCTAATTTTAATTATAGGTTTAGGGAGAGGATTGTTTCTCTCCTCTTCCAGAATCCGACCTACTCGGGGAGGCGAAAGCCTTTCCGAGATTTTTTCGTTTCATTTTAAACATTCTTATTAAAAGTAACCTCGACCAACATCCAGAAAAATTTTTTTTGACCTAGCCGTTTGTTAAGCTCAATTAACTTATCTGTTTCGAAATAAATAAGAGTACGCAAAAAGCATAAGACCATGGTCTAGTTAGTAACAGACGATGGTCTAGTTTAACTGGACTGGACTAAGGTTTACCAAGACTAGACCGAAGTGGTGTATGCAAGCGCAACAGGACTTTTGGCGAAAGTCTTCCATCTAAAAAAGAGTGACTGCTTTTTTAGAAACAAAATGGATTTCTTTGCTACTCCCAAGCGCTCCAACATGTTCAACCCAGCCAGGAAAGGCTAATTCATTGGGGCAAGGTTAGTGCCCCGTGATTGAAGAGGGATCTTCACACAACCACAAGGAGAGTCCTATGTCGTTAAATATAACCACGAATCTATCAGCCATCGCTGCACAAAAGAAGATGGCAACATCATCGAGAAACCTACAAAAGAGCTATGCTCAATTATCAAGTGGTTCTCGTATTACACAAGCCGCTGACGATGCCGCTGGGTTATCGATCAGTGAAAATTTAAGATCAACCGTCCGAGGATACAACCAAGCCCGCCGAAATGCGAATGATGGTATCTCAATGATTCAAGTCGCAGAGGGCGGATTGTCAGAAGTATCTAATATTCTAACTCGACTGAGAGAGTTGGGAGTGCAAGCTGCATCAGATACAGTTGGTGAGCGCGAACGAGGCTTCATTGATAAAGAAGTCCAACAGCTTAAAAACGAAGTTCAGCGTATCGCAGAATCTTCACGCTTTAACGGTACAAACTTGCTAGACGGGACCGGAGATGAGTTCTCCTTTCAAATTGATATAAACAATGACGACTTTAGAGACAGAATTGCCTTTGATGCTTCAAAGCAAAACGTGCAACTCTCTGAGCTTGGAATTGATGGTTTCGATTATTCAGATAAAGACGGGGCTAGAGAAGCCTTAACTGTCCTCGAAGATGCTCAAAAGAACGTAAACGAACACAGAGCTACTTTGGGTGCATTACAAAATAGATTGATTTCTACGGGTGAAAATTTAAGTACTGCAATTGAGAATTTCTCAGCAGCAAATGCTCGAATTAGAGACACAGATGTGGCAGAAGCAAGTGCGGAATTGGCAAGAAACAATATCCTAAACCAAGCTTCTATCGGAATTCTTGCTCAGGCCAACGCAGGACCTGCACAAGCATTACGACTCATTGGTTAATTGAATTTAAAGTTTGGGTGAATAAAGCTCTCCTTTGTCGCCTAAGACCTAACCACACACTACCCAAGGGGTTTTCCCCCCTTGGGTTTTTTCATTTTAATTTGTCATTGATTTAACTCAAAAATGCGCCAAAATAGGTCTATCAATCTATATAAGAAGGTGCCGAGTGAAACATATTTCTGCTTTAATCGTTTTATTATTTTCAACACAGTTACTGGCAAAGCCGAAAGCTTATTTCGATGTCAATGATAGTGTATTTTTTAAAGAACCTCGCATCGTTGTGGACGGGAAAGAAGTTCGATTGAGTTTTTTTGGGTTTGAAGGTTTGGCAGAGGCATTTAGTGCTGACCCTAAAGCAAAAAAACTAGCAGAGCAATACGAGAGTCGCAGTGCATGGGCCAGCGGATTATTTTTAGGAGGGGCTGCTGCAGCCATCGCCTATTCAATGGCCACGCAAAATGATACCAACTCTGACGGTGAATCAAGCTACAATTCTGATACGGCATGGGGGATTTTTGCGGCGGGGCTCATTCCAAGTGCAATCATGAGTGGTTTAGCCGGCGGAAAATTAATCAAAGCATTTAATCAATATAATGGCGTTTATGAAGGGCAGGTCGACCAGCAGTTTAAAGACGATGGGGTTAACGAAGAGCCCGCCGAGCCAGAGACGGTGGAATCGTCGAAATTGTTTATTTCTCCTTGGCGTAATGGATTGGCAGTCTGGTTGTCTTTTTAACAATGTCTCTAAAACTGTCCAAGTACACCTTATGGGTCCAGTTGGTATTATTGATACTCGTTGCTTTTTTTGCGACAACGATCTCATTTCAATCTAATGATTTTTACACATATCTATCCGCGGGTATTGGCTACTGGAAAAATGGTCAGCCATTGCTTTTTGACTTTCAAAGCATTCATTTTCAAGGTCAACTCATTGGCGCCAGCATTTGGCTTTTTGTTTGGCTATTGGGTGGATTATATCAGCTGTTGGGTGATTTTGGATCAATCGGTCTTCGATTTTTGTTGATCACTACGCCTGTTGTCTATTTTTATTGGTACGGTTTAAAACGATTGAACCACAGTCACTTCCTCAGTTTTATGTGGTCTTTTTTTTTACTGTTGGGTGTTTGTACTAGAGTCCAATTGCGGCCTGAAATTGTGTCCTATTTCTTTCTATTACACTTCGCCTTTGTAATTTCAGAAGTTGAAAAGACCGATCAAACAAAAAAATTAGTGTACCTCATTCCATTTTACTTAGTGTGGGTACAAATTCATGCGACTTCAAAGTTTGGATTAATTTGTTCTTTGCATTTTTATGCATTGGTTTTATTCAAGAAGTTCAAAAATTATGATTTGAAAAATGCAGGCCCTTTAGGTCTATGTTTTTGCTACCCTTTGTACAATAATTACTCCGTCGTTATTTTTCGGTAAACCACTTGGTAGCACAGTAGTTTTGTTCAACTCTGGTTGATGTAGTCAATGAATATTCAAGTCATTGGCAATTCGTGACTCCCATTCAGTTCTATGTAGTGCCCTTAGTGGTCTTTTTATTAGGGTGGAGCTTCAAAAGAAGAAATTTTTATATCTTTTTGTCTTTATTTGTTTTCACATTTTTACCTACAAATATGCCAAAATGTTACCTCACCTCGTGGTGTTGGTTTCGCATTTTACATAATTTCACCTAAAATCGATTTTTCGCGATTTGAAAGGGATAATTAGACCTAGCTATATTCAACTCATTGCGATCACTTCAGTCGTCGCTCTGAGCTTTCAGTTGTTTCAATTGGTGGGCACGACCTATCCAAAGTCATTATAGCAGGCAGCTCCATCAGCAATGAATTGTTTCCTGTGGATGTCGGTCTGTTATGCTCGAAAGCAGAGTTACGCGGGCAACCTGTTTTATGAGTTAAGTGGCTGTGATTACCTAAAGTTTGCCTCAGACAATCAATTAAGAACCTATATAGATGCTCGACTCAATATTTTATATCCTTTCGATCATTTCCAAAGTATAGGAGAGCTTTAGTTGATGAAGACGCATTGAAGAAGGTTATAGCAGAGGATCAAATTGAGTTTATTTTGGGCAAGATTAATCATTGATACAGCGTTGGGTCTGCAAAAATTTAATGTCGACTATATAGGGAAATCGTTTGTTTTATTAAAAGAGAACGGCAATAAACCACTTTTAAACGTTGTGCAAAGTCCGTTGTTTAGATGTGGTTGATGGGTCAAAAGTGAGTCAAGAGGCTCTCGCCTGGCAGGCGACACGAGTTTAACTCCAACGACCGGTGGAGCTTCATGAGTTGATTGAGATGTATATCCAAGATAAAGAGGGAAAGTGGCAAGTTTAGCCCACGCTCCTCATCGTCGGTTTGGTCACACCGAATAATTGCCTACAAAGCAGTTCTAGACAAAACGACAAGATTCTGGCTATAAACGCTACAGAGCTCATGGGAAGCGTGCTGTCTTAATGACTTTCTCCTTATAGCACGGGCGTTGTTTGAAAAAGGGGAGTTTCGTAGAGCAGAAGAGACGTTGCTTTCAATTAATTATAATTACTTAGGTCAATCACTACAGCGACGTCATCGATTAGCTACAGGAATAAAATATTTATTAGACAACTCCGGCGAATCCACATCCGAATTGGAATCCTTATCCAAAGATAAAATCTCCAACAGGAAACACTTGTCCGCCTCTATTAGGTAAAGCCCTCGAGGGATGAAATATAGTCCAGGTGGTCTAGTCTATATATGAAAGTACGGTTTCAAATTAGAACTCAGACCTTTTTCCCAAACCATTGGTCCTGATTTCAAAACAAAAGTCTAGAACGTATACACCCTAAGTCTAGAAAGTCTCGACTCGACTTATGTTCGCCCGGACCTGGCCGAAAGGGTTCATGTGAGCAGGACTAATGATGGATCTAGCTGACCCGGTAGAGTGACTGCTAGCGTGGACCAACTAAAGGCTAGTCCAATATAATCCAATTCCAACATGTTTATAAACCCCTGCTCGCTGGCGCTCTGGGGGGACGAGTTGTGGTTAGGTCGTCTCCCCAGAGTATAGGGACCAAAAGGAGAGCAATAATGGTTGGCACTAAATATAACAACCAATATATCTGCAATAGCAGCGCAAAGAAAATGGCTGAATCACAACGAAATCCGAAAAAGTTTCGGCCAGTTGTCGAGTGGATCACGTATAACAAAAGCTGCTGACGACGCCGCTGGTTTATCAATCAGCGAAAACTTAAAGTCAACGATACGCGGCTATGGCCAAGCAAAGAGAAACGCAAACGATGGTATCTCAATGATTCAAGTGGCAGAAGGTGGACTTGCAGAAGTATCTAATATCTTAACTCGATTGAGAGAATTGGGAGTTCAAGCGGCTTCTGATACGGTCGGTGAACGAGAAAGAAATTTTATCAATAAAGAAGTTCAACAGCTTAAAAGTGAAGTTGAGCGAATTGCGACAAATACAAAAATATAACGGAACCAACCTTTAGATGGAACTGGCAATAACTTTGCCTTCCAAGTCGACATCAACAATGATGACTTTAGAGACAGAATTGGCTTTGATGCCCGCCCAGGAAGTGACACCAGTGCGCTCGGTGTGGATAGTTTTGATTATTCCGATAAGGAAAGTGCGAGAGAGGCGCTTTCGGTTCTAGAAGAGGCGCAAAACCAACGTGAATGGTCATAGAGCAACGCTCGGTGCCCTGCAAAACCGGTTGATCTCTACCGGCGAAAAACTTGGCGACAGTCAGAAAACTTCTCAGCAGCGAACGCTCGAATCAGAGATACGGATGTGGCGGAATCAAGTGCAGAATTGGCTCGTAATAATATTATGGCACAAGCTTCTGTATCTGTTCTCGCACAAGCTAACCAGCAGCCGGCACAGGCGCTCCGTTTAATTGGTTAATGATTTAACTTTGGGTGGAGGGGGTGCTCTCCAGCCACCTACCCAGTACCTAACCCTAAAGACTTACTAAAGAGGTGGCTTTTGCCACCTCTTTTTTTGTTAGTTCATTGAACATAAACTTAAAGTTGATATTGATGGGCCCCGAATGGGTGCAAAAATCGCCTTGGCAAACGGGCAAACGGGCAAACGGGCAAACGGGCAAACGGGCAAACGGGCAAACGGGCAAACGGGCAAACAGGCTATTCCTAAGGCCAGGGAAAGTCGAGTGCACTAAATGTTTTTAATAGAAATGACGATTTAAAAGACAAGATGAATATTAAATCACTATCTAACAACATAAACTCCATTGATAGCGTCCGAAAGTCTTTGGAAAAAAAAGATGTGAAGTCAGAGTCTTCCCATCAAGACAGAGATGCTGATGGAAGACGTCAGCAAGAAGAAGCACCTGAAAAAGAATTTTTAACTGCCGAAGAAGTCGAAGAAGTTTTAAAGGCGATAAAAAAGTTTCCAGGTGTAATAAACCACAACCTTACCGTGGCAATTGAGAGAGTGGGAGATAGAATCTTTTTTAAATTAATCGATCCATCCTCAAAAGTGATCCGCCGCATGACTTCAAATGAAGCTTGGTCCTTTGTAAAAAATAGCCAAGAAAAAACAGGCCACCTTTTAGACAAAGCCCTCTAAAATCTAGACTAAACTCAATATTCTCTACCATCTTTCATATGTTTCAGTTGAGCGAAACAAAGAGTCATTTTTTACCGTGTTTGACCCTTCAAAATCAATAATCCGGCAAATAGTTCCTTAACCATTCGTCTGTGGCAATTAATTGACTCACAACAAGTGAGAGAAATTAGGCAAAATGAAATTGTAGGAAGTAACCTTGTGTCAGGAGGACTTAGGTGCCTGCAATACAGTTTGGCGGAATGGCGTCAGGCTTACCACCGAATATTGTGGATCAATTGGTGGAAGCCGAACGTATTCCAATTAAAAATATGGAAACCAAAAAAGCGAAATCAGAAAATCGCTTGAAGTTGGTGAATGAACTTGATGAGGGTCTCAACAAGATCAAGGAGTCTATTGGTACACTCGCATCAGTACGTGGTTTCCAGGACTACAAACTCTCATCCGGGGACCAAAATATTATTGGTGGTACGGTTGATCCCAACTCGGCTGCATCAGGAAGTTGGAATGTCGAAGTCGTTGAACTCGCGCAAAAAGCAGCCGCCATTACAAATGGATTTCCAGATAAAGATCGCACTGAAATTGGTACAGGTTATTTTCGGTTTGAAACTCCAGAAGGATACAAAGAAGTATATCTCAAAGGTAATAACTCAACTCTCGAGGGGGCGGTTGCAGCCATTAATAGTGCTAATATCGGAGTAAGAGCAAGTATCATAAACGACCGCAAAGACGAGGATAGACCATTTAAATTAATGCTATCAGGTGAAAATGTGGGAGGCTCCAACAAAATCGAATATCCATCGCTGTATTTTTTGGATGGAGATCAAGATTTGTACTTTGATGAGGAGCGTGAGGCAAAAAACGGGCTCATCAAAGTTGATGGTTTTGAATTTGAAGTCGATAGCAATCAAATCACAGATATTATCCCCGGAGTTACCATTGACCTGAGACAAGCCGCTCCAGGCAGACAAGTCAATATTTCAGTCAATGAAGACCGAGAAGTAGTCGGTGGAAAAGTGAAAGAATTTATTGACGCTATCAATGGTGTATTGGGCTTCATCCAAAGCCAAAACACTCTCAATGAATCTTCGGACACGACATCGACGCTCGGTGGGGATGGACTGTTGAGAAGTATTGAGAATCGGCTACGTACACTACTGCAGGGAACTCAGGTCGGAATTTCGGGACCAGTAAGGCGACTCAATCAATTGGGTATAGAATTTAATAGAAAGGGATTACTTGATTTTTCACAGGAGAAGTTTGATGCGGCACTAGCTTCAAACCCCGATGCTGTTCAACAGTTTTTTGCCGGAGATGGTTTTTCAGTTGGGTTTATACCCTCAATACGTCGGACCATAGCCACAGTCCAAGATCAGGTGTTCGGACCCGTAACGGTGAGAAAGAAGGCACTTCAGAGTAAAATTAGACAAATCGATGATCGCATCGATCAAAAAGAGCGTCAGCTCGATAAAAAAGAAAAAAGCCTTCGAAGAAAATTTGCAAACTTAGAAACCCAAATGTCTAGACTAAAATCTCAAATGGGCCAAGTGGGGGCACTTGGTGGAGGGGGACAACTGATTCCGGGCTTAGGTTAGTAAATCCCATATCAGTATAAATGTTATAAAGGTTTTAAAATGAAACACCGAATTATAAAAAAGAATTAACAGGGAATATGTATAAATGAAGAATCCGTATCAGCAGTATAAAAAAACGAGTATAGAGAGTGCAAGCCGAGAAAAGCTGTTGTTGTTGATGTACGAAGGGGCCATTCGATATGTCAAAAAAGCAATGATTGCTGTGGATGCAAACGATATTAGCGAAAGAGGTCTCAACATTGGCAAAGCCTACGATGTTGTACTCGAACTCAACAACACCTTAGATCATGAGATCGGCGGTGAAATTGCAGCTAATTTAGAGCAACTTTACATGTTCATAACGGATAAACTCACTGAAGCCAACGTGACTGGTTCCAAACAACCCTTAGAAGATGTTCTCAGAATTTTGACAACTCTTTATGAGGGGTGGAAGCAAGCTGTTGAAAAAATCAAAAAACAAGAATCTGCGCCTGAGAAACGATAGCCTGAGGGGGAATGAATGAGTTACGTAAAAGACTTATTAGTTGAAAAAAATGTGCTTTTGGAGAAGTTTCACGAAATCAATCAAAACGAAATTGTTCTTTTCTCGGAGGATAACTTCGAAAATCTAGAGAACTTTTATCATGCTCGGGATTGCATTTTGGAAATGATTAAAAAAGTCGATAGTCAAATTGAAGATCT
This sequence comes from Bdellovibrionales bacterium, assembly GCA_041391465.1. GTDB lineage: Bacteria > Bdellovibrionota > Bdellovibrionia > Bdellovibrionales > UBA1609 > UBA1609. The sequence continues at coordinate 21,907 of JAWKNX010000012.1, forward strand.
AAATCGTGGCCATATTACTCCTGAGGAGCTTTCAGTTGAAGAAAAAGCAATTATACTTCAGCAGATGGATCGAAAGCAGGAGCTTGTCCAACTCATTCTTGCACAGGATTTACAAATTCTTTCTAGAATTGAGCAGGAAAAATCAAAGATAATTGTTGAGTTAAGGCAAACCAACAAAAACAAGAAAGCGATTGGATCTTATAAGTCCGATATCAAAAAAGATCCGAGAGTGAACGAAACGGCGTAATAAAAACCAAAGTCGTGACAACACATTGACGCTTTCATTCGTCCCAGTCAAAATGCTGATGGGAATTTCGGATCACTTCGAAGCTGATGATCAATGAGAATGGCATTTGTTTTGCTCCCTTAATCTGAGGAAGGAGCTGACAAATGTCTGGTCTAGAAATAACATTTCCTGAAGAAGATTTACAATTATCTAATATTAATGAGTTGGAAGAACGGGTTGTAATTCCTTCTTTACTAGCCAATACAGAATCTCGGCAGCGTCTAGCTCGAGTTTTTGATCGTGAGGTTGATGCCGACTTACGAAATAATATTTCTAAAGTTCTTGGTTCTGCAGAAACCGTCGAATCGAATTATCTAAAAAATGCGACCAAATTAGTACAAAATGCCGAATATTCTTTGGCACTGAAACTTATTAGAGAGTGCCTGAATATAAATCCAAAAAATGGCAGAGCAATTAAGCTCCTGGGTCAATGCTTTCTTGGCGAAGGCAAAGTGGATCAGGCCATACAGTGCTTTAAATCACTGATCAGTATTGAAACCTCTTTCGACTCCCTCAATATGTTGGCTCGAGCTTATTATCAAAACAATGATGATGAAAGTGCGCTAGAGTTTTACATGAAGGCCTTGGAGGTGCAGGTTTTTGACGACCCGACACTTTTTGAAATTTACAAAAATATCGGCAATATTTATGGTGCGGTCAGGTGATTATTGTACAGCGAGGGAAAATTACGCCAAGGCCTATACCATTGACCCTGATTCAGCGATTCTACTCGTCAACATGGGGACGCTTGAAATACAAAAAAATGAATGGGAAAACGCTCTTCATTTTTTTAGAAAAGCAGTCAATATTGACCCTTTCTTTGATAAATCTTGGATGGGCTTAGCGTTGGTCCATAGAGAATATGGCGACCATGACTTAGCATGGGCCAATATTGAAAAGTGCCTTGATCAAAACCCAAGTAACGATACGGCTCTTCGTGTAGCATTGGATTGGTCATTTAAAGACGGTCGAACGTCCAAAATAGTTAATCGACTTCAAGACTATTTATCAAAAAATGGTGAAGATATCGAAGTATCTTTCCTTCTGGCGCAAATCTATTTTGAATTGGGCCAGCTGAAGTATGCAGAATTAGAATTGTCGAGAGTGCTTGTTTTAGATCCTATGCGAGTCGAAGCGGTGGAACTCAACTACATTATTCAAGGAACAAAGAAAAATTGATTAAGAAGAAAAAAGTTACATTCGAAAACAGCAAAAAAGGCTTGCCGATTCTGCGGTTGAAGGGGCGTTATTTATCATCGCCAACTGATCCCGAAAAAGAAGCCGCAAAATGGTGTGTTCGAAATGAAGAGTTATTTTATGCAGAGTATATTATAGTGCTTGGTGCCGGTTCTGGATACCACCTTATGGAGTTGGTCAAACGCTGGCCCAGTCGAAAAATTCTTGTCATTGAACCTCATAGGGAGGTTATCAGTGCGGTAAAAGAAATTCATCGGCATATATTCATGTTGGGAATTGAGTTCATAAATATTCAAAGCATCGATCAAATATATAACAATGACGCGATTAGGACGGCATTGGAGAATCGGTATTCTGTTGTCGATTATAATCTTAATGTTTATCAAAGCTCCTTTTTAAATTTTGAATTGGTCGAATTTTTAAATGCGAGATCCCTAGAGGGACTACGTTTTGTTGCTGGCCTTCGTGGGTATTTAGATGAAACTGATGAACAAGAGTACGAAGAATTGAGTCGATTCGACGAAGGTAATTTGTTGAGCATAAACAACGTGTCCGAAATTGAGTTTGATGTTTTCAGCAATGACGAAATTAAATGGAAGAAGCGGGTTTTAGGAAAACTCATTGGAGGCAATTCAATGAGTCGGCCCATTTTAGCAATTCAACTCCTTCGTCTAGGGGATATTTTAATGTCGATACCCGCATTAAATGATTTGCGGAAAACACCCAGATAAAGAAATTCATTTACTCATAGATGCATCTTTCAAAAAAATAGTTCCCTACCTTAATATGGTGGACAAAATATTTTTATTTTCAAAGATCGCAATACCAAGCAATGCTGGGCGAAGCACGATTTGGATTCTTTTGCAGCATTCGACCAATTGACAGGGACTTAAGTGATTTAATTGGTACAAACTACGAGCGAGCCTATAACTTTTCTCACACAAAGCTATCAGCTGATATTCTGGGGAAGGTAACTACCGACGAATATTTTGGTATGCGATTTGAAGATGATAAGTACATAATTCATGGTTATGCCTTTAAAGCAATTAACAGAACATCTCAAAAAATAAATCATAGTGAACTACATTATTCAGATTATTTGAGATTAGCTGTAGGCGGCCCCGGACAAAGTTTGCGGTATGAATACAGCTTTGAAGAAGATGAACATGTTTCTAAAATTTTGTCCAATTTGAAAAATGGATACGTAGTTGTACAAGCTAATTCAAATGACGAAAAAAGTCGATTTCGATAGATCATTTAAAAATGAGTTTGAAAACATTTTTATCTTTTAATCGGACGGCTAGTATACTAATTTTGGGAGCACCGTTTGAAAAACAATGGCTTTCTGAGGTTGAAAACAGCATTTCCCATCTCAGCTCTCGAATTTATTTTGCAACTGCCGACCTAACTCAAGCCTATCAAATCCTACAAAATGCAGATGCGCTTTTAACTTGTGATACAAGTATTAAACATTTGGCGGCGTTGGCAAAAAGACACCAGTGATTGAATTGGCCTTAGGAAGTTCGAATTTTCGATTTACGAGTGCCTACTCCTCGGGCTCTATAATCGTTTCGCCAAATTCAAGCTGCTATCCTTGCAGCCACTCTGAGGCCTGCCCTTTTGCTTCACGAAAGTGTTTGAATGATCTCGATCCAGAACTGGTAGGATTATTGTTATTTAAATTTTTGGATCAGAAAAATGATATTAGTGTTTTAGCCAAAGAGTATAATGATGAATTGAGATTGCATTACACCCACTTGACTCGGTTCGGGCTTTATTTGGTCGCAGCCCAACCTGAAATTGAGGAATTTGATATAGAAAACAAGATGATGCAGTGGATGAACTGGTTAAGCAACTTTAGCCGAGAAGAAACCGAGCAAAGAGCAGGCTCTCTTGCCATCGAGTTTTACAACCTCCTCATTAGCATTTATGGTCGTCAAAAGATCAATGAAATAAAATCGCAAATCAATGTTGTGATGGCGAAGTATGTAACTTTACTTAATGATTTACAGGCTAATGTTGGGTCCACGGATTATTCAAAATTGTATTTTGATAAAAAGAAAGTGAAGCACCATTTGCAGTTTATCTCTGCGTTTTGTGCAGAGCTCGAGTGGAATGTGGAAATTGAAGATATTGAGAGAAATGCTCTGCCAGAATTTCAGGCTGTTCGTGTATTGCAAAATACGACCAACAGTCTGCGGCAAAAGCTTGAATTTGGACTAAAAATTTTAAGAAATCTACAAACAAGCATATTGGAGGCGACATATGAAGTCGACAACTGATCGAAAAAATATTCGCGAATCGTTACGCCGGTTAGAAACATCGGCTCAAAAAATAATCGAGACAAGAGGGTATACTAAAGAGGTAGAGAAGATCCAGGCTTTGACGGAACTCATAAAGGAACAGTTTAAAAATGAAAGTATTAATAGTACAACTCGCTCGATTCGGTGATGTATTACTGTCGGCTCCGTCGATTAATTCACTTAAGAGAACTTTGCCATCAGATGCAGAAGTCCACTTATTAGTTCGGAAACGATTTTCTGAAATCGCTCGATTTGTAAAAGGCGTTGATTCAGTAAAAGCTTGGGATACAGGTAAGGTCCTTGAGCCGATCATTAAAACCCCAGAGGCACTAACTTCTTCTCTTTGTATTTTCGAACAAGAAGTTTCTGACTTGGCTGCCGAGAAATACGATAAAATTATAAATTTATCTTATTCTCCTTTTTCAAGTTATTTGGTCTCTTTGATGACAGATAATTGCGACAATGTCATAGGTTACTGTCGTTTTGAGGATGGGTACTTAAGAATCAACGACGACACCAGCAGGTTCTTTTACACACAAGTCGGAGTAGATCGTCCTAATAGAGCCCACTTACTCGATGTTTTTGCCGCCATTATGGATGTGCACCTGCAGCCATGTGATAAAAGTGTCGATAGCCATTGGTTGCACCCAAGTTTATTGGCAAAGTTTCCTGAGCTTCAACTTGGCCAGTATATTATCATTCACGTTGGAACCAGCGAAGCTGAAAAGAGCGTCAGCGAATTTAAATGGAAGCAAATTATTAGAAAGTCCTTGAGGCTGATGCCGAACCTGCAAATCGTATTAGTGGGTTCAAAAATAGAATCTCCTGTCGCCAGCAAAATTTTAGAGGGTGAAACCTTTCCTTCTGTTGTGAATTTGGTAGGTCGAACCGAATTGAGTGAAGTATTTGCGCTTGCACGGCATGCCAAGCTCGTTGTCGGAGGGGATAGTTTATGGATGCATATAGGGTCTATTGTTGGGACCGAATGTTTAAACCTGTCATTTGAAACAGTTAATTTTTGGGAAACCGGACCCTGGAGTAAGGGCAGTGAGGTGCTCTATGCGGAACACGAACACGCATTGCCATCGGATCGTGTTGCTGATGTCATAAAGCAGCACGTCACCGGCTCAGAAGTCAGTAAAAATGCAATAGTAGTATCTGAATATGACCGCATAGAAATGTATGAAAGCGACAGTAGCTGGCGAAGTTTTCAGTGGGATATGATTAAAGCACTTTATCTCGGACACGAGTTCCCCCGATCACCCGGCCGCCAGTTTAATGAGGCGATTTTGCGACTGGCGGAGTTAACGTCTTTGGCCCTTGAGAATATCGATGTTATTCGAGTCGGCAAAGGAGACGTAGAGTTGGCGACACAAATTCTTAATAATGTGGATCAACTTTTTGGAGCGGTTGCAGAAACCTGTGCGTCCATTAGACCCTCGTTCGGTGGTTTCAAGGCAACAAATCGCTAATTGCGCCAGGAAACTTGCAAGATATTATATTCGAAACTGAGAAAACATTTGTTCAACTTTCAGGAATACTGAGCCTGTATTTAGACATGCAGTCCAATGATAAAAAGGAAGAAACTTATGCAAAGTATTAGTTGGGAAAGAGAAGAGGTACAGGTTCAGTTCGGAAAATGCTCGAGGCTATCAGAAGTCATCGACATTATCGAGCAGGATTGCTGGAATAAAGGCCACGTCGTTTGCCAGGTGAGTCTCAATGGTGAGATCCTCTCAGAAGAGGACGAAATGCGGTTAGCCAATTCAGGCGTGAATGAAATTACTTCGATAGAAGTAAAAATCCAGTCAGTAAATGAGGTTTTGACTCGAACAAAAATGGACATGGAAGCATGGGCAGGGCGAGCCATTGATTTTTGTGAGAAATGCGTAAAGTGTATTCAAGAAGGGGAGTTGGACTGGGTGAACAATCACTTTGTTAGCCTCGCCGATGGACTGAACTGGTACGTAGAGAGTTTGTACGTTTTAAAAAGTTCAATCCGAACCTTACAGAAGAAAAATGATATTGATCCAATATGGATAGAGACAGAAAAGTCATTTCACTCTGTGGTAAAGGAAATGGTCACGGCATTTGAGGGACAGGATTACATTTTATTGCAGGATGTTTTAGAGTATGATCTTCCAGAAAATCTGAATAAATGGCTTGAGCTTTTCGATACGGAGATTAAAATAGAGGCCTAAGGTTGGCCTATGCAATTAAAACCATCACTATTAGTACTCGGGCAATCAAAATTAAGTCTTGAATCAACTTTGTCAGAAAAGGTAGTGGCAGAGTTCGTCAATTCGATGGATCGTTACATCGAAATTCTAAATGATATCAACCCAACTGTATTACTTTTTCTAAATTCTATAGAAGGAATTGAACTAGAGGAGCTCGTTAGAATAGCAAGCCTACAGAATAAGGGTCGCTACAAAATTGCTTATATGCCCAGCTGGTCTACGGATCAATTAATAAAATTCAAAAATGATTACTCGGTTGATGCTTTCGTGGACGACACTTCTTTGTCTTCGCTGTCCAGGTTTGTCGAAAAGGGAATTATCATTGGAGAAGAAGTCCATTCAAGAGAAGACATTTTTAAAAAATTGAAAAGCCAAAACTCGGAGTTGGAATCTCTTACTCTTGATTTAGAAAACATAATCGAAGAGAGAACAAAAAACGCATTGGCGCAAAAACAAGAAGTAGAGATCAATGTAAACAAAGTGAGGGGCGTGATTCGATTGGTAAAAGAGCTGTCGTCACAAATCGCCTTAGAAGAAACGTTGTTGCTGATTCGAAATGATCTAAAACGGTTTCACAAAATTAACCAATGTATCTTGGCAGTTGAAGATTATAATTTAAATAAACGTCTGTATTATTATAGAGCGGGTTCGGTTGTTGAGCATGTCGCAGAATCGACTTGGCCTGAGATTCAAATGATTCGTATTAATTCTCTTGAAGACCAAACCTATTTGGCAAATGAGTTGTCGTTTCCCATCGGGCAGGTCATCAGTGTGGCTCTCACTTCTGCCGGGTCCTCAAAAAATCAGGCACAGCCTGTTATACACTTTGAGCACTCAATGAGCTTCTGACGAAATCGACCGATTTGTAGAGTATGTATCATTTCGGCTGCAAGCTATTGGGATAACCCTGGACCGAATTATTGAAAACGAGGTCCGTAATGCCTCCTATGTTTGGGAAAGAACGTTTGATAGTATCTCTGATCCTGTAGCCATCGTTAATAGAGATTTCCAGTTATTGAAAGCCAACAAATCATTTTACATTAAAAAATAAATCAAAATTTTGTTTTTGAAGCTCTGTCGGGTCGCTCCGAGGTGTGCGAAAATTGTCCAATCGACAAGGCGATTCGAATTAATTTACCTCATAGCGGATAGAGTCACGTGGGCAATAAAACTTTTGAAGTGCATTTCACTCCCCCATCGTTGATCGAATCAACCAGTCTGTTTCGGTGGTCGTGAACCACTATATTGATAAAACCGAAGCGGATGAGCTCCAAGTTGCCAATTGGTTCAAAATGAAAAATGTCGGCGGTCGGACACCTGGCCGGTCATATTGCACACGAGTTGAATAATCCATTGACGGGAATTCGTACCCTTGCTCAAGTCATATTAGAAGAGGGAAATGCTGGCGATCAAGTTTTGAGCGACATGAGGGAAGTGGAAAAGGCTCGAAAGGCGCCGTTATTATTAAAAACCTGTTAGAGTTTTCTCTCTGAAGACTCCGAACATAGAAAGAAAAGCGTTTCGTTTAGAGTGTTGGTTGAAAAACACTACCCTTTTAAAAACTGCAATGGGAGAGTTTGAAAGGCACATTGAGTTGGGAACGGAAAGTGACAATATTTCTTGTTCAGCCACAGTTGATGCAACAGGCTTGTTTTAACCTTATAAACAATGCCTGCCAAGCAATGGGCAACTCAGGTGTGTTAAAAGTTAAAGAAGTTATCTTAGATGATAAGGTCCAACTTTTTAGTGTCAGACACGGGGCCGGGCATCGAGAAAGATAAGTGATGGATTTAATATTTCAACCGTTTTATACGACCAAAGAAAAGGGCAAGGGAACCGGGCTTGGGTTGAGCATGTGTCGTCGTATTGTGGACAGTTTTATGGACGTATATATAAGTAAGTAAAGTGAAAGTGGCAAAGGGGCCACGTTTATTATTGAAATGCCGAGGGTTCCTTAGATGTCTGAGAGGAAAAAGAAGATATTGATTGTTGATGACGAAGACATTGTTCGGCGAGCATTGTTCTGGGTGCTTGATCGGTCCGTGTTTGAAGTTTTTGAAGCAAAAGATGGAGTTGAGGCCCTTGAAATGTGGGGTGATGTGAAGCCTGATTTGGTGTTTTTGGATGTGCTGATGCTCAGCAAGACTGGCGTGCAGGTTTTAGAGGAGCGCCCAAGTGAAAAGCCGAAGTAAAATTATTTGATGTCTGCCTATACTGGGGAATATAATTTGGAGAAGGCAAAAGCCCCAGGGGCGGAATTGTTTATACCGAAGCCTTTTGAGAATATCATTCAGATCAAAAATATTGTTGAGGGTTTATTAATGACTAGCACCAACGCAAATGTGAAAATAAAAAAGTACAGCCTTACCCAATTTTGTAACTTGATAATGAAAAAGGGCGAGTTTTTCATGGCAATATAGTTAAATTGACCGTGCATGGATTCCTTCTTTGTCGAACTCAATGATATTGTTGTTGTTATACAGGAAAAGTATAAAGTGAGCTTTGAAATACCGGTATTAAGTAGTCCCGTATCTAATCTAGCCCAAGTTGTTAAAACCTATGATACTTACCGCCCTCCTTCGCAAATACCAGTTAATGCCGATGGATCGCCAGCTCCCCAATTCAAAGCAGTTAGGTTGGCGGAATCCACATTTCGTTCAGCCAGAAAATAAACTCAGAGAGACAAGAAGTTTTGGTGGCTATTGGGCCAAGTCCCAAGTAAATAGCAGACTATGAGAATTATTTCAGGTAAGTTGAAGGGGCATAGGCTTAAAAACTTTAATGCCAGTCATATTCGACCGACTACAGACCGTGTGGAAAGAAAGCGTTTTTAATAAGCTGGCTTCACATCTTCAAGACGCTAGGGTTTTAGATCTCTTTTCCGGTACAGGTAATCTTTCATTTGAATCCTATTCTCGAGGTGCAAAAGACATAGTTGCAGTAGAAAGCCTGGCCGGTTCGGATTATTGAAGAAAACGCAAGCATTTAAAGGTGGAAGGTGTGTTTAAGTGCCTGAAAATGGATGTTTTTAAATATCTACAGAAATATAATGGTCCGACGTTCGACATTATTTTGGTGGATCCACCATTTACGCTTAAAATTGCCGATAAAGTCATGTTAGAACTATCTCAGTCACGTACATTTAGTCGCGATTCAATCATTATGATCGAGTCGAGCCGGCACGAAAAAATTGCAGACAGTTATCCCCACCTTGACCTATGGGATCGAAAGGACTTTGGAGATAAGTGGGTTAGCTTTTTCGTGGTAGAAGGAGAGCTATAGGTATGGCAAAGGCAATTTACCCAGGGAGTTTTGATCCTTTAACACTGGGGCACATCGATGTTATTGATAGACTCTCGAAGGTTTGCGACGAGTTGGTCGTGTTGATTGCAAATTCTCCAGATAAGGCCTACCTATTTTCAGCTGGAGAACGACATGAAATGGCCCAAGCCTGCCTGTCGGACTGGAAAAACGTATCGGTGGACATTTTTGATGGTCTTACAGTAGATTATGCCTTTAATAATGAAGCTAATTTAATTGTAAGAGGTGTTCGAGGTGCGTCTGACTTGGAATACGAAATGACGATGGCCACAATAAACAAAAAACTGCACCCACAGATAGAGACATTGATCTTGCCAGCGACACCGGAATACAGCTTTGTTGCATCCAGGCTGGTTAAAGAAGTTGCGCACTACAAAGGTGAGCTTTCAGCTCTCGTGCCCCCTATCGTAGAAAATGCATTAAAGAAAAAATACAATTACTAAATAAGGAGTGATTCATGTTATCTCAGCGCGCGAAAGGCCTAAAACCCTCACCAACACTGGCGCTTGCGGCAAAAGCAAAGGAGCTCAAAGCAGAGGGCAAAGATGTCATTAGCTTGTCCGTTGGTGAACCAGATTGGGATACTTTTGAGTCGATCAAACAAGTGGGGATCAACGCCATTCAGTCGGGAGTAACTAAGTATGCTCCCTCGAATGGAACACCAGAAATCAGACAGGCCATAGTTAATCAATTTAAAAATGATTTTGGAGTGGAATACTACCCCAATCAAGTGACTGTTACTGCGGGTGCTAAATTTGTTATTTTCTCTGCGTTACAGGTGATTATTGATCCCGGCGATGAAGTTCTGATTCCTGCTCCCTATTGGGTGAGTTATCCAACTATGGTGGAGTTGGCCGGTGGCATTCCGCAGGTTGTAGTTTGTGATTCGAAGTCTAAATTTAAACTCTCTGCAAAGTCTCTCCAGGAAAACATCACAAGTAAAACTAAGGCAGTAATTTTAAACTCTCCTTCAAACCCTACGGGAAACATGTACACCAGTGAGGAGTGGAGTGAAATTGCGGCCGTCTTGAAAGACTACCCAAATACCATCATTATACTAGACGATATTTATAATCGACTGGTTTTCAATGACAGGGGCGTTGCACCTCACCTTCTTGAGGTAGCTCCCGAAGTGCAAGATCGAGCGATTGTAATCAACGGGGGCGTCGAAAACCTATTCGATGACCGGTTGGAGGCTGGGATGGGCGCTGGGGCCGGACCCTGTGATAGCAGCAATGAACAAATACCAGAGCCAATCGGTAAGTTGTGCCTGTTCATTTAGTATAGCGGCTGGCGTTCAAGCTATTAACGAGGGTGAACCCGAGTTAAAAGAGGCTGTAGCTCTTTTGAAAACACGCAGAGACTTTGTCTATTCAGAACTTTCGAAAATTGAAGGCATAGAAGTTGAGGCCCCTCAAGGTGCGTTCTATATCTGGCCAAATGTTTCTCAATTTTTGGGTAAAAAGTTTAATGGAAATGTCTTAAAAACAACGAAGGACTTTAGTTCGGCTTTATTAGAAGATCAAATGGTCGTAGCCGTACCTGGCGTTGAGTTTGGACTGGACGGATACCTTCGAATTTCCTATGCGCTTGAGCAAACACGTATGCAGGAAGCCATCGATCGGATAGCGAATTTTATTAGTAAAATCCAATAATATTAACCTCCAGGCGGTGAGAGAGAGTCTTTGTATCGGGGGCTCTCTTTAAGTCCTTCGTCTAGTTGCTAGGCCCCCATTCACACGCTATCCTTTTGGTAGGTAAATTCTCAAAATCACAGGGAATTTTAAAAAAGAGGTGGGCTATGACCTGGTTATTAATTGCAACATTAGTCATCAACGTAGTTTTGGCGACGGCTGTAATTATTTTGTGGAAGCGAAGTTTTGGTCAACCAAAAGATGACCCGCGCCTTAGCCGTGGCCTTCAATTGTTACAGAGCAAAATCAGCGTCTTAGAAGATCTTTCCGACCGAACAGATCGTCAAGTGAAACAATTGGTAGAGTTGCTCGAAATGAAAACCCGCCAAATACAAAAAAAAGTAAACCTCTCAGACCAACAGATTCAAAAGATCGACCAATCTATGAGAAAAAGTTTAGAGGTCGCAAATATTTTTCAAGATAAGATTCCACATGAAGAAATTATTAAACGTCAAACTTCAGCGAAGTATGTGCAAGCTGCACAACTAGCCCATCAAGGTAAAACTGTCGATGAAATTGTTGAGGTGGTCGGACTGCCAAAGGGCGAAGTGGAGTTCATTGCGAAAGTAAATCGAAAAGAGCTGGTGTTTGATGAAAAGCAACTTCCTGCTTGGGCTTCTACTTGGAGTGGCAACCAAGGTGACGGTTATTTTGATAAATACAGTGTTAATCAGCTTAAAGGTCAACCGGCAGAAAAAAATTATGCAGCGGCATTTGATATTCCCGAAGTAGATTTAACTCGACTTGAAAAAATAGGCGTAGAGTTTAAGGAAACATGCCGCTCAATGGAAGACTCTGAAGAAGTTAAAATTGAAGCAACAGCAGCATCGTCGACGGTTCAAGAGTCAACTCCTGTGCAAAAAAGTTTGCCGAGCGAGAGGCCTCAGCAAACGACGTTGTCACAAAAATTGGATACGGCACTGGCCACACCAAAAAACATTTCAAAGCCTAAAAATTCCACTCCCATTAGAGACGTAGAAGTGCGTCCCTTTAAATTCCCGGTGATCGAGTAGGAGAGCAATATGCGCGGGTCAATCAAGCGTTTTAAAGCCGGAGAAATTGTCGAGGCCAAAGTTGTAGAGTTAATAAATGCCAATGAAGCTATCGTATCTTTTAGTGGAGATCTTCTGAGAGTGAAAGATGAAACGATGCGGTTGACTGCGGCACAGGGAGTGGTTCAACTCGTTGTTGTTCGTGTGAACCTACTGACTTTCAAGCTCGCCCAAAATCACAAAAACGGACATGTATCGATTGTTGTGTGATTACCGTGCGCTTTCTTGAATAAAGCGGGTCATATAGTAGCGAACCAGATAGTCCAAATTCACTTTATGCCCTTATATTTCCATACAAGCTGTCCGTAGGCGCCCCAGCTGGCCGTTATGTGGTCTTCACCTAGGTCCTCATCTAATGACCCACGAACACCAGAAACATAAGATTCAGCCACTGTAGAAAATCGAATGATGACTTCGCCAGCCTTTCTCGCAGAAAAATCAATTTAAGGCCATTACGAAACAACATAAAATCAGCAATAGTGTTAGAGATACCATAAATTTTGACAAGACCGAGGGTGGAGCCTTTCATTTCATTGAAAGCGTTGCTGACCTCCATAAACCCACTTTTTAAATCGCGGAGATAGTCCACAGTCTCTTCTGAGAATTTTTTTTGGCATCGAATCCTTTTTGCATATCAATCATGCCGGATTCTTCCATTTTCTGTTCAGCCAAAACGAGATCTTTCACCCACTGAAGTTTATCCATGAACCCCCCTGAAAACACACCAATAGAAAAAGGTGTGGATGCAACACATCATCATTATCTTTTCTTGAGATCAGAGCATTGTCAATTTTTTTACCGAGTGATTGCCGAAATTTCGAGCTATTATAGGGTTAATTTGGAAATTGACTATGGGTGCTATTGTGCTCATATTGATGGTCCATTAATATTATAAGTCATTGAATTTAAATAATTAACTTTAAAGGGGTTAAAGATGAATCGAAAGCTAATCACTGCGTTGATCTCAATAGCGTTCATCGCGCTAGCAGCTTGTGGAACTGATGAAAAAAAAGTAGCCGTTGGCGATGTTGAAGCTGATGGAAGTGTTGTTGCTAAGGATGTCAATTTTGATCCTATGGGAAGTGACAGCGGTAATATTGCCGGGTTAAACACCGTGAATTTTCCCTATGATCAGTCAACGTTGTCTGCTTCAGCTAAATCTCAATTGGATGAGAATGCGAGCTGGATAAAAAGCAATGGTGGATTGACGATTCAAATCGAAGGACATTGTGATTCTCGCGGTTCAGTTGAGTACAACTTGGCTCTTGGAGAAAGAAGAGCAAAAAGCTGTGAAGAACTACCTCGTCAGCCAAGGTGTTCCCGCGAACCGACTAACTATCATCAGTTACGGTAAAGAAAAACCCATTGCAAGTGGTGATACAGAAGACGTTTACGCGCAAAACAGACGTGCTAACTTCGTACCGCTTCCTAATTGATAGATTTCGAGAACTAAAATGAAAGTGTACCTGTTATTACTACTCAGTTTTATTTTTGTAGGGTGTGCAGGTACACCACCATTTGAAGATTACAGTTTCGCCGAAGCGGCACTGAATGCCGCTCGCTCAGCAGAAGCGAGTCAGTATTCTCCCGGTAATTGGGCCAAAGCAGATGAGGCTTACAATCTGGGTGAAATTGCCTACCGTAATAGAGACTACGCAAATGCGAGTGATCTTTTTCGGCAAGCACGAGAATTCGCAGAGAAAGCCGAGAATGTATCAAGACTTAAAAAATTCCAATTGGGTGGAGGTCAATAGATGAAGCCATTGGGTCAATTTTTAGTTCTACTTTTTTGTTTGTTGTTTGTACGGGGTGTTTACGAACCCGAGCGGACATTCAAACGGCCTCTGATTCGACAAAGATGATCGAGCTTCAGCAGGAAAAGCGTCACTGAGTTTACAAATGGAAGAGCTTCAAAACACCATTCGTTCTATGATGGGTCGAATTGATAGCCTGAAACTCAACTCCGAGAAGAAAAAGCAAAACAATCAGAAGCTAAAGAAGAACAGGACAAATTTAAACCTTTTGAAGAAGCTCTTATCTATGGAAAAGCAAATAAAGTCCATGAAGGAAGAAGTCGACTCGACTCAATAAATTGATAGAATCGAATAAAGAAATTGAAAAAAACAAAGTCTCTCAAGTAAAAAAAAAAGCCGCCGAAATTCCAAAGGGTAACTACGCCAGTGGTCAATATTACTATGATCAACGGGATTGAGAAAAGCCATTGGCGGCTTCGAGAAATATCGTGAAATGAACCCAAAGGGCGCCGATATATGGAGGCGACCCTTAAAATAGGCGAGTGTTTTCAAGAACTTGGAATGGCGTCCGAAGCCAAAGTCTTCTTTGATGAAGTGATCGAAAAAAGCCCTGATAGTAAAGAGGCCAAAAAGGCCCGAATTCGCTTGCAAGCTCTATCAAAATAGATAATTAAATACGCATGCTGCGTCGAGTTTTAGCCATTGAAACAAGTTGCGATGATACATCTGTTGCCATTGTTGAACAGCAGGGTCGTGTGCGACATGTTTTGGCTGCCAATCAAGATAGAAAACATCGGGTGTTTGGTGGAGTGGTTCCGGAGATCGCTGGCCGTACCCATGTTGAGATGATATTGCCGCTGATTCAGGAGTGTTTTGAAAGCTGTAAAATGAGTTGGGATGACATCGATGGGATCGCCGTCACTAACCGGCCGGGCCTTGTTGATCTCTTCTGGTTGGAGTTGTCACGGCGAAAGTTATGAGCCAGGCGACTGGAAAACCATTAATTGGCGTCAACCACTTAGAAGGCCATCTACTGGCTCCATTTTTACGGGATGACGATTATCAACCGCCTGACGATTTCGACTACCCTTCATTGCATTGGCTATTTCAGGGGGCATACACACCTTTATCACGTCACGGGACTGGCTCAATACAAAGTTCTCGGTATGACTCGAGACGATGCTGCGGGAGAGGCTTTCGATAAGTTTGCAAAATTAGTGGGATTAGGGTTTCCAGGTGGTGTGAGAGTTGACAAAATGGCCTCTGAAAATGGTGATGTCAGTAAATATGACTTTCCCAGATCTTTGATAAATGAAGATAGTTTTGAGTTTAGTTTCTCGGGATTAAAAGCCGCAGCTCAAAGATTGATTCAATCTATGGAGCCAGAAAAAGTAAAGGCGGATTTACCGTCCCTCTGTGCAAGCTTTCAAGAAGCCATCGTTGACGTTTTAATAGTAAAAGCAGAAAGAGCGCTAAAAGCTTACAACTTAAATAGAGTCGTCTTCACTGGCGGCGTGAGTGCTAATTCGAGATTACGGCATCGAGTGGCTCAATGGGCTGAGGAAAAAGGCTATCAATCTGTTATACCTCCAATACGATACTGTACTGATAATGCTGCAATGATTGGTTTTGCTGGCATTGAAAGGCTTAGCAAAGGGGAGTTTCACGGGCAAGATTTGGCTCCATCCCCTCGAGTTTTACCTGAGGACTTCCAACATTGAGTCGATCGTTAAAAAGTGAATATAAGAAAAAACTCGAAGAGCTCAGAACTCAACCTAAAAAATCACTCGGACAAAATTTCTTGATCAACGATGGTGTCATCGAACAAATATTGCAATCTGGCAGTAATTCAGAAATCAAAAATGTTATTGAAATAGGTCCTGGCTTGGGTGCTCTGACCTACGGACTTTGTGAGTATGCGGAAAATTTAAAATTAATTGAAATGGATCGAAGTTTTGCCCAGTCATGGCGGGAAGCCGGTATCGAAGTCATTGAGCAAGATGCCTTGAAGGTGGACTGGAAGACGTTAACTTCCGGTAAAAAATGGATGCTCATGAGTAACCTACCTTATCAAATTTCCTCGAGTATTGTTATTGATCGAAGTTTGGGGCCGGACTCAATTGTGACTTGTGTTTTCATGTTTCAAAAAGAGGTGGCCGAAAGGATTCAGTCCGATTGCGGGAGTAAGCAATATGGGATTCTTTCAATTTTGGCCCAAACATTCTGGCAAATACAAAAAGTAGTTGATGTATCTCCAGGATCCTTCTACCCGCCGCCGAAAGTTTTCAGTCGCGTTTTGAAGTTCAATCGAATAGACCCCCCTTCTTATTTATTTGATCAAGTCGATAGACAACGTTTTTTGCTTTTCATAAAAGAATGTTTTCAACAACGTCGTAAAATGTTAACCAATAATTTGTCCGGTATGCTAAAAGCACGGACATTGTCGCGGGAACAACTGGAAGCCAAGTTGGAAGACTTGGAGGTTGGCGCAAAAGCACGCCCCGAGCAATTGTCGGTTGAGCAGTATCATGAACTTTTTAAGTGGATAAATAATGGGAATTAAAATCATTTCTGAAAACTAAAAAGCCCGACATGATTATAATATCATTGATACATTTGAAGCGGGGCTGGCGCTATGGGGAAGTGAAGTCAAATCGCTTCGTGATGGCCAATGTAATCTAAAAGACTCATATATCTCATTTAGAAACCATGAAGCTTATTTGCAAAATGCCCATATCGCAATCTACAAGCCCAGTTCGTACAATAATCATGAGCCAGAAAGGTTGCGAAAACTTTTGATGCATAGCTATGAATTGGATCGCTTATTTGGGCAAATGAAGGAAAAAGGCTATTCGCTCATACCTTTGAAAATCTACTTCAAAAGAGGGAAAGTGAAATTAGAAATTGCTCTAGCAAAAGGTAAAAATAAAGGCGACAAGAGGCAAAGTATTAAGTCAAAAGATGTGAGTCGAGAACTAGATCAGGCAAAGCGCAAATTTAGATAGTTAAGCGGACTCCTGTCTTTCCGCCTCTTCTTTTCGTAGTGGTTTAATATTGGATGGAAGTGTTTCGTGCTTCAAATGCAGTTGGCTACGTTTTTCTTCCAACATTTCCTGTAGTGCAAAATATGAATCTCTATCTGATGGATCGATGTGAATCATTTCTAATTTTTTTAAATCTCGTGAAATGGACTTTTGAAACGATAAATAAAAATAATTATAAGCATCAATCAAGTCTTGAAACTCATCGGTTTCTCTCACCCGCACAGGCTGCTCAAACCATCGTCCACGACTGAGATTTCGTAAATGATTAGTAAGAATTTGAATAGGAGCGATGACTTTTGCAGTCATCTGAGCCCTATGGTAAAGAAGAAGATTCCAGCTCCTACCACACAGCTACTAGCAAGTAATATGAGGCCGCCATATTCCCGCTCGAGATGATTAACTAGGTTAGGCGCATACTCGTATGCTAAATCAGTAAAGATTTGGTAATTTTCATATAAAAGGTAAAACAGTGGTAAAAAGACGGCGGTTAAGCAGCCGACCACAATTCCGGTGATAAATAGTGTATATTTTAATTGGAACCCTTGATCTATAAATCGAGTCTGACGTGACTGATAAGAAGAGGGTTTGACTTTGTCGAGCGGTAGTGGATGTAACATGTATCTAGGATATCGCTCATTGTTTTTTGCCAAAAGCTCTTCTATGATGAAAAGAGAACTCTAATCGTTCGTCAGTCGGCAAGATCTGCCTTTTTAAGTGAGGGTCAATAGGTGGGTAAACTTATTCAAAAATTACTTGGGACTTTAGTCCTAATCAGCATTTTCACCGCATGCAATGTGAAAACTGTCCGTGATGTAGGAGAAGAAAAACCTGAAGTGACGAGTGACATTCAGGAGTATTCAATTAAAGAGGATCGCTCTCAGCTAGAAGAGCTTAGAGAGCAAATCCCTGAGCCGGTGAAAAAAGAAAACGATGATTTAGCGGCAATGCTTAAATATTTCAATGATGGTACAAACAGAACACCGAGTGAAATCAGATCAAAATTTGAAAAAAAAGTGAGAAGAGTTCGCGATAAATTCAGAAAAGACATTCAAAAAGAGAGAAGTCAGTTTACAAGTGCAGAACGAAAAAAAAGAGATAAATTTTTAGCTGAATTGAAAAGCGAGAGAGATTCTTTTACCGCGCAACCAAAGGGTCGAGAAGAACGTAAATATTTTTTCGATGAGCAAGCAACACAAAGAAAAACATTTTTTGAGGATGAGCGAGATCGACGCAAAGACTTTGAAAGTCGGATGCGGGAAAAGTCAGATGAGTTCAATTCCTATGTTAAAGAAACACGTAGGGAGTTTTATGATTTATACAGCGCTTATAACAAGACCTATTATGAGCGAAAAAATATGGAGCGAAAGCAAAAGGAAATTGATCGCAATCAACGTTTGAAAAAGATGCAAAACAGTTTTAATTCACCGCAAGAGTCAGGCCCATCGAATAATGTTTTGGATGAATTCGATCAAATGGATCAAATGCCCGGCCAGAAGCTTTCGCCATCCGGCAATTAAAAACATTTGGAAGGTGGCCCCAAGAAAACACTTGGGGCACTCAAATTACCGGAGTTTAAATTTTACCACAATTGGGAAGTGGTCAGAGAACCCGGCACGGCTAGCACTCGAGGTGTTATGGTCATATCGCCGAGGCACTCGCTGTTTAACAGCAAAGAAATCTTCAGATCTATTTTCGTATGTAACGGGAACAGTATTTTCAGAGGTACTCTACAATTCTAAATGTTTTGGTAAAACTTTGAAACCTCGGTATATCTAAGGTTGTGAGAAACAAAAAAGCGATCAAACCTTTGATAGGCTCTGCCCACTGTAATAAGTCCCTGGATATGGCAGTAGGTCATTGGATTGTTTGACTGTTCGGAAAGAGTTTGAACATCGAACAGGTGGTTTTCCCAATACGGAGAAGCAAAAACATTATGAAATGCATTTGGGACTTCTGACTTCAACGTGTTGAAATCTCCCATGACAAGAACATGATATTTACTCTTGCCGAATTCTTGCGTTGGCTCGATAACTTGTGAGAGCATTGGCTGGTGGACATTCGAGCAATCGGTGCTGCCGCTTGTGAAGGCCAATGATTAACATAGACAGCAAATATGTTGTTGGGATCGCCAATTTTTGGCTGAAAGTGAACTTTCAATAGATTCTCGGGTTTCAAACCCTACTTCACGGGTGATGTCTTTTTCTTCGTAGCTAAGGAATTTCAATTTGTCCTTTATACAGGAGCGCCACATCGATTCCTCGAGTGTCGGGACTTCTGTAATAACGAAGCCATCAAACCCAAGCTCTTCTTTAACATTCGTGCCACGTTTGCATTTTCGATTTCCTGGACAGCGAGCAGATCCGAAGGCTACCTTGCATTTCAACGACTTTTTTAATCTGTTGAATTTTTAATTTTACTTTATCTTCGGTCCAGTCCGTATTTAGGCATTCTTCTCTATAATATGGTTTGGATAATCTTTGGCAGTTAATGACTTTGCCACGGTAGTTGAGGGGAAGAAATGTATGGTCTAATTTTCCTGAGTCATGCTGAGCATCGAATAGGTTCAGCAGGTTGTAACTCATGACTTTGATCTCTGTGAGCCGACTCGTTGTTGCATCCCCAAGATTTCAGGGCTTTCAGATACCTCTACTTCAGCCCAACTGTAGCTACTTAAAACGACCAACACACTCACGACAAGATTCACTAGCCGACCCATCTTTGACCCCATAACCCCCCCTAGATGTTGTGCTCGATGCTGATGAAAAAACTGTATCATGGGCTTTGGTCGGGACAAAGAAAAACCATGTTATTTTTTCACTGACCGTCCGCGTTGTGTTGTCTTTCTGTTAGACCCAGGTCTAGGTGCTTTTTTGTGGGTTTTCGGTTACCGGATCGCGGTTTGTCGACTTATCATCGGTGCTAAAAATTTTCTCAATATCTTTAGGAGTGAGGAATTTAAATTGTCCAATTTTAAGGCGACCTAATTTTAATCCGCCAATATAATTCGTTGTAGTTTTTTGACATCAAAACCAATCTTTTGAAACATTTTGCGAATCTGACGATTTTTTCCTCTTGGATGGTGATTTGAACCCAATCATATTGATGGCTGGTTCCATGTTTAATACGTTTTATTTCAAGGGCGCTGACCCGACCACCACCTTCAATGGAAACCCCTTTCAACAGTCGATTCAGTTGCTCCACTGTGGGCTGCCCATCAAGCTTTGCCAGATAGGTTTTTGGCACTTTTGAGGTTGGACTTGATACTAAATTTGAAAAATCCCCGTCATTGGTAATGAGTAACAATCCTTCGGTGGCCCAATCCAGTCGACCTACAGGAAAGAGGCGAACTTTTGCCCCTTTAAAATAATCTACTACCGACCTTCTATCGAGTGGGTCTGTCGTGGTGGTGACTACGTTTTTAGGTTTATTAAAGGCGATATAAACTTTTTCAACAGACGACCTGACAGGTTTACCGTTGACCTTGATTCTGTCGGTAGATGGGTCGACTTGAGTGCCGAGTTCGCGGGTGATTTTTCCATTGATTTGTACGGATCCACTTCGAATGAGCTCATCGGCTTTGCGCCGAGAGCAAATGCCGGCATCACTTAGGAATTTGTTAATCCGGACGAGGGATTTTGTTTGAGATCGTGCCATGCCCAACTCTTTTCTGGTGAACGGGTATTTTTAACGAGTGCTAACTCGAGTTGGGATAACAGAAGGTGCAGGTACTTGTCATTGGGAAATAGGTTTTGTGAAGCAAATTGACCCTGTTGGAGGGCCTTTCCAGCAAATGCTTTGGCCCCGGCGGTTTCGTTAAGAACCATTTGGGTGGCCTTGTCCAGCAGACGCACCAAATTCTGATATTCTGGGTCTGAAGTTGTATTTACGTAATGGCTTTCCAGTTGCTTCAATGTTCTGTAAATTTCAGGCAATTCAGAAAAATTTCTAAACTGAACGGGGTGGGCTTTCTGCATGCAGTAGCCTCGCAAATAACACCCATAAAAAATGTGGCTACTGTTAAAGTAAAACTGGGTATGGGGGTTAATCTCAATAAATTGGCCTGTATTGGGTACGAAATCTAAGTTTGTATCGTAGGTCAATTGAGTTACGGGATTCATTGGCACCATGTTGCCATCTTTTAAGTACCAAGTGTTTGAAAACACGTTGACTCTAATTCGCTCACGTCCCTTGATCAGGGTGGCTTGGCGGCCATCATTGAGTTTAATTACCTTAAACTGAATATCTTCTGACTCTCCATAATAGCGGCTTAAAAAACGGTCCAGACACTTACGTTGATCATCAGTGGAACGAACTTGAATCAGTTGCCACTGATCAGCATGGCTGACCTCATCGGGGTCAAACTGTAACGCCGCCTTACGGTCGAATCGCATTAAAAGTTCTTTAAACTGCTCTGAAAGCTGCGCTGTATTTTTTTGCCAATGCTCATATCGTAGAGCAGTCAAATAGAACTGTTCAACATCTGAGGCTGAAAATTCTTTTTTGGGCGCCAAATAGGTGGAAAAGAAATTATAGATGGTGAACCTCTGAGCATTCTTCTGCTCATCCGTTTGCTCCAAATACTTTACAAATTGCGAAACGCTACACCCCATACTTAAACGATATTCAGATTTGAACCCCGTCGTCACTAAAAAAAGCAGTTAATTGCGCAAGTCTTGAATTTAATTGCCCTTTAACAAAACAGGTTGTTAGAATAAGCTGCAATTTTCGAGAAGGTCGATGGAATGACGAATTGGCCTAGGAAGTGAGGGATTATGCCAAGGGAATTGAGCCCATCACTGTTTGGGCAACCGCAGGAATCGATAGGAATGGCCGATTCCACTGTTTCTTCAGGGGAAACCAATGTCCATCATGAAAGTACACATCCACAACACTCGTTGATGCCGCAACAGGCTCAACAGATGGATTCTGTGGAGGCCCAAGTATTCTCGGCTCATCTTGAAGGGATCAAAGAAAGAATTCACCAGTTGGGGCAAAAAATGAATGCCCTAGAGGTCCTACAAAAATCTGAAGAGGGGTCTCAGCAAATCAAGGTGGATCGGTTTCAAACATCCGTAAAGCATTTAGAGTCTGTGTTGCGGCAACATGTTAACGATATGAATACAAAGTTTGCTCAAGTGGTCAGCCGATTCAACAACCAAAAAATAAACGAATCAAAAATAGAGCAAATGATAGATCGTCATGCGCAAATGGTTCAAAATTTCGAAAATAAAATGATGAAAATGCAAAAGATCATTTCTGAACAAGAGCTTCAACTCATCAACTACAGATCGGAACTAGAGCAGGCACGCAAAGAACTGGCTCGGCTCAAAAAACTATAATTCTTCTTCCGCCTGAAGAGCTTTTTTCATTCGAGCGGCAAAGCGATCGGCGTTTTCAAAGCCAGTTAAGGTGAGACTTTTTATATGTTGTCCCTTTGGGTTGTAAAAAACCAAATGGGGCAATCCTAAAATATCGTACTTCTCCTGCAGCTCCATAAACTCATCGGTACTTGTAATTGTGGCGTCGTATTTTAAAAATACAAACTGATCGCGAAGGGCTTGAACTTCTGGAGCCGGGAAGGTTTTTTTCTCCAATTCCTTGCAGGCCGCACACCAGTCCGCCCAAAAGTCAATGATCACAGCTTTACCATCGATTGCGGCTTGTCTTAGTTTTTCGTCGGAGTATTTTTCAAAAAGTGTGTTCTCTTGAGTGTTTTGGCTTGAACCTGCATAGTGGCTGTAAACCGGCTCAAGGTAAAACAAGCCTAAACCCACCATGATGATGCCAAAAACTTGTTTAACTCTGACCATCCACATGCCGGACTTGGGCAAATGGTTTATCAGTGAAGAAAAAGTTCCTAAAATTAAAAATATAAGTCCCAGTCCGTAGGCAAATGTAAGTCACAGTGCAAAACCAAGAAGCATATCTTGTGTTTGGGCAACGAATGCGAGAATCGCGACGAGTACAGGACCGACACATGGAGATGCTATGATACCCGCCACTAAGCCCGCACCAAACGCGCCACCATAACCCTTTCCGGTTCCTACCATTCGAAATCGATTGCGAATAAAGCGGGGAGCTTCAAGGTCGAAAGCTCCAAACATACTGGCTGCCATGATGAAAAAGATAAAAGCTATGCCTGCATTGACCAAAGGGTGGCCCAAATAGGATCCAAACACGGCACCTGAACTAGCAACAATTAATCCCAGTGTTGAATACACAATGGCAATTCCCGTCACATACACAAAGCTCACAAAAAAGCCCTGGATTCGACTCTTGCCCTCCGTTCCATGGCCAATAACGGCCAAGGTCATTGGGACCACGGGAAATACGCAGGGCGTGAAACTTGTAAAGATGCCACTTAAAAATATGGCAAAAAATATTCCAACCCAACCAAAGGTTTGTAGTTTCGCAATGAACCAATTGCTCTCCCATCAAAATTTAAAGGGAAGGAACGTTATTTTCTCCATAAGTATTCACTACTTTGACTTTTACAGGAACGTCTATGGTTTTAGGCAATAGGCAGTATTCATCAGTGCAAGCCTGGTAGGTCAACTGAATGGGTAGTTCTGTTTCCCCTCTGGGGTAGTTGATACTGACTTCTATGGGCACTCTTAATTCCCCATACTTTTCAATACCCCGTTTTTTCTTTTTTGAGTGCACGTCATCAAATTCTATTTCATTGGTGAAAGATATCTCACCCAATCGAATGAGATCGGGCTTTTTCGACTGGACTTTAAATTGATCCGAGTAAGCTCGGTGCGGCTCATCGAGACTGAGATCAAAAACCAACGTGGTGTTGGCTCCCGCCGGTAACGGGGACTGTTCTATGTAGCCTTTTGCTTTGAGTGGATTGCTATTGATTTTTCCGGCTTGGGAAAAAGCGAAAATAAAACACAAAAAAGGACTAGAAACTGACGACTCATATAACTGTTATAATACCTCAGTCCAGGTCATTTGTGATGTTAAAAATGACCTGTTGTGCACAGGCGAATTCTCCGGCCCATTATCCCCTGTCGTTAGGTCAAGATTCCTCCGCAAATCCCTAAGAATACTGAAATCATGAGCTGAGGCTCCGATAAATAATACAGGAGAAATATATGGGATTAGTCGGCGCTTTAATTGTTATACTCTGTGTTTTTGGTGGGTTTCTAGGTGCGGGGGGCCATCTGCATGTTATTTGGCAACCTTTCGAAGTTTTGATCATCGGTGGAGCCGCACTCGGTGGTTTTATTACGGCAAACCCCATTTCTCGAATCAAGCTTGCAATCAAAATGGCAATCAAAGCCGTATTTGGAAAGCCTTACAGCAAAGAGAATTACCTCGAGCTTCTGCAGATGATGTTTCGTCTGTTTCAAATTTTTAGAAAAGAGGGGCCGCAGGCTGTAGAAAAGCATATTGAAGAGCCCCAATCGAGTGAAGTATTTAAAGCCTACCCAAATTTTAAAAAATCATCATGCTGTGGATTTTCTCTGTGACACCATGAAAATTACGCTATCAGCTGACCTTTCACAATACGATGTCGACGACTTGTTGGATGTGGATATTAAAGCCTGTCACGAAGAAGAACACGGAGCACAGCATGCCGTCAATAGTGTGGCAGATGCTCTGCCTGGACTGGGGATTGTTGCCGCCGTTTTGGGGATTGTTCACACCATGGATTATCTAGATCAAGGTGTTCAGACCATTGGTGCTCTTGTTGCCGCCGCCCTTGTTGGAACATTTTTAGGGGTATTGGCCTGTTATGGATTTGTCTCACCTTTGGCTTCAAAAATGGGGGCAGATATCGATAACGAGGGACGATATTTATCAGTCATTAAGGCGGCACTCGTGGCGTTACAACGAGGGGCTCCACCACTTGTATGTGTTGAATTTGCGAGACGTACAATTTATCCCGGCGACCGTCCTTCATTTGAAGAGCTAGATTCGGCATCAAAAGAAACTAAAGCTGCGGCTTAAGGAGAGTTAGCCCATGGCTGAAAAACCGGTCATCGTTATTAAAAAAATCACCGTTCAAGCGGCCGGTCATCACGGCGGTTCTTGGAAAGTGGCTTTTGCCGACTTTATGACGGCATTGATGGCATTTTTTCTTGTGATGTGGCTTGTGGGTCAATCGGACGAAGCGAAAAAAAACGTGGCAGATTATTTTTCCACGCCGAGTATCATTGAATATAATTTCTCTAATTATGGTGCCGAACTCACTTTAGAAAAACTGTTCTTAGATTTAATTAACGAGCCATTAAAGTTTTTTGAGCAATTCATTCGACCGGTTGATAAAACCCCCAATATTATGGGCATGGGCTCCAAAAAAATTGTCATGCACCATATCGCCGACCTATTGGGAGATGTAGCGAGCCAGGTTCAAGTCTACGGGGACAGCGTGGAGTTAGAAATCGAGGCCAATAAAATGTTTTTTATTGGTACGGCTCGACCCAACAGTAACTTTGTTGAAATTATGCAACATATACAAGAGCTGACTCGTGGATTAGAAGACTCTAACGTCTTTTTACATTCTATGATTTATCATGAATCTGTGTCGGGAAATAGTAGCTCATTGGCGAACAATGTTGCAGAAGAACGCTTGGATCTGATTTTCAATAAAATAGAGGTGGGACTAGAAAACTCTACCGTTGATATTTTTGGAAAAGTCTCGGCCGAACCCTATGGTAAACAATTGCCACCCGGTGAACAGCCTCCAGGAAAAATCATTTTAAAAATAAGGCAAAAACAAGTTCTTTCTGATGGATCCAAGCCAAGACAATTAGATGACCTTTTTGGTGAGAAAGACCAAAACATGGATATTTATCAGAACTTCGTCAAACAACTGACGGACGGTAAAGCAAAAGATAAATCTAAAAAACAATAGTAAAAAAAATCAGTTCAACAGGTGAGTCTGTATCAAAATGATACTTACATTGTGCGGCTGTATATTTATGAGTAAAAATTAGACGCCTGTGATTGAGGTATCTAATTCACTCGGCCTCTTCTCTGTATATATTGGATTTCAGCTGGTCCCGTTTTTGCTCTTATTTAAGTTAGAAAGACTTTGGAGGGCTCGATGATTCCATTTGCAGTGAAAGGCACTATTTTTGTTGTTGTAGTTGCCATTTCGGCGCTGGTTTACATTTACCAAAGTCGCCAAAAAAATGAACGAAGAATGGCCATAGAACAACTTAAAAAATCACAAAAAAAACCATTTTTCACAAGAGGCAATCGACCTTCGATTATCGACCCACTTAAATCGACGGAGTCTGTGGCATTGAGATCAGACCGAACCCGTCGAAGAGTAGTTAAATAAATGAACTGCAATCGAGAATTCTAAAAGGGCAGTTCTTAAGCTTTACGCATTAGCTTATTTGGTAGCTCCTTTAAATCATCGGTGATGCTAATAAATGGCGGAATAAATAAAGAAGTCAGTACCGACCCAAATGCCAATCCCCAACCCAATGCGAGTGCCAACGGAATCACGAAAGCGTCTTCGCCACCAATTCCGAGAAACTTTTGCATATACCCACCATAAGCAGTTGGGAATAGACCACTTACAGTCGTAGTGGTTGTTAATATAATTGGTCTTAACCGCTTTCCTGCCGTTTCAACAATAGAATCGGTAAGATTTAGGCCCTGCGCGCGCAACTTGTTAACGAAATCAATATACACGATGGAGTTGTTTACAATAACACCTGCGAGTGCAACAACCCCCAGCATAGACATAAAACTAAACGGTCTGTTGTGGAGGACCATGGCGAATGTCACTCCAATAAATCCCAAAGGCATGGACGTCAAAATCAATAGCGGCTGAATCAAACTTCTGAATGTAATAATAAGTAAAAACAAAATCGACATGGCCGCGAAACCAAAGGCTCTCCCGAGGGACTCTAAGGACTCGTCAGTGTCTTCAGATTCACCGCCCAGCTCAATGTCGTATCCGTGCTTGTCCTTAACGAGTTCTTTTAAAAAGGGGACGATATCTGAAATCACTTCATTAGAGGTTATTTTATCTCGATCCACTTCGGCAGAAACATTGATAATTCTATTGAAATCCACATGATTGATGACGTTTCGAGTGCTTACCTTTTTAAATTCAGCCACTTCATTGAGGTGAACGAGGTTACCAGTTCTGTTTCCTACTTTAATGGAGTTAAGTTGGTCGAGGACCGGTCCCTCACTGGTTTTTTGCTTCACGAGCACGTCAATTTCTTCATCAAAATTTCTGACTGAAGTCGCCTTGATTCCAGCGAAAGCAGCACGCACGGTTTGTGCAATTTCTGATGCGCTTAGACCAGAGCTGGCAGCCACACTTTTAATAGGGAGAACTTGCCATTCGTCTTTACCTTGTAGGTAGGAATCTCTGATGTCGATTACTCCATCATAGGTTTTTAGCTTTTCCTTCACCTTTTGCGCTATTTCATTCATGATTTGAAAATCGCGGCCTGTGACATTGAGTGATATTGACCGACCCTGTGGCGGCCCTTCTTTTGCCACCTCAATGTTCATAGAAATAATATTGGGAATATCTCCCAATTCCTTTCGCAGCTGTTCAGAAATTTGTCGAACATTACGTGTTCGAGAAAATTTTGGCGTCAACTCCACTCGGATATTGGCGTAGTTGGTTCCCCGACGAGTTTGCGGATCGTTAGGGTCTTGTTGAATCAAACCAATAATGGCAACTACGTCAGTAACTTCATCTTTTGGAAGGTTCTCTATAGCCTTCTCGACAGGTATTACATTCTTCTTCATTTGCTCAAGTGAAGTGCCTTTAGGAGATTCTAGGTGGACAAAAAAGAACTGCTCTCCTTCTGATGGGAACAAAACAAACTTTCCCGTGACAGCTAAGAGGGCGCCGGTGGCAATCAGCAGTAGGATCGCTGATGCCAGCATCGTATATTTTCTTTTGATACTCCAAACTACGTAGTTTTGATATTTAACAATGTATTTATCGTACCACTTTACCTGAGGCTCGTCTGATCCAGATTGCTTTTTGGTTATAATGTTATTAATGAAAGGGCCCACCCAAGAAACAATATGTGAAGGCATGATGATAAAGGCTTCAAATAAAGAGAAGCCCAATGCAATTATAACCATAAAGGGAATTTCATAAATAAATTTACCAAAAATTCCTGTCATAAAAAGCATCGGTCCAAATGCGCAGACCGTAGTTAAAATAGATGCCAATACGGGTCCAAAAACTTCTCGAGTACCATCTATAACAGCTTTGGTAACTTCTTTGCCTTCTTCAATGTGTCGCCACACATTTTCAGAAACAACGATGGCATCATCCACAAGCATACCGAGAACAATAATCAAACCAATCAAGCTGACCAGGTTCAGCGAGCCACCTGCCAAACTGGCGACGGCTATGGCCGACAGAAGTGCGATAGGTATACCCACCGAAACTACAACAGTGACTTGCCAAGGTAAAAAGAGAGATAAAACAATAAGAACTAACACCAAACCGAGAAGCAGGTTTGACGTTAAAGTTGAAAGTCGAGCTGAGAGAAATTTAGAAAAATCTCTAGAAAACCCAAAATGAATTTCCTCAGGAAAGTCTTTTGTCCAAATTTTCACATTTTCCCGTAACTCTGATATTAAATCGAGGGCATCTGCGTTGGCTTTTTTGCTAACGGTTAGATGTATTGAGTCTTCTCCATGCACTTTATAAAGCACATTTGGATCTTCGTAGGCTTCCAACACTTGAGCGACGTCTTTGACTCTTGTATTAAACCCAACATCGTTTGCTCGGATGACAACTTCACCAATTTCTTCAGCACTTTTAAACTCCGCCTCCGTCCGGATGAGAAGTTCTGCGTCTTTATCGTTGTAAGTATCACCAGCTGGTAAAGAAATATTATTAGAACCAAGGCTATTGATAATGTCGCCCAGTGAAATATTTTTTTGTGCCATAAGGTCTGGATCAGCAATGACATGGAACTCTTCATCAAAATAACCTTGCTTAGTGACCTTACCCACATCTCGCATCAGACTGATTTCATCATAAAGCAGTTGGGCATACCTGCGATTTTCACCATAGGTTTTTCCACCACTCACTGTCACCTCAACGATGGGCGCAAGTGAAGAATCCTGTTCTTGAATCACTGGGTCTGAGGCATCTTCGGGGAAGCTATCTATTATATCAATCGCATTTCTAATATCTCGATTGGTTTTAGCACTGTCTCTTGCATCAGGATCAAGTTGGAGAATGACGACTCCAGTTGACTCCGTTGCGTTTGACGTGACCTTTTTGATCCCGTCCACTTCGCGAAGTGCCTCCTCAATCGGATTTATAATTAAATTTTCAATTTGCTCTGGCGAAGCGCCGGGGAGAGTCGTTGAAATGACGGTAATATCAAAATTCACGCTGGGCCAAATATCACGCCTTATATTGTAGGTGGATACGATACCAACAATGAGTAGCATAACGGTGAGAAGGTTTCCTAATAGATGCTCTGTCGCGAAGAATTCGATAATTTTGCGCACTTGATACTCCCAAAACGTATTATACGACCTTATTAAGTTAGCACCGCAATTCGAGGGAGTCATGCATGGAAACTTTTTACTTTTCGTGGCAATGTGTGACACCCAACCAAGGATCAGTTAGGATTTCGATAGATAATAACTCCATATAAGATACTGGTGAAATATGTCGTGGAAAGACGAAATTTGGATAGGCTTTGACACTGAAACGACGGGTAAGTATCCCTGGGTGCGGAAGTCTGTGAAATTGGCGCAGTGAAATGGAAAACGGCGAATTTACGGAACGTTTTAATGCGCTGATTAAGCCCACCCAGCCCATGGACCAATTTGTAATTGATATACATAATATTACTAATGAAATGGTGGCGGATGCTCCACCTATTTCTGAAGTGATTGGCGAGTTTCATGAGTTTATTCAAGACGGGACATTGGTGGCTCACCACGCCCCTTTTGATATGGGTTTCTTGGCTTATGAGTTTGAAAAGGTCGGTCTTGGTTTGCCTAAAAAACCTGTGGTTTGCTCCAGTTTGTACTCCCGGTTTAATCTCAGTGGGGTTGAAAACTTTCGACTTCAAACTTTAGTAAAACATTTTAATATTGATGGCGGACAAGCGCATCGTGCGACTGACGATGCCGAGGCCTGTTTAAAGGTGCTTTTAATGCAGCTTGAAAGTCATAAAAATAGCGAAGAGCTGACGGTGCCAGAGATTATGAAGCTCCAAGGACGAAAACTATCGTGGTTTGAATACTCCATCGAACATTTACGTCAATTTGAAACGACGGCAGCCATTGTAGAAGCACTAGAAATGCAGCTACCTTTGGCCATAATCTATAAAGGAGGGAGTCGTCCAGGGCAAATGCGAACTATTTTAGCAGAGGGCATAGTGCGAAACCCCAATGGAGATTATTTAGTCGCAAAAGATTTCGGAGATGAAGAGGGGCAATCGAAGCGCTTTTATCTTAGTCGTATCAAAGAAGCCAGCGTCAATACTTAGGTGCTTTAAGTCGTCGGGATCTTTGGGTCGAGTGTACCTTCTGGCGCCTCTTCATCACTGTCTTCTTGAGGTGCAGATCCGGTAGAATCCGACTTTTTGCTCGAAAAATCATTGCTCAGTCGATGTCGAATGTCTTCGGCGAGCTCTTCTAGGTGAAGAAACTCGTCGCCAGTCCTCAGTTTAAGAGGTCTATCTTTTCCTGCTAAAATGTCATCAAGAAATCGCTCAAAAGCATAAATTGGACCAGCAGTTCGGTGCGAAAGAATTCGACCAATGATAAATAAAAACACGACAAATCCAAATGCCATGATAGAAAAGGTGAATACAAAAGGCCGCAAAAACTTCAATTCAAATCGTTTTGCTGACCCAATGACCAAGTCGTCAATAACAACTTGTATATAGGTGTATGAAAATACGCCACTGACTATCGCAAAGGCTAAACCGACCATCATTAGAATTATACAATATTTGATTTGGAATTTCGGATTAATCCAAATCTGTTTGCGGTAATTACTGTTGGGCCAGATCTGTTGGCCGTCTTTTAACAAAGCAAACACAACCATGAAATAACCAACCCATTGGATCATATCCGCGACATTAAATGCTGGGGTGGAATTTTCTCGAGTACCCAAAAGCAAGAAATCGACGACGGACCCTGAAATGGTTCTATCCGTAACGTTGCCTAGTATGCCGCCAAGGAGCAATGACATTCCTAAACGTAAAACCATAGATCTTTGGGGAAGGAAGTATTGGATAGAGGCATATACAAAAATCAAAAAAGCGCCGCCAGTTGAAAGTGTAACCACTCTGAGTATAGGGGGAAGGTCGGAGAACATCCCCAACATGGCTCCAGGATTTCTGTGTAGGACCAATCCGAAGTAGCCATGAAATACAGCTCGTCCTCTGACTAGAGTTTCAACAGCCCACTGCTTGGTGAAGAAATCCAAGCCCCAAGCTATAAAAACGATACCAACAATTAATATCCATTCTCGTTTTTTTATTTTCATGACTCAATTAGTTTAGCAGTTTCGAAAAAATGACGTCATAAAAAAAGGACGACCTAGACTTTACTTATACACGGTCAAAAACGGCGTAAAGTCACCATTTTGTGAAATGACATAGTTTTTCACTCTCTTGTTCACAATTGCGACCTGCTCGTCATACCAAAGGGGAATGATGGGTAGATCCTTCATTACGGTCCTCTGAACATCAGCATACAGGCCTTTTCGCTTTTCAAAATCTTTAATGTAAAGACCTTCCTCTAGGAGAGCGTCTAGTTTTTTATTTACATATGCGCCTCGATTTCGACCTTTTGGTGGAGTCTCACTGGAATGAAAAGCGAGCCGATAAATGTCGGGATCAAGCACCCCCACCCAGCGCATAGTGGCCAACTGAAAATTTGCTGACTTTACATCATTGTAAAACGTGCCCCATTCATAACTTTCAAGCTTAACATCTAAACCAGATTTATTGAGCTGATTAACAATGACACGGGCATTTTCTACAGCGGCATGGTTGTTCGATGTTTTCAAAGTTAATTTTAAATCTTTGAACCCCATATTTTCGATGTTTTCCACCGCCTGATGAAAATCAAAAGGAATGTTGGTCAGGCCAGCGGCATGGAAGGGGTTATTTGGTGTCAATATACTTGTGGCTTCTTTGGCCAAGCCTTCTAATTTATATTTAATGATTTCTTTCCTATTAATGGCTTGGGCCA
Source organism: Bdellovibrionales bacterium (assembly GCA_041391465.1). Taxonomy (GTDB): domain Bacteria; phylum Bdellovibrionota; class Bdellovibrionia; order Bdellovibrionales; family UBA1609; genus UBA1609. The sequence goes on from JAWKNX010000012.1 coordinate 53,981, forward strand.
ACGATCTTCGCAGACCCAAATGATTGAGATTAGGATCTTTCAAGTTAATTAATAAATAGGTCATAGATAGGCCGGGGTATTTGTGAACTACAAATTGGTCACTGTCTTTTTCAAACTCGGCGACTTTGGCCGAGGGTATATCAGCTTGGACAATATCAAGCTGTCCTTTTTTTAATTTTTGATAACGTGTGAAATCGTCTTTGATGATTTTAAATATTATTTTCTCTACATGCTTGTGCGTATCAGGAAAATAAGAGTTTCTAGAAAGGAGGAGCTGCTGCTCTGAAGTCTCTTCAAAAGAATAGGGGCCAGAACCCATTGGCCTTTCTAAATAACGGCCCCCCAATTCTTCAATTTCTTTTCGAGGTAATATTTTGAGTATTGGTAAATCATTCGATAAAAAACTTGCTTTGAACTTTTTAAGTTTTACAACGACCTTGAATCCAGAAGCATTTGTCCCATCAACGGAAATGGATTCAACCTCCTTAAATGTTGAGCTGTAGGGTGAGCTGCTGTCTTGGAATTGTGAAAAAGTGTATTCGATATCGTTTTGTGCAAGTTCTCTTCCGTTTGAAAATTTAATGTTTTGGTTTGAGCTGAAAAAGTATATATGCCATTATCCATACCGACCAGATTGTGCTGCATCGCCAATGACATTCAAGTCAGGTCCGATGCGAACAAAAAGACTGAAAAAGACCAAGTCTGCGATCCTGCATTCCATAGGCGTCGGTTGCCAGTCTCGGGTCTAAAGTCGAGGGGGAGGCACTTATACCCACCACCAAACATGTCTGAGGCTTCTGGTCGTAATTTTTGTACATGCCGTATTGAGAAGATAAATAAGTAGTACAATAAGATAAATGCGGCGCATAAACCATTCTCCTTTAGCCTCAGTGAGTGCTACACTAAAAGTGCAAATTTGATCATAGATGAGCAATACGAAACAGGGAAGTATTTGTAGCGCTAATATTTAAGTTCATATCCGTATTTGTTGTATCTTCGCAGTTGTTATTAAGCCCAACATGGGCGGCACCGACAGACGAAGCGCTATGGGCAGAGAAGTGAAAATGGATTGGCTATTTGGTTCAAAAAAGTGGAGTTGACCAAAAATATCTTTCAATCCTGGTTTCGACGGAGGCATTCTCTGGAGATATTGAAGTCTACCAGCTCAATAGCACCCAAAGAATTCCCGCGTCTGTAACTAAAATTATTACTGCCGCTGCTAGCCTTAAACTTTTTCCGGAAAATCATAAATTTGTAACTCAATTGGTTTCAAATGGTGAAATCAAGGAAGGAGTACTGAAGGGTGATTTGGTCATAGTCGGTGGTGGGAATCCGTCATTTGTTTCTGAAAACCTTTGGGAACTAGTGAACGAGTTTAAACGCAATAACGTGACGAAAATCGACGGGCATATTGTGGTTGATGACTCCCTGTTTGATAATATTCGCTTTGACCCCAGTCGATTGAAGGCACGCGTGAACCGGGCCGACGACGCCCCTATAGGAGCAATGTCTTTTAATTGGAATTCCGTAAATGTTTTCGTTCGACCCGGTGAAAAAAGTGGTGTTGGTGCCAAGGTGTATTTGGACCCCGAGAACAACTATTATGACCTGGTGAACGAAGTAAAAACAACGAGCGGCAAAGGCGCAAAAATTCGCCTTTCAAGAAAAGGGGTTCGAGGGTTTAAGGAGGAAATCACTGTTTCTGGTGAAATAGGTCTCCAATCGCCAGAGCAAGTTCGTTATATGAGCGTACTGCACCCCGACTATTGGGTTGGGTATAATTTAGAGACCTTCCTCAGGCAAAGGGGCATAACGGTCACCGGGGTGGTGAAGACCGGACAGGCGCCTAAAAATGCAAAAATATTTGCAGACCATGAGAGTAAACCTATTGCAGATATTGTTAAAGACATGATGAAATTTTCAAATAACTATGTCGCTGAAATGCTGACAAAGAATTTAGCGTCGCTGAAGCATCCCGGCAAACCAGCGAGTTTAAATGATGGGGTCAAAGAGCTGCGTAATTTTATGGCAAAGCAAGGGGTAGATAAAAAGAATTTTCAACTGGTGAACCCATCGGGATTGTCTCGAGATAATCTCGTGAGGGCACAGGACATCTCTCAACTGTTGGAAAGCCTCCAAAATCAGTTTCAGATTTTTCCAGAATTTCTCACATCGATGCCAATATCAGGTGTGGATGGAACATTAAAACGAAGAATGAATGGTGATTCAGTGAAGGGGTGGGTTCGAGCGAAGACAGGTATGTTGTCAGGAGTCGTCGGACTGGCTGGGTACGCAAAAAGTAAAAACACCCCTCTGTTCACCTACGTTTTCTTTTACAACGGGCCGGCGAAACTGAATAATAAAGCTAAAGAATTGGCAGATCAAATTGCAGCGGGATTAGTGGATGAGTCTTAATAATATTAAGCATTTTGCCGATAGGAAAGACTGGAGACTTACGTGAAAAAGAGTGTATTAATTTGGAACATTTTATTGGTTTTTATATCCTGTCTCTCGTGGGCGAGTGAAGATGAGTTGCCCGTTATGTTTAGTGATATGCAGAAAGAGGTGGAAACAGGTAACGGAAGAGAGTTTCGGTTTCCTGACTTTTCCAATCAAGAAAAATCTTTAGGTTATCATGTGGGCGCCTTTTCCATACCAGCCGGTATGGAAGAGAAGGTGTCTTTTTGGATTGATATTTACTCCAGGTTCAATACCGACCAGGGTCTTTTGCATGACAGTAGGTATGTTCACTTGGTTTATGAGTCGTTGGATTTTACAGATATAATGAAAGACGATTCGTTAACCAGCTACCAGAAGCAACGGGCTAGAGAAAAAAGAGTTAATGAGGCAAAAAAGCAAATTCGAGAGCGGTTAGGCCGGCTTAGCCGGTTGGAGAGTTCAGCCGGACTCGAAGGTGAAGACTTGCGTTACTGGGTTATGTTTAGTCAGGTCGACGAAGACGATAAGTTTATTAAAGCGAAACATCGAAACCGACTGAGATTTCAATTAGGCCTTCGAGATCGATTTCAAAGAGCCATTTTTTATTCGGGTCGATACTTGGAAGAGATGGAAAATATTTTTAGAGAATATGGTTTACCCATTGAATTAACTCGATTGCCTTTCGTAGAGTCCTCTTTCAATTTGAAAGCTCGGTCTAATGTGGGTGCTAGTGGGATTTGGCAATTTATGCGGGGGTCGGCGCGACCATACCTAAAAATGAATGTTTCAGTGGATGAACGAAACGACCCCATAAAGTCGACGCATGCTGCTGCTAAACTCTTGAAGCACTATTATGGGCTGCTTGAAAGTTGGCCTTTGGCGGTAACAGGCTACAATCACGGAGCCTATGGAATGCGTAGAATGGTACGCAAATTTAATACCGATAACCTCGTGGAGCTTATGGTTCAACGAAAAGGCAACTTTGGTTTTGCTTCCGCCAATTTTTATGCGTCGTTTTTAGCGGCATTGGAAGTGGAAAAAAACGCCAAGGTCTTGCTTGGAGAAGTTCGATGGGATCAGCCCTTCAGGTACAAAGAAATATCTTTGGATAAAAATGTAACTGTAACTAATTTGCTAAGTTGGTTTGGTGGAGATAAAGAAAAAGCCAAATTTTACAACCCTCATCTTCAGAGCAGAGTTTGGAGAGATCAAGTTGCCATTCAAAAACAAAACTTTATAAGGGTGCCAGAAGAACAGCTTAAAGTGGCGCAAGAAGATATTTATAAAATGCCCTCCGCCCAGCTGTACAAAGGCCGAACATATAAAATTCAACGAGGTGATACTTTGAGTGAAATTGCCGAGAATTTCGGTGTGCAATTGAACCAGCTCATGTCGGCAAATTCTAACATTAACCCCAGACGCCTGCGACCGGGACAGCAGTTGTTCATTCCAGTGCAGTGAGAAAATTGCGGGCTTATAGCGGCAACTGGGCAATGAATTAATTGAGAGAGGAAACCTGGCCAATGTAAGGCAGGTTTCTGTACTGTCCGCCGTAATCCAAGCCATAGCCAACCACAAAATCATTTGGGATTTTAAAGCCAATATGATCCACGTGACATTCACACTTTAATGCATCCGGCTTCAGCAGCAGGCTCACTGTAGTGATGCTTTTTGGACTTCTATTTTTAAGAACATTTTGCAGGTACTGCATGGTTAGCCCTGAGTCGACAATATCTTCGACAATCAACACATCTTTGCCGGCCAAGCTGGTATTTACATCTGAAGTCATTTTAACTTCACCAGAAGAAGTCATCGCATCTTTATAGCTGGATAAACCTAGAAACTCACAAACTACATCCGTCTTAATCTCACGAATGAGATCAGCGAAAAACATAATCGACCCTTTTAGAACACAAATGGCAACGACGTTTTTTCCGCTCAACTTGTCGGTCAGCTCCGCGCCGATTTCCTTAACTCGGTTTTGTATTTCTTCCTCTGAGATCAATGGTGAAATATTAATATCCAGCATGGTTAACCCTTCATATAAAGTGAAAGCATCCTATCAATACCAACTCGTCTTTGCAATGGACAAGGGTAAGAATTAAACATGTATTTCAGGGGGTCGATTGTGGCTTTTCGACGTGGGAGGCCGTTTTGCGGCGGCCTGAGTCAATCTGGTGCTCAGCTCCGGGTCGAAATGGATTCGGCACCGAGCCTCATAAAAATCCGTAGAACCAACAAGAATATTTTCACTTTTTGGGACGAGCCGCTGGGTGCGAGTGGCAGGGTCTCCACAGACCATACAAATAGCATACTGCTTGTGAATAACATCCGCTGTGGCTAACAATGTGGGCATGGGACCAAATGGTTTCCCCTGCCAGTCCGTATCCAAGCCAGCGACAATGACTCGCTTGCCGGCATCGGCAAGCTGATGAATAACTTCAATAATACGGTCATCAAAAAATTGGACTTCATCGATTCCGACCACATCTGTTTTGCGTTCTACATTTTTTAAAATTTCTTCAGAATTTTCAACGACCACGGAGGGGTAAGTGCTTTTGTTATGACTGGCTACTTCGGTTTTAGAGTACCTGTCATCAATGCGTGGTTTGAATACAACGCAATTAAGTCGAGCCAATTCAGCTCGATGTACCTGCTTTATGAGTTCTTCGGTTTTTCCACTGAACATGCAACCGCAAATAACTTCAACCCAACCCGGTGTGATTTTATGGCGTGCAAACTGATCCATTTTACCCCCAATTTTAATACTCTAGGCGCTCACGATAAGGCAGAGGCATTAAGGGATCAATGGACGATCAACAATTGCAGTAGATTTATGCATATAGCAATAGAGCGTTTGCTTATTTGTGCGGCACTTTGATACCAATGTTGATAACCAGTGCAGCTTCCTGCCTCACTCCCGGAAAGAAATTCAGGGTATTGACTGCCTGCAGGGGTGTTCCTTCGAATTGAGAAAATATCCGCCTCCCGAAAATGTAGCACGGGGGAGAATCCCCCAAAATAATAATCTGAGAGGGGCCTTCGCTGGAAATAAGGTCTTCGGCGGCGAGGGAAAAAACGGGAACCATCTTCAGCGACCAAGTTTGCAAAAGTTTTAATTGTCCACTGAACGGTCCCTCTTTCGAAAGTATCAGAGGATTCTGATGTTGAGCCCCACCTCTTCTGGAACTTCTGGGTTTGTGAAAAAGAAGCTGAGGGCACTGGGTGTTTCCAGCTGAAACTGCGCTTGGCGTCCGCCAGGCAGTTCAATCAATTCATTTTTTTCACGGGCATCTGCCAAAAGTGACTTTGTATTTGCAGTGGGTTTGAGAGAGTAGATGTTAACTTCTCCGGCTTGGTTGTTCGAATTGGCGAGGGCCTGTTCAAGGTAATTTGAATTAATGAGAACAAAGCTAAATCGAATATTCTGCGGGGGTGCCATAGGATTGGCATCAACCGGTGGCGCTTCAATTTTATTAGTGGCAATAGCTAGTGTTTCAGCGCTTCTTTCATTGGCTACCCGTGGAGGTTCCGACTCTGGTAGTGAAGCGCCTGAAGGTATTTCCGCGTTTCGAATCACCGTGGGCTTCGGCTCCGTCCTTTTAGTGATTCTGTCAAAAAGGATTGCTCGGTTATAGTGCCGGACTCACTTTCGACCTTCACCTTTTTGAAAAATAAAAATGCAGCGGCCATCAGAATAAGAAACACAACAATGAAGTGAATGGTGCGATTGGATTTGACCTCTTCACTTAACGTTTTGTCAGGTGATAGGCATCCATATCAATACCGCAATTTGCACAGTACTGATTCTTTTGGCTGACTAAAACCACATTTTGGACATTGATACATCATAAATTATTACCCAACTGTGCTTGAATTATAGCGAACTGTTGACACGGGACCACAACCAAGCTTCAAAAGCTAGACGAAAGGGAGTAGTCCCATGAATGATCTGCATATCCCAGTGCTACTAGAGCCCATTTTAGATCATATTCCCTCTGGCTCGCAGTCTTCCCTGGGGTTGGATGTGACTTTTGGGCGGGGCGGGCACACTAATGCAATTCTACAAGCGCATTCAAATTATCGAGTCCTTGGCGTGGATCGGGATCCCGATGCCATTGAGTTTGGAGTAGTCATTACTCTCAATTGATAGAAGAGGGTCGATTGAAATTGCTGCAAAGTAATTTTCATGATTTCCAGCGGGATCGTGGACTTTGCCAATAATGGCTTTAGCCGAGATCAATTTTTGATTTTATTCTCGCGGACTTAGGGGTGAGTTCTCCCAACTCGATCAAGCCAACCGCGGATTTAGTTTTTACACGATGGTCCTTTAGATAGTGCGAATGAATCCAGATGAGGAAACCGCGGCCGATATCATAAATCAAGCTGGGATAAGAAAGATGAGCTCACCCAACTTTTTATTGATTATGGGGAGGTGAGAAGACCCCAAAGAGGTGGGTGAGTGCGATAGTCATGGACCGAGAAAAAGAACCTTTTTTCGACAACTCACCAGCTAGCTAATATGATAGCTCGGGTGGAAGGTTGGAGAAAAAAAGGACATCACCCGGCGACTCAGTACTTTCTTGCTCTTCTGTATGCAGGTCAATGCTGAGCCTCTGGTCTAAAGCCTGCCTTATTGTCAATGATCAGAGGCCCCAAGTCCTGGAGGTCGATTATTAGTCATAACATTTCACTCCCTAGAAGATAGAATAGTAAAATGGACTTTCAAGGAGTCTGGATCAGGGAATTTGGTCAACAAAAAAGTCATTCAGGCAAATTGGGAGGAGAAGAAAGCGAATCCCAGAGCCAGAAGTGCTAAGTTAAGAGTATTTGAAAAGGAGTGAGGTGAATCTATGATTTCAAAGTGGACAGAGATAAAACCTTTTCTCAGTCTGCTGATCATTATTTGCTCTCTATTTGTTATTGTTTTCGCCAAGATGGAAAAGACTCGCTTGAGTTATCAGCTCTATCAACAAAATAAAATTCTTAAAAAAACCAAAGAAGCACACAGTTTAAAGCTCATTGAATTAGTGGAAAAAACCCGATTGGATCGACTGCGATACCTTGCTCTGACGAAACTCACTCTTTCAGAAGCGAAAAAAGGGCAGATCATTCAAATCACTGGCGACAAAATAGTCATTGCGCAATAGGGGATGGCATTGAAAAGTCGACTCGTCATTTTGTTTATCATGATTTCAATGGCATTTTTGGGTCTGATGGCGCGAGGGGCATATTTACAGCTGTTTCCGCATAAAAAATTGAAAACGCTGATGGAGCGTCAGTTTCAAACTAAAGTTACTTTACGGTCGCGAAGAGGTTCTATATACGATCGAAATGGGCGAGAGCTTGCCGTAAGCATTACTTCTTATTCCGTTTACGCTGACCCATCGCTTATTGAAGACTATAACCGTGCAGCAAGAAAACTTTCAAAATTTTTAGAGCCCAGTTATTCGACGCTAAAAAAGAAACTCATGCGAAAGTCCACACGATTCGTTTGGTTGGATCGGCAGATTTCAAAAGAAAAAAAAGACTTGGTAGCACAACTTGGATTGCCCGGAGTGGGCTTTCTTGAAGAACCTAAACGCATTTATCCCAATCGGCATTTAGCTTCGCATACCCTAGGTATCGTCGGACGGTCAGGAACTGGGCTTGAAGGTATTGAAATTGCCATTGATAAAAAGCTGCAAGGTGCAGCTAAGAAGTTTTTTGTCAAAAGAGATGCTCGAGGGCGTCCCCTAATGATGGACTTGCATTCTTTAGAACCTCCAAAAGACGGAGAGGATGTTTATCTCAGTTTAGACGTTGAGCTACAATACATGCTAGAGAGAGAATTGGCCCAAGCATTAACATTACACGATGCTGAATCAGCAACAGGTGTTATATTAGATGCTAAAACTTCAGAAATACTTTCTATAGCCAACATACCCTCTTTTGATGTGAATAACCCATTTAACGTACCCCCTCAGTATCGCCGCAATCGCGCCATTGTTGATACCTATGAACCAGGTTCAACGCTGAAAACATTTGCTATTGCGGCGGCGTTGGAAAAGGGCTTGGTCAAGCCAAACACAAAAATTAATTGTGAAAAAGGTGAGTTTAAAATTGGTCGTCGGATAATACGCGAGGCCGATGTGAATCATAAGTTTGACGAGCTCTCTGTGTCCGAAATTCTTGCCAAATCTTCCAACGTGGGTAGTTCAAAAATTGCGCTGATGGTGGGTGACAGTGAATACCGAGACTTCTTACAGAAATTTGGATTTGGCCGAAGACCTAATATAAATTTTCCAGGGGCAGCTCAAGGAATTTTGCGGGAACTGCCTTGGGGTCAGCATCAACTTGCAAACATTTCGTTTGGGCACGGTATTACAGCCTCAGCCATTCAGATCGCTGCAGCTTATGCGGCTATAGCCAACGATGGCCAGTATAGGGACCCATCTTTTCGTGTAGGAGGGTGGGAGGAATCGAAGCGAGTTATTTCTCATGATGTAGCTCAACAAATGAAATTTATGCTAATGGGTGTTACTTCCAGCGGTGGGACAGGGTATTCGGCTCGTGTTCCCGGGTTTCCGGTGGCCGGAAAAACGGGAACGGCTCAAATGGTCGACTTGGTCAATGGCGGTTATAAAAAAGGCGAATATATTGCAAGCTTTGCTGGCTTTATACCGGCTCATGATCCGAAATATGTAATTTATGTCACTTTTGATAACCCTAAGAATAAATATTATGGCTCTGAAGTAGCGGCTCCTGTGTTTTCGAAAATTGCCGGATACGCGATGAGAAAATCGGGAGTGCAGCCCATTTTGATTTCAAAAAGAAATTTGTTAGATAAAAAATGGATGAATATAGAAGCTAAGCAAGAGCAAGAGCCCGTCGACACAAAAATGCGAAATGCGATGGCCTTAGTTGAGAAAAATACTCTGCCCCAACTTAAAGGAATGAATTTAAGGCAGGCATTAAAGATTTCGTCAGAAATAAAAGCTGACGTAAAAATAAAAGGACGTGGTCGTGTTGATTACACAGTGCCCGGGGCTGGTGTTTCACTCAATGATGACTTAAAAGAGATTAGAATTATTCTGAAAGAATGAAGTTTGCATGGTGGTTTCACAACTGTTTTCAATATATGCTGAATATCGGCTGGGGCAAAATCCTCAAGCGGAAGTTACGAGAATAGTTACCGATTCACGTGATGTGAAATCGGGAGACGTTTTTGTAGCTATACGGGGTACAAGTGTTGATGGACACGCCTTTTTAGATCAAGTCATCGCGCAAAAACCGGCGGCCATTGTCGCGGAAAAAATTTGAAAACTTTAGTGAGTACGAAGGCGCTGTCGTTATTGTTTCTGATACGAGAAGAGCGCTTGCGGAAATTGCACATCGTTTTTATGGAGCTCCTTCGCATGATTTGTTTCTGTGGGTGTTACCGGAACGAATGGAAAAACTTCTGTCTGCTACATGATCGAAAAAATTCTCTCAGATTTTGGTTGGAAAACCGGAGTTATGGGTACCGTTGATCATCACGTAGAAAGCCATATTTGGTCCTCCGAGCTCACCACGCCCGATCCAGTAACCCTCTCAAAACGTCTGCAACAAATGAAAGCTGTGGGAGCACGGGCCGTCGTCATGGAGGTTTCAAGTCATGCGCTTGCACAGTACCGAGCCAGTGGCTTGGCGTTTGACGTGGGAGTATTTACAAACCTGACTCGTGATCACCTAGATTATCACGCCTCTATGGAAGAGTATTTTAAAGCCAAGGAAATGCTATTTACTCAGCTTTTGGCAAACTCGCATAAAGGACCTCGAGCTGCAGTGATTAATATGGACGACCCATGGGGTGGTCAAATTAGAACTGCAGGAGGAGTGAAGTGGGTCGGGTATGGGCAGAACGCCTATCATTTACAATTGAGTTTGCAAAAAATGGATTTTTCTGGGACTCGGTTTCATATTAAAATTCATCAGGAGGAATTTGATGGTTTTATTCCAGTCCCTGGCGATTACAGTGTCTACAATGCTTGTGCGGCTATTGGTGCGGCCATGCATGCCGGAGTTTCAGTGCAGTCATGTTTGAAATCACTAGAGAGTTTTAAAGGAGTGCCGGGCCGCTTGGAACGAGTTCCAACCGACCTGAACCTTTATGCTTTTGTTGATTACGCCCATACTGATGATGCACTTCGATCGGTTTTGGGAGTCCTCCAGGATATCCGTCGATTTTCAAAACAACCGCATAAAATTCATGTGGTGTTTGGCTGTGGTGGCGACCGCGATCGAGGTAAGCGCCCGCTGATGATGCAAGCAGCACTTGAGGGCGCGGATCGCATTTTTGTAACATCAGATAATCCACGGAATGAAGAGCCAAGTGCTATAATTTCTGATATTATTCGAGACCTTCCAGCGGCCATTTTGGAAAGTAAGGTCTGTATTGAGGTGGATCGGCGTACCGCAATTCACCGGGCCATGCGTGAGGCTGACCCTGGAGATGTCATTTTGGTAGCAGGAAAAGGGCATGAAGATTATCAAATTATTGGAAATGAAAAGATTGACTTCAGCGATCGGGATGTAATTCAGGAGTACAAATTATGAGTATAGGGTGGACACTTCGGTTAGAAGAAATAGCGAATGCGACACCGTGCGAGGTTCTTTCTCAACCCAATGAAGCTTGCTATGGAGTTTCTATAGACACACGAAAGCCAATGGAAGGCCATTTGTTTGTGGCACTTCATGGTGAAAATTTCAATGCACATGATTTTTTGCCAGAGGCCGTACAGCAAGGAGCAAATATTTTATTGGTCGACGAACTCCCTGAATCGATAGAGTCGTTAAAAGATAAAGTTAGCATTGTTAAAGTTGAAGACACTACAAAGGCGTTGCAAAACATCGCGAATTATTGGCGGAAAAAGGTTTTGGTACGGGTGGCAGCAATTACGGGTTCCAATGGAAAGTCGACAACCAAAGAATTCGCTTCCGCAATTTTAAAAACAAAATTTAAAGTCTGTGCCACGCAGGGGAATTTAAATAATCATTGGGGAGTCCCATTAACCTTATTATCTTTCAACCTACTGACGATGTTGCCGTTATTGAACTGGGCATGAATCATTTAGGTGGAACAGCAACCCCTTACAAAAATTGCTGAGCCAGACTGTTATCGTTACAAATGTTGGTACCGCCCATATTGGCGAATTAGGCTCTCTAGGACAATATTCGAAAGGCGAAAAAAGAAATTTACGATAATGCGCCTGATGCTCTTTGTATTTTTAATTTAGACAACAAATACACTCGCCAGATGCATGAAGAGTATGTGAAAAACTATCCCTGACAAAAAGTGTATAACCTTTTCCAGTTACCAAAAAGAGCGATGTGAATATTAACCTGGTCTGTGCTCATGTCAGCATGGTGAGTCTTGAGGTACAAGGTCGGATTTAACTCGTCAGTCAAATGCAATTTTCCTGAGAATGACTGGTCGGCATAATGTACAACATTATGGGCCGTACATTGCGGTGGCAATGGGGATGAACTCTAAAGACATATGGGCGGCGCTCCCTCAGTGCAAGACCATTTGGGGGCGTTCGCAACTGATTTTACATGAAAGTGGAGCTAAAATTATTTTCGACGGATACAATGCAAACCCGCAAAGTATGGAGGCGATGTTAAAAGGTCTTTTCGAGTTAGATCGCAAGTCCGGAAAAAATATGTGATTCTAGGTGAGATGTTAGAGTTGGGAGGACTACCGAGCTTCCTTTCATGAAGAGTTAGGGGAATTAGTAGCGGTCTGATGTAGACTATGTCAGTCGAGTTTGGGCTTCCAAGGACGAGTTTGCCTGGGGCTTGCAACCGGAGAATTCAATAAAACTTTAGTGTTATCAGATAGTTATGAAGAAGCACTTGCAACCGAGGTTGAATCTATGCTAGAAAGCGAGGACATTGTGGCAATTAAAGGATCTCGCGGCAGTAAGTTAGAAAAGTGCTCGAAAAATGGAGCACGCATAACTTCTAGTCCGTTAGAAATTTCAAGGGCGTTATGCTTTACAAGTTATTGGTTGGAGTGGGCTGAGAACTTTTCAGCCTTAAACGTTTTTAGATATATAACATTTTAGAACATTTATCACGTTTTTCACATCGTTTATCGTATGTATTGGTGGGGCCATTTATCCAGAGAATTGCACGAAAACAGGTCAAGCAGAGTATTCGCGATGATGGGTAGCCCCGAATCCCATTTAAAAAAACAAGGCACACCCACTCATGTGGCGAATCCTCGATATTGGCAGGGTTTGTAATTCCGCTTTTGCTTTGGATTGACCTGAACGTTCCGTTGGTTTGGGAGTGATTGTGGTGACTTTGGTTTTTGGCGCGGTTGGGTATTGGGTGACGACTATTTAAAGGCAACTCCAGCAGTGAAGGTGTCTCAGTGGTAAATTGCGTTTGGCCATTGAATTTATTTGTTCTGCTGTTGTCGTTTGGTGTCTTGGTCAGCTTAGGCGATTTATCGACTTCATTATATATTCCGTTTTTAAAATATTGTCATCGGATTTGGGTTGGCTTTATGTTCCGTTTGCATCATTAGTCATTGTCTTAAAGGAATGCGGTCAATTTGACGGACGGTCTTATGGTTTAGCAATTTTTCCGGTTATTGTGGTCGCGCGGCAACGTTTATGATTTTTGCCTATATCGCAGGTCATTTTTCAAATTGCTCAATACCTTGCGATTCCGTTTATAAGTGGAGCCGGGGAGCTCACCCCGCTGGCCGCTGCCATTGTCGCCTCGGGCTTAGGGTTTTTTGTGGCTTAACTCCTATCCAGCTCAAGTTTTTTATGGGCGACGTGGGGAGTTTAAGTTTAGGTGGGATTCATTGAACTGTCAGTACTTTGACAAAAATTGAACCCTGTTAGCCTGTTTTATTGGGTGGAATAAAATAGAGGTCCCCTCTCCGTGATTGCCCAGGTGCTCTCTTTTAAGTTAACAGGAAAACGTGTTTTAAGGATGGCTCCCATCCATCATCATTTTGAATTAAAAGGTTTAAGCGAAAACAAAATCATCGTGCGCTTTTGGATTATTGCCATTTTGCTGGCAGTACTGAGTTTAGTCAATGTTGAAATTGAGATAAAAAAGGTAAGGTAAGATGTACGATTACAGAGACGTCAGGGAAAGAAAATAATGATTGTGGGTTTAGGGCGAACAGGTGTTGCCCTTGCGAGGTTTTTAGTTTCAAAAGGTGCTGAAGTGACAATCAGCTTAATCACAAATCGAAAGCTGAACTGGTTAACTACCTAGAGAAAATAGAAGATTTAAACGTTAACTTCGATCTCGGCGGTCACACACCGAAGCTTTTTTACAACAAAATTTGATTATTTTAAGTCCGGGGTATCTCCGAACTCCAAGATCTTGAGTATGCGAAGAGTCGTGGGGCACTAGTAACAGGTGAATTCGAATTTGCAGCCGCATGGATTGACGAGCCAGTAATCGCCGTGACAGGGACCAATGGTAAATCTACCGTTTGTGAACTCATTCAAAATATGTTGACGGAATCAGGTATTACTAATTGGCTAAGCGGAAATTTTGGCGGAAGACCACTGAGCGAGTATTTGGTGCTCCCTGAAAAACCAGAAATTGTCGTCGCTGAAGTTTTAGTTTTCAGCTTGAACATTGCGAACAGTTCACACCAAAAAACATTGTATTTACGAATTTGGCTGAAAACCACCTAGATCGCTATCGCTCCATGGAAGAATACGTAAATGCCAAAAGCGAAAATGACGAAACACAAATCAAGTGGACAACAAGTGTGCTTAACGCTGATGATAATGCCGTTGTTGAGTTAGCCCGTGACCCTGCTGTTCAAAGAGGAAGAATCTTTTATTTTTCTAGAAAACCTTCTTTAGAGTCTCAAATTATGAATATCGGTGTGGTTGTGTGCTCATTAAGGACGAACTAAGAGGCAAGGTCGTGGCCCCGAGATTGAGTACTTCTCATTGGTTGAACGTAAAGATCCGAGGGTATCATCAGCGCGAGAATATTATGGCGGCGACTTTGGCGGCCTTGGAAAATGGTGCCACTCGTGAAGCCGTTCAAAAAGTTATGGACAACTACAAAGGTATGGCGCATCGGCTTGAATATGTTCGTAAAGTCGGTGGCGTAGAGTTTTACAATGACTTAAAGACCAACGTCCATGCCGTTATGAGAGCTTTGGATTGTTTGATGAGAAGTGATTTTGATTACGTGGGGTAAAGATACGAGTCTTAATTACGAGCCATTGATCGATTCGAATTCGTCGAAAAGTAAAAACACTCATTTTAGTGGGTGAAGCCAAAGAACATATTAATCGTGGATATTGCGATTATTCTGAAACTTACCTGATCGGTACTTTTGAAGAAGCGGTTTTAATAGCTTATCAAAAAATCGAGAATCGGGAATTACGTACTGCTTTCTCCAGGGGCGTCGAGTTTTTGATAGTTTTCGACTCCTAAGTGTGGAGCGTGGTAACTACTTCCAAAGAATTGCGAATAAATTTAACTTAGGCTAAAGTTGAGCCATAAAATGGTGTTTTCTACGAATTTAGACATATTACTATGATGACTCTATGTCATCGAAGTGGTCGTCGATAAAACTTTATGCTTAATTGCCTTTTTTCTCATGGGGTTAGGGTTGGTGCAGGTTTATAGCACCAGCTTTGTCCACGCCACCGAGGCAATGAACGACGGACTCTATTTGGTTCGCCGACAGCTCGTTTATACAATCATTGGCGCCGTTTTGATGATGGCTATCGGCCTATCTGAATGGAGGGTTGTCAAAGTATTGGGAGTTGCGGCTTGGTTGGTGGCTTTCGCCGGTGTACTACTTACTCTCAATTCGAGTTTCGCAATTAAAGCCGGAGGAGCCAGTCGGTGGGTTGCGCTTCCTTTTGGTATGCGCTTCGAGCCTTCAGAACTATTAAAGATATCTTATCCTTTTTTATTGGCTTGGGCCGTGACGGGAAAAATTTCAAAAACTCATTACCTGGCAAAAATGTCTATTGTTTTTTATTTTTACACTGCCGATGTTTTTGCTCATTCAACAGCCGGACTTTGGAAGCATAGTAATTATTGTCGCAATGACCTTGTCAGTGTTGTTCGTATTTGGACTGCCCATGAAATGGCTCGGTGGGTTAGCGGTAATCAGCAGTCTGGTGATGTCGGTTTTAGTATTGAGCTCCGATTATAGAATGAATCGGATCAAAGTGTTTCTGGATCCATGGTCAGACCCTAGCAACACGGATTTCAAGTCATTCAAAGCATGTTGACATTTCATTCAGGAAAACTCTGGGGGAGAGGCTTAGGTCAAGGTCAAGGAAAGCTATTTTTTCTACCCGAGGCACACACTGATTTTTAATTTCCAGCTGCACCTCCTTTGCTGAAGAATTGGGTTTGTTGGTTTTGCAATTTCCCTCTTGGTCTATTTCATGTTGGTCTACCGTGGGCTGAGAATAGCTGCGTTTAGCAAAAAGCCATTTGCAAAGGCCGCACTGGGAATTACTATGATCCTGTTCTTTAATATTTTCATAAACATAGGTGTTGTACTTGAGTTTTGCCTACAAAGGGCTTAACACTGCCATTTTTTAAGTTATGGTGGGAGTTCCTGGTGACAATGTGTATAGCCGTGGGTATTTTGTTGTGCATAGATCGTGACTCAACAGACGAATGAGCTTGGAGAGATGTGACATCTCACAAGGCCATGATCAGGATTTTTATCATGAATTGAGGTTCTCATTGAAAACGACTGTATTCATTGCGTGGCGTGTACGGGCGGGCACGTTTACCCGGCGCTGGCCATAGCGGAAGCATTTAAAAGAAAACATAAAGAAGATGTGGAAATACATTTTATTGGCACTGCTCGAGGTTTGGAGTCCAAAGTAGTGCCTGAAAAGGGATACCCGTTACATTTATTGAACATGGGACGTTTTGCCGGTGTCTCTCGGTATGAGAAACTAATGACATTGCTGTTTTTGCCCATCGCTTTTTTACAGGCATTTTTACTAATTGTTCGATACCGCCCAAGAGTTGTTCTTGGCGTGGAGTGGCATGCCTCAGTTCCCGCTATCAGGTGATTGCAGCATTGTTGGGGCGACGGACATATATTTGGGAGCCCAATGCAATGCCCGGAATGGCCAATCAATGGCTTTCAAAATTTAGCAAATATGCTCTGCTACATGTCATACTTGAATTGCAAAAAAGAAGCTTTCGGCAAAATTTTACGAACCGGTAGGTATACCAGTTCGCCAAGCCATTGCTCATGCCACTCCTTGGCCGAAAACCGAGCTCCGGAGATCTTAATATTCTATTTTGGCGGAAGTCAGCAAGAGGAATAAACAAAGTCATTGTTTCCTCACTGCAGAAGGGCGCCTTGGTTGAACGAGTGAACATCATCCATCAAGTGGGCCAATTGGATTTTGTTGAAATTGATAAAATCTATCAAGAATTAAATGGTTGAATGTGTGCAATCCACTATGAGTTTTTGCACGATATGGAAAAGGATACCTATGGGCCGACTTTGTTATTTGTCGTGCGGGTGCGAGCACCGGTGGGGCCGAGTTAGCGGCCCTGGGAAAGCCTGTTGGTTCGATCCCCTTCCCAGGGGCCGGCAACCATCAAAAAAGACAATGCCATTGCTTTGACCAAGCAGGGGGCCGCTATGATGAGCGAACAAACTCAATTTACGGAAAAGAATTTATTGAGAAAGTTGAACTCTAAGGTGACAGAGAGATTTAAAAAACTTATCTGAAAACATTAAAAAAATTTCACGTGCCCCAGGCCGCTGAAAAAATAGTAGACTTTGTTTGGAACACAAAATGAATCGTTTAACTAAATCTAAAGTACATTTTATTGGAGTGGGCGGCATCGGAATGTCGGGTATCGCTGAGTTGTTGCACAATATGGGCGCAAAGGTGTCTGGGAAGTGATCGGGCCGAAAACAGTCAAACTCGCCATTCAGAAAAACTGGGAGTTCAAGTTTTTTATAGGGCATGCTGCCGAACAAGTTTGGAATGGTGGTCGATCGCTTGTTTGTTTTCTTCCTAGTTCACGCACCGCCTTATTTAAGGTAATGCTCGAATTTGTTAGAGCCTGCTCGAATTGCATATACCCATACTGTCGGGCCGAGGCATTGGCGGAAATAATGCGGCTCAAAAGAGGGGTAGCGTTGGATGGAAACTCACGGAAAGACGACAACGACCAGTTTTACAGCCCAAGTTTTTTGCATGCGAAAAGATCCAACGATTGTCGTTGGCGGTCGACTCGACGTAATAAAATCAAATGCAAAATTGGGCGAAGGAGAATGGATTATCGCTGAAGCGGATGAAAGTGATGGGAGTTTTTTAAGACTAGCTCCGAACTTCTCGTGATTACCAACATCGACTATGACCATCTCGATTACTACGGATCAAAAGACAATGTTGACTTGGGCTTTAAACAATTTGCGGATCGTATTCCCTTTTATGGTTGCTTAGTAGCCTGTGGCGATGACGAAATATCAGAAGGGTTTTTGAGAATTTTAGAAAGCCCATTTTGTTTTATGGTTTCGAAGACATAATGATTTCCGCTTAGTAAGGCAGAAATTCACACTATCAAATTTTTCATGACGAAGAGGTTCTGGGCGAAATCAAATGCCACTTTCCCGGTCGGCATACGGAGCTTAAACGCATTGGCATCAATCATTATTGAGTCAGCAGAGCAGAAAAGCCGACATCAACTACATCGAAGCCATCGAAAATTTGGTATGAAGTCAATTGTCGTCACAGCTAAAAAGGTTCTATCAAAGGGGCTTTATTTTATGATGATTATGGCCACCACCCCACTGAAATAAGTGCGGTATTAGATAGTTTAAAAGAAAAATATCCGGACAAAAAATTGCACGTTATATTTCAGCCTCACCGATACTCTCGAACAAGAGATTGTTGGAATGAATTTATAAACTGCTTTACACAATGTGATGAACTGTATTTGTTGGATATTTATGCGGCGGGAGAGATGCCCATTGAAAGTATTTCCTCGGCAGAAATGAGCAGTCAAATCAATGGGGTGCCCGTGCAGTACGTGGAGGGTTCGGAGCCTAAAAAAATTGTGGAGCAGTTACGGGCAGTACAGCGATGGAAAGATGGAGATGTGGTTTTAACTTTAGGGGCTGGTAGTGTGAGTGCTATTGGCGATTTATTGCGAGAAAGTTTGTAGTGTGAATCAACCACCTGGAGTTTCAAAAAGCGTAGATTTAAAAAATTTCAATTGGTGGAAGGTGGGCGGGTCTGCTCAATTTTATGCAGAACCCAGCACGGTAGAGGAAATAATAAATGTCGTAAAGTGGGCCCATTCCGAGGCTTTACCGATAACAGTTTTGGGTGATGGTAGTAACTGTTTGATCAGTGATCAGGGGATTTCGGGGCTGGTTTTGCATACCCATAAATTATCGGGCATTTTGTCTGAGCAAACCAATGGGGATAACTACGAATTGTCCTGTTGGTCAGGCACTCCAAAACTGCAAGTTATGCAGTTGTTCTTGAAAAGGAAACTCTCGCCGGCTTTGTTTTTGTCTGGGCTTCCAGGGCAAGTAGGTGGTGGAGTCGTAATGAATGCCGGCGTCAGAGAGAAGCGTGAGCCACGCGAATTCAATGAAATCGTCAAGTCATTTGAAGTGGTCTCCCTAGAGGATGGGTCATTGAAGTCTTTTGAGCACTCTCAAATCGAATGGGCCTACAGGAGTTCGAAAGGCTGGCAGCCAGGGGTAATAACTAAAGTTAATTTATCATGGCCGAACCAGCCGGATTTAGATGTTCCTAAAATGGTCGTTGCTGCCAATAAATCCCGTAAAAGTAAACAGCCTCTGGAGCTTCCCAGTGGCGGCTCTACTTTTAAAAACCCATCGGCAGAGGTGTCCGCAGGGTATCTCATTGAAAAGTGTGGACTCAAGGGGTTTAAAATAGGTGGCGCTCAGGTATCAGAAAAACATGCAAACTTTATTGTAAATATAAACAATGCCTCGAGCCAGGACGTGTGGGATGTCATTGATCACGTTCAAAAAACTGTCAAAAGATTAGAGGGTGTTGATCTTCACACGGAAGTGATTCGATTGGGTGAATTTCAAATCAAGTCATAGAGCCTATATAACATAAAAAATGAATTCTCTTTTAGGGTCACCTAGAGTTGCAGTGGACAAAGCCCATCATTCGTGGGTACCATTGGTCTTGAGGAGCCAATATGTCAGATAAAAAAATTGCTTTAGTTCAAGGTGGTATGGGTGCTGAAAGAGAAGTAAGCCTATCAACAGGAAAAGCATTTGCTCAAGCGCTAACGGATTTAAATTATAATTATGTCGTCATTGATGCCAAAGAGGATTTGCCAGTCCGCCTCTTTGAGGAAAAACCATCAGTTGCATTGCTTGCACTCCATGGAAAATATGCTGAAGATGGAGTTGTTCAGGGTATATGTGAATACTTAAAAATCCCATATACAGGCAGTGGCGTATTGGCTTCGTCATTGTGTATGAATAAAATTTTCTGCAAGCAGATTTTAATTCAAAATAAAATCCCGACTTCACCGTTTCAGGTTTTACGTAAATCGCAAATTGATTTGGTTGTACAACAGATTGAATTGAAATTGCCATTTGTTGTTAAGCCATCGCGTGAAGGCTCTAGTGTGGGAGTTCATATTTGCAAAGACAGTTCTCAGGTTTCTGCTGCCGTCGAAGATGCATTTTTGTACGATTCAGAAATTTTGATTGAGAAGTTTTTAGACGGTAAAGAGTTAACGGTTGCGGTGGTTGACGGAAAAGCTATGACGCCCATTGAAATTGAACCTAAAACTGATTTTTATAATTATGAAAACAAGTACACCGCCGGCAAGACCGAATACCATTTACCGGCTCGGATTGAAGAAGCAAAGCTTTCGGAATTGAAATCACTGGCAGAGCAAATTTATCGACAGTTTAATATTCGAAGCTATTGTCGAGTGGATTTTATGTCGAATTCAAAAGGTGATCTATTTTGTTTGGAGATCAATACTTTGCCAGGGTGTACGCCAACATCACTTGTGCCGAAAGCGGCTCGTCATGACGGACTTGAATTTAGTGCTTTAATTCAAAAATTGGTGGAATCTGCAACTTTGGATTATGCCGGTGTTAAATAAGGCTTTCAAAGTTTTATTTATTGTCGTGTTTCTATTGGTTGGATTTTTATTTCTTGCACGCCAACCTTTGTTTGAAATCAATAAAATTACGGTTTCGATTCTCAATGAAGATAAAATGTATCAGGAGATACCTTCGCAACTGAAGGCAGAGTTGTTTGCCTTTCAGGGGAAAAGTTTTTTTGATGTACCTTTACAAAAAGTTATTGAAGTGGCTGAAAAAGACATTCGAGTTAAGGAGGCACATGTTTTTAGGCGGGTGCCCGGGCGACTAAATGTTGAGTTAGTGCTTAAGCAGCCCTATGCGGTATTGATAGGCAAAAGTGACCAAAAGTTCCCCATAGCAAGAGAGGGGGACCTCTTGCCAGCCTTAAGTCCAGGTGAGTTTGTGGATATGCCTTTTTTGCGAGGTAATGAATTCGAAAACAATCAAAATCGGCGAAAAGAAGTGATCGAATTTCTTCTGCAACTACCTACAGAAGGGCCGTTCACGGAAACATCGATTTCGGAAATTTGGTTTAGAAAAAAAGAAGGCTTTACCTTTTTTGTCGGGCCGGAGGCATCAGAAGTTTTTCTAGGCGATCGTCTAGATCATAAAAAGGTTTTAGAGATTAACAAGGTTTTGAAATATATGAAAAGTAAGCAGCTTAGCGGACGCATCATCGACGCCCGCTTCCCCAAGAAAGTTGTTGTCAGGCTGCGTAACGAAAACTAGGCTATACAAAGGATGGGTTTCGTCAACATGATGAGCATCGAGGGCAATGGATGGCACAAACACAAAGCAATTCAGTGATTATTGCTGGTCTTGATATCGGCACAACGAAAGTCGCATGTGCGATCGGCCAGATCGGTGCAGAGGGACTCGAAATAATTGGAATGGGTCAAGCTCCTAACCTGGGAGTAAGGCAAGGCGCAGTTATAAATATAGATATTACTGCTGAAGCAATTCGAAAAGCGAAAGAAGAAGCAGAACTCATGGCCGGTCAGAAAATTTCTGATGTTTGGCTCGGAGTTGCTGGAAGTCACATTGAATCTTTTGATTCCAGCGGCATGGTTGCGGTTCGGTCTCAAGAAGTGGATAAAGATGATGTGGAGAGAGTTATCGAAGCCGCTAAGGCTATAGCTATTCCAAGTGATAGACAAGTCCTGCATGTCTTACCGACAGAATACAAAGTGGACAATCAGGTGGGAATAAATGATCCCATCGGCATGGCTGGTGTAAGGCTAGAAGCTTCTGTACATATAATTACTGGAGCAAAATCCACAATTCAAAATGCAATTAAGTGCACAGAAAAAGCAGGGCTGCGGGTCGCTGGCCTGGCGTTGCAACAGTTTGCATCTTCTCTAGCGGTTTTATCTGACGATGAAAAAAGTCTCGGCGTTTGTGTTGTAGACATTGGTGGCGGCACCAGTGATATGGTGGCTTATTCACAAGGAGCTTTGATTTATACGGGTGTTGTCCCTGTGGGTGGGCAAAACTTCTCCCACGATATTGCAATGGGATTGAGAACGACACAAACTGCAGCGGAAAACCTGAAGAAAAAATATGGCTGCGCTCTGCCGGATTTAATTGGTGCTGATGAAACTATTGAAGTTGAAAGCGTTGGAGGTCGGCAAAAACGAGTCATTAACCGGTTGGAACTTTGTGAAATCGTTGAAGCCAGAGCTGAAGAAACTCTAAAGCTGATCAAAGAAAAAATTGAACAAGCGGGCCTTTCAAAAAGACTTGGCTCAGGCGTTATTATTACTGGGGGAGTCAGTCAGTTGACAGGCTTGTCCGAAATGGGTGATTTTATTTTTGATGTTCCTGTACGAAAAGGTATTCCCACAAATGCGGGTGGTTTAAAGGATATTGTGAAATCTCCTGTTTCTGCCACAGTTGTTGGGCTCTTAATTTACGGCGCACAGAAGCATCCAAAACAATCTATGGGGATGGTGGGGAGAAAATAAATTTTCGACCTCAAACATGCTCCAACGAATGAAAAACTTTTTTGCTGATGCATTTTAATCCACTGGAGGGATTATGTTTGAACTAGAAGAGAATACGAATTTGGGCGCAAATATAAAGGTTGTTGGTGTCGGAGGTGGCGGTAACAATGCTGTGCAAACCATGATCGAAGGTGGTCTGAATGGTGTTGAATTTATTGTTGCAAATACGGACTCTCAAGCTCTTGAAGCAAATAAGGCGCAAACAAAGATTCAATTAGGTCGAGAACTCACTAAAGGACTCGGTGCAGGTGCAAACCCCGAAGTGGGAAAAAGAGCTGCCATTGAATCTTACAATGATATCGTTGAAAAACTAGATGGTGCCGATATGGTTTTTGTCACTGCTGGAATGGGTGGTGGAACAGGAACTGGTGGAGCACCCATCGTAGCAAAAATTGCAAAAGAACTAGGTGCATTAACTATTGGTGTGGTCACTCGCCCGTTTATTTTTGAAGGCAAAAAGAGAAAGCGTCATGCCGACTTAGGTATTCAAGAGCTAAAAGAAAACGTTGATACACTTATCGTAATCCCTAACCAAAAACTACTTTCTATTGCTGGAGAGAGAACTCCTTTACTTGAAACATTCAAAAAAGCCGATGAAGTTTTACTACAAGCGGTGAAAGGGATTTCTGATCTTATCAATATTAGAGGTCTTATTAACTTGGATTTCGCCGATATCCGCACAGTTATGTCAGCTAAAGGCATGGCGATCATGGGAGCCGGTGCGGGGTCTGGTGAAAACCGTGCTGTTGAAGCAGCAACTTCCGCAATTTCTTCACCACTTCTTGAGAACATTGCAATTGATGGAGCCACGGGCATCATAATCAACGTAACCGGCGGTTCGGACCTATCCCTCTGGGAAGTGAACGAAGCGTCTACTTTGATTACCGAAGCGGCCCATGAAGATGCAGAGATTATCTTTGGAGCTGTTATCGATGAGGAGTTGGGAGAAGAAGTTCGTGTGACTGTTATTGCCACCGGGTTTGGAGTGGACAACAGCCTCACGGTAAATGACCAAATCAGTAAATTGCAACAAATGGCAAAAGCTCAATTGGCCATGCAAGCCAACCAAAGCAATCAATTCACACAAGAGCAGATGACAATGCAAATGCCTCAAATGGATTTCGGGGGGTTGAACTTCAATACGCAAAGTTTTCCGCAAAACCCTGCTCCTCAGCACAATCACTACAATAATCATCAACCGCCTCAGCCTCCAATGGTTGAATCGGACCCTATGCCAATGGCAGAAACTCTTTCGCCCATGCCATCGAATCAGAATGTGCCGAAGCAACACCTCATATGCCGGAAGCGCCAGCACCAACTCGCGAAAATGTTGGAGCTGAGAAAGAACTTTCCCTCGTGAAATGTCTTGGCTAAAGCAAAGGCATTTAAAGAGGCACAGGTGCAGGTGCAGACATGATTCCTTCTGCAAAACGAGCTCAATAGAAGATGCTCGCAGAATGGCCGAAGACGTGGGTCAAAATTCTTATAATTCGAGTGATTTAGATGTTCCCTCATACCTTAGAAAACGCAGTCAGGATGACTCTCCCAATTTCTAAACACGGTGGGTCGCTTGTCTTAAACTCTCCAAAAAAGGAGGACAGGCCACCCTTTTGTTTTAACTTTTCAAATCAATTTCCCTTTAACTCTTGGCGAAATTGTCGGGCACAGGTCGTTCGTATGTCGTCATCAAAGATGCCGCCACACGGATACGCCCAGTGCATTTGGACTCACCAAGACTAAAGAGAAATTGATTTGAAGAACCTAAAACAAACAAGGGAGCTTAGGGGGCAAGGGAATAAGGGAGAGATGTGCTTTAGGATAAACACTTTGAAGAATAAATTTGAAATGAAAACCTCAAATAAACAAGGAGCTAGGGGGTAAGGGAATAAGGGAGATGTGCTTTAGGATAAACACTTCGGAAGGAATAAATCGAAATGAAAACCCTCAAATAAACAAGGGAGCTTAGGGGGTAAGGGAATAAGGGAGATGTGCTTTAGGATAAACACTTCTGAAGAATAAATTCGAAATGAAAACCTCAAATAAACAAGGGAGCTTCGGATTGCGGGCGCGTTCAGAGATTTCAATACCCCTCAAATATATATGGGAGGTTGCTACGTCAGAATGTTCTCCCGTTACAAGAGAACACATGTTCTATCTAACCAGAACGCTGGTGTGCGTCTACATAGTGATCCTGTTCTCCTCTTCGGCCTGGCGTCGGGTCTTTGTGCAGAATTATTTGTCAGCCAACCTGCTGATTTGGTTCCAAATCGAAGCGGACATCCGGCTCTCGTTGAATACCTTCAAGAGATGAATGCGGCTTTTGAAACATCGGATAACCCCAACCATCGAGATATGAGCCGAATTGACGAATCGTTTGGGACCATTCGTGTGCGATCTCGCCATGGCCGCGTTGACAAAGATGCCGAAGCCCGCGTTTTAGCTTTTGCCGGGCAGGGTGCGAACATTTCACGCGTGGACACGGTGAGTGAATTGATCGGCACGTTAAATCGTCGAGAGACATTGAGAGCTTAGGCAAGAAACTAACCCTTCAAAATAATGAATCATCAAGACTATATGCGAGTCTCTGCCGAAGCGATTGAGCTACCAGGTCAAAAGGGGCGCCTCGAGAACTTCCGATTTTAAAACTGGCTAGAATTTAGAGAGTGGTTGAGCGAATATGTTTGGCAATGCATGCAGAAACACCCCACTTGCCTGTACTGCTCGTTGGTCGTAGTGCTTCGTCCAGTTATTTGATGGCCGTGGCCGCTCACGTGAATGCCCAGGCTCGAGAAAGAGGGATTGAGCCCTTTGTTATAGATTATGGCAACGCCAATATGCTGCCGGAAGCGAGTGTACTTGCCGAAAACAGAAAGGCCTTGATGGAGTTTTCACTAAATCTAAACCGCACAAATAGAGCGAGGAAAGATGAGTCAAGTGCTCCGCAAAATCAAAGTGAAGGGAAGACCTTAATTACATTTAAAAGCATTTTAGATTTTATGTTTGAAATGCACGGGCAAATTGATATGCAAGCGATCAAATCGGGGATCGTCGCCGGTGACCGGCATCTGCTGGTGACCTCAGAACGCGACCCTCAAGTGCTTGATGTCGAGAGACAGGCTTACGCCGAATTGGAAAAACTAAATACAACTCAGGTCGCCTATATTGATTTCAAAGGGACCGAGGTTCACGATTACTTCTCAACTGATCGGCGGGTGAAGGAACAAAAAATCACGGCCTTTAAATTACTCTATAGCTTTTTAAGGCGCTCCATCTCTGGTGAGTCAGTGAGCGACATTAAACAGTTTGTTCCCTCTCAATTGAACCCCGCTCATTGAAAAACGCCTTGAATGTGAATCAGATCAAGGAAGATTTAAAACAATAAGGGGTGTCAGCTTTTTTATAGTTTGCTAATATTTATCCATGCAAAGAGCACTTTTTGTTTCAGACGTGCATTTAAATGAACCTAATGATGAGCGTTGGGTGCGTTTTGAAAAATTCCTTCAATATGTAAACGCGCAGGCCGATGTGACCGATTTATTTTTAGTCGGTGATATATTTGATCTGTGGCTCGTGGATCACAGGTATTTTATTGAAAAATTTGACGTGTTTATTCAACTGTTGAAACAGATCAAACAAAAGGGCGTCAATGTTCACTATTTTGAAGGGAATCACGATCTATATCTCAACCATTATTGGGCTGATCAATTGGGCTTTAGCGTCTATCCTGAGGGAGCACTCTTTCAACAAGACAAGACCAACTTTCGAGGCCGAGCACGGGGATCAAGTGACCCCCAATGACAAAGGGTATTTATTTTTGCGTCGGTTTTTACGTACAGGTTTTGCGAAGTGGTTCAGTCGCTCCATGCCCGAGTCATTGATTGTTAAAATTGGCGAAAAAAGGCATCAGCCAGCTCACGCAGGTACACGTCGGAGTTTAAAATCATCAATAAAGATCAATCCCAACAACTGATGCGTGACTATGGTGCGCAGCTCTTAGGGCCTGATCAACCACCGGTGGATTTAGTCACTTTTAGCATATCCCACGCGGAAGTTTGATGAGATTGTGTCCATCAACAACCAACAACTACGGGTTGTGAATTTAGGTACATGGGTTGGATGGAACAGCTCCTGGGTTTTTCAATTGGATTCAATCAACAGTGCTCATTGGCTGGACTGGGAGTCGGCAAACAGAGGGCAGTAGCACCTCTGCCGCTTTTGCGCGTTTCATCCAAACACAGTAAGTTTATTCAGTGGCTTCAATCAGTTGCTTGGCATGTTGAAGACTGTTTTTGTGATCTTTTCCCCAGAATTAGCCGAGCGACTTCTTCACTCGATCTTGTTTGTCCAATGATTTAACAATCATTTGTACGGATTTATTCTTTGGAGACTTTTTCGGATTAAAAAATGAGAGTCGGCAAATGCAGCTTTCACCTGTGGAAGGTGAGTTACACAAATCACCTGTTGTCCTTTTGAAATCCGGGTGTAATTTTCGACCGACTTTTCTGCAGTTTCGCCACTCACACCCGTGTCCACTTCATCAAACAAATAGGTTCTTGGCTGAGCTCCAGATCCAACAACTTGTTTAATGGCTAATAATATACGGCTCAATTCGCCGCCACTGAAAACTTTAGCCAGTGGAGTGATGATCACTCTTTCTCGATGTTCGTGTCATGAATTCAACTCCCAGCTTCCCGTGGTTGAAAACGATTCCATCATAGTGATCGCAATTGAAAATCCGAGGCCCTTCATGTTGAGATCTTTCAGCCCTTATTCACTCCTTGCAAGCTAGAGGCGGCCTCTTTTCTTACTTGATGCAACTCCACGGCAACTTGCTTTCGAAGGAGTTGCATTTCGGCAAGTTTCTTAGTTTTTTCTAGAATGATTTTGTCTTTATTTTCAATAGTGAATATTTCTTCTTCAATTCCAGATAGTTGGTTTAATTAATGTCTTCAACTGATTAGCTTGTTATTTTTCATAGTTTTCAATCGACTTCACCATGCCTCAGACCATCAATGATGCAGAATCTTCAAACCAATGCATTATAGACGAAGAAAAGAACAATCATCCTTCGATTGTTGGTCTTAGCGGCATCAAGTAAAGAGTTTTGTTCTATCAATTTCAGGGTCATGTTTAGATAAAGAAGTTGCCAGGTCTGACTCGATCCAGTCGTGATAGGGCAGAATCATCGTCGTTATAGAGAGCATCTTCCCGTCATTCGAACAAACTAAGTCCGAAGAAGATTTAACCTTTTTCAATCGATTTTCTAGCTCGATTTCTTCCGGGCTTTAAGTCAAGATTGCGGATTTCATTGGCCTGATATTTTAAAAAATCCAAGCGCTGAGCCTGATCTTGAGAATTTTGCTTGAGCTCGAGCAGTTCTTCTTCAATCGATTGCACACTTCGATGGATGTCGAAATACTTTTTTCTTAGATCCATTGATCCCGCATGCAGATCTAAAATCTCATGCGGTAGCTTTTGTTTTGCAGGTGTTTGTTATCATGTTGGCCGGTCATTTCGATCAATGGGGCTTGTTCTCCGGTCATTTCAATCAAGGGGGAAACAATCTCGCGCAATTGCATGAGTGGAACAAGGGTTCCATTCATATAAACCTTGGACTTACCCTGGGAGGATATGATTCGACGCACGATTAACGACTCTTCGCTAACATCAATGCCAAAATGATTTAATTTTTCCGTGATATCCAGTCGATCCGCCAGATCAAAATACCCTTCAATACTGGCATTCTCACATCCCGTTCGGACGCTGTCGGTGAGGGCTTTACCACCCATAAGTAATGCCAAGCTTTTTAATAAAACTGATTTACCAGCGCCAGTTTCACCGCTGAGGACATTAAATCCTTGAGTGAACTCAATATGAATATTCTCGATGATTGCAAAATCTTTGACTTTTAGGTCGAGCAGCATAATTCCCCCTCTAGATGGAGTCAGTCCGTGCTACGTTGGCTGAAGTTGAGTTTTTTATTGAGCAAATTAAAATAATTGTGACTTGGTTTTTTTAAAACATAATGCCACTGCTTGTGCTTTTCAATGATCACTTGATCTTCATCAGTGATTTCTGCGACCGTTTTGCCATCCACGGTGAGCGAAGCTTTTTGTGTCCCTTTTTTAAGTCGAATAGTTAACTTAAGGTTGTCTGGGAATATCAAGGGTCGGTTGGTTAAACTGTGCGGACAAACAGGAGTAACAACAAACGCAGAAACATCAGGGTGGCAAATGGGCCCTCCTGCGGCCAGATTATACGCCGTCGAACCGGTGGGGCTTGATACAATTATTCCATCCGCTTTTAATTGTTTTACGGGATCTCCATCGCAGGTGACTTCCACGTAGATAAGGTGAGAACGAGATCCCCGTTCAACTACAATGTCATTTAATGCCAGCATACTTTTGTTGATGGTGGTCCCTTGCTTAATTTTCAATTGAATCATGGATCGAGGTCGCAACTCCATACTGCCCGATAAAGCCATGTCCATCACTCTGTAGAGTTCTTCAACCCTGTTTTCAGTTAAAAAACCAAGAGAGCCCATATTGATGCCCACAATAGGTACTTTTT